>JBCCWI010000137.1:0-11124 GCA_039193795.1 Actinomycetota bacterium | reverse complement strand
TACATCAACCCCGAGACCAACACGGCGCACAAGTGCAACATGTGCAACCACCGCATCGAGGTGAACCTCGAACCGTCGTGTCAGATCGTGTGCCCCACCGAGGCGATCAAGATCGGCGATCTCGACGACCCGAACTCCGAGATCTCGCGGATCATCGCTCGTGACGACACGGCGGTTCGTGCCCCCGAGCAGAACACGAAGCCGAAGGTCTACTACCGCGGCGCCGACCAGGCCTCGCTCGACCCCACCCGCACCGCCATCGCCAACGACGGCATGATCTGGGCCGACACGATCACCGGCACGACCGGCAAGAACCACCCGACCGTCCCCGTCGCGATCGGGCAGAAGCCCGCCGACCTCGACGGCGTCGTCGCCCGTACCGCCTACACCACCACCCACATGATGACGTGGAAGGAGAAGGTGTCGGGCTACCTCGTCACCAAGGCGATCGCCGCTGGCGTGATGCTGGTCGCCGCCTTGATGGTGTTGCTCGGGCACGCCGACGAGCAGGCTGCGGTCGGCGTCGTGCCGCCGATGGTCGCCGGCGTGTTCCTCGCCGCCACCGGCGTGTTGCTGATCGCCGACCTCAAACAGCCGACCCGGTTCCACTACCTGCTCACCAAGGGCAATCGCACCTCGTGGCTGGTCAAGGGCGCCTATGTCCTGATGTTCTTCGCGGCCGTGTGCGGTCTGTGGTTCGTCGGCGGCGTCGCCGACAACGACGGGCTGCTCGAGGTCCTCGCGGTTCCGGCGGTGCTCGGCGCGCTCGGCACGGCGGGGTACACCGCCTACCTCTTCGCCCAGTGCGAAGGGCGTGACCTCTGGCAGACGCCGTTGCTGTTGCCGGTCCTGCTCGCCCAGGCGGTCACCGCCGGCGGCGCCTCCTATGCCGTGATGGGCCTCTTCATGGTCATCCCCGCCCCCGACGCCGTCGCATGGGTCCTCCTCGGTGGTGTCGCCGCGACCGCCGCCCTCGTGTGGATGGAGCTCGCCAGCCACGGCAGCCGCCACGTCGAACTCGCGGTCGAGACGATGACCCACGGTCGCTACGCCCGCCAGTTCTGGTGGGGCGGCGTGGGTCTCGGCATGGTGGTGCCGGCCACCCTGACGATCATCGCCCTCGCCACCGACACCGTCGAGCCGGCCCTGCTCGTCCCGGCCGCCGTGGCCGCCATCATCGGCCTGTTCGCCTACGAGGATGCGTTCGTCCGAGCCGGCCAATCCGTGCCGCTGTCCTGACCCACCCCGACCTCCTCGCCGAGACCCGCTCACAGAAATCGCAGCCTGATGACCGACCTCAACAAGTACCCGCCGGCCGAGCAATGGCACGACTGGACCGAACTCGACGCCAAGGCCTGGCCCGACAGGGTCGAGCGCAACTACACCCTCGTCCCCACCACCTGCTTCAACTGTGAAGCCGGCTGCGGCCTCGTCGCCTACCACGACAGGGAGATCGGCGTGTACCGCAACATCGAGGGCAACCCCCACCACCCGGGCAGCCGGGGCCGCAACTGCGCCAAGGGCCCCGCCACGATCAACCAGATCTACGACACCGAGCGGGTCATGTACCCGCTGCGCCGTGTCGGCGAGCGGGGTTCGGGCGAATGGGAGCGCATCAGCTGGGAGGAGGCCCTCACCGAGGTCGGCGAGAAGATCCGCACCGCGTTCGTCGAGGGCCGCAAGAACGGCGTGATGTACCACGTCGGTCGTCCCGGCGAGGAGGGCTACACCGACCGTGTCCTCAAGGCGTGGGGCGTCGACGGCCACAACAGCCACACCAACATCTGCTCGAGCAACGCCCGCATCGGGTACCAGAGCTGGATGGGGCACGACCGGCCGAGCTCCGATTTCGCGAACGCCAAGGTGATCTTCCTGATCTCGTCGCACCTCGAGTCGGGCCACTACTTCAACCCGCACGCCCAGCGCATCATCGAGGCTCAGGCCAACGGCGCCAAGGTGATCGCGTGTGATCCGCGACTCTCGAACACCGGCGCCAAGGCCGACTACTGGCTGCCGACCTGGCCCGGCACCGAGCCGTTCTTGTTGCTCGCGATCGCCCGGCTGCTGATCGAGTCCGAGGAGTGGAACGCCGAGTTCGTCGAGCGGTGGGTCAACTGGGAGACCTATCTGCGCGAGCGCACGCCAGGTCAGCCGGTCGAGTTCGGTCGCCTTCGCGCCGCCCTGCTCGAGGAGTACGCCGAGTACACCCCCGAGGCGGCCGAGCAGAAGACCGGCATCGACGCCGACACCATCCGTGAGATCGCCGCCGTCATCGGTGCCAACCCGACCAAGTTCGCCAGCCACAACTGGCGTGCCGCCGGCGCCGGCAACATGGGTGGCTGGCATGTCGCCCGCTGCCTGTTCTTCCTCAACGTGCTCACCGGTTCGGTCGCCACCAAGGGCGGCACCGCCGGCAACGGCATGAACAAGTTCAAGCCGCACGATCCGATCGGTGCACCGAACACTCACGACTGGAACCACCTCGAGTGGCCGAAGGAGTTCCCGCTCGCGTACCACGAGATGTCGATCCTGCTCCCGCACTTCCTCAACGAGGGCCGGGGCACGCTCGACGTCTACTTCAGCCGGGTCTACAACCCGATCTGGACCAACCCCGACGGCTTCACCTGGATGGAGGCGCTCAAGGACGAGGAGAAGGTGAAGTGCCACGTGGCCCTCACCCCGACCTGGTCCGAGACGTCGTGGTTCGCCGACTACGTCCTCCCGATGGGGGTCGGCGCCGAGCGCCACGACATCACCTCCTACGAGACCCACGCCGGCCGTTGGGTCAGCTTCCGTCAGCCAACGTTCCGGCGCTTCGCCGAGATCCAGAACGGCGGTGCACTGCCCGACGGCGCCCGCACCTTCGAGTACAACCCGGGCGAGGTCTGGGAGGAGAACGAGTTCTGGATCGACCTCTCGTGGAAGATCGACCCCGACGGCACGCTCGGGATCCGCGAGTGGTTCCAGTCGCCCGACGATCCCGAGAAGCCGCTCAGCGTCGACGAGTACTACGGCAAGATGTTCGAGAACGAGGTCCCGGGGCTCGCCAAAGCCGCCGCCGACGAGGGTGAGACCCCGCTCGAGTACATGCGCAACCGGTCGGCCTTCGCAGTGCCGACCGACCCCTACGAGCCCTACGAGCGCACGGTCTCGGCCGAAGCGCTCGCCGGCACGGTGAAGGACGACGATGGCGTCTACCGCACCCCGGGCACGCCCGGCATGTGGGACGGCGACCTGTCGACGATCGGCGACCTCAAACTCGCCCCGCTCGGTGACGGCTCACCTGCCGTCGAGATCGACGGCGAGGCCAAGGAGGGCTTCCCGACCCCGTCGAAGAAGCTCGAGTTGTTCTCCACCACCCTCAAGGAGTGGGGCTGGCCCGAGTACGCCACCCCGAAGTGGATCCCGAGCCATGTGCACTGGGAAGACCTCGACATGGAGAACGACGAGCGCATCCTGCTGCCGACGTTCCGCATCCCGACCCTGATCCACACCCGTTCGGCCAACTCCAAGTGGCTCAACGAGATCAGCCACCGTCACCCGCTCTGGATCCATCCCGAGGACGCCGAGAAGCTCCAGATCGAGGAGAGCGGTCTCGTCCGCGTCTCGACCCGCATCGGTCACTTCGTGATCCAGGCCTGGCGCACCGAGGGCATCCGCCCCGGCGTCGTGGCCGCCTCCCATCACATGGGCCGCTGGCGGCTCGAGGACGACAAGGCCCGTTCGTGGGGTGCCGGCAAGGCGTCGATCGAGAGCGTTCCCAATGACACAGGCGGCACGACGTGGAAGCTCAAGCGTGAGCAGGGCATCGAGGCCTACGACTCCGACGACGACGACACGTCCCGCATCTGGTGGAAGGACACCGGCGTGCATCAGAACGCGACGTTCTGTGTGCAGCCCGATCCGATCTCCGGCATGCAGTGCTGGCATCAGCGGGTCCGTGTCGGGCCGGCCCAGGCCGGCGACGAGTACGGCGATGTGGTCGTCGACACCGCGAAGTCACGCGAGGCCTACCTCGACTGGATGAGCAAGACCCGTCCGGCCGGCACCAACGACTCCGGTCTGCGGCGACCGCTGTGGTACGCCCGGCCGCTCAAGCCGAACCCCACGGCGTACCTGCTCGACTGATCGACGGCGTCGCCACCGCCGATAGGGTCGCCCCATGGAGTGGTGGGAGGCCGTGCTGCTGGTCGTCGGCGGCGTCTTCGCCGGGGCGATCAACACCGTCGCCGGCGGCGGTTCGATGCTGACCGTCCCGCTGCTCGTGCTGGCCGGCGTGCCGGGCAACAGCGCCAACGGATCCAACCGCATCGGCGTGATGGCGTCGAACGTCTCCGCGGCGGCGTCGTTCCGCCGGCTGGGTGTCGACGGGCTCGGTCACGCCGTCCCCGTGCTGCTTCCGGTCGTCCTCGGCTCGCTCGTCGGATCGCTCGCGATCAGTCGCCTCACCGACGACACGTTCGAGACGGTGTTCGGGCTGATCATGATCCCGCTGATCATCCTGTCGATCCGCAAACCCACCTTCCGCGAAGACGGCGCACGATGGAGTCGCCCGACGACCTCTGCGGTGTTCTTCGCCATCGGGATCTACGGCGGGGCGATCCAGGCCGGGATCGGGCTCGTCCTGCTCGCCGCCCTCACCCGCGCCGGCTATGGCTTGGTCGTCGCCAACAGCATGAAGGTCATCATCATCTTCGCGGTGACCGCCACGGCGATCCCGGTGTTCCTCGCCCAGGGTCAGATCGACTGGATCCCGGCGCTCATCCTCGCCGTCGGGTTCACCGTCGGTGGGTCGTTGGGCGCCCACGTTGCGGTGCGGGGCGGCGAGCGGGTCATCCGCGCCGTGATGGTGGTGGCTGCGCTCGCGCTCGCGGCTCGCCTCCTCGGGCTGTTCGGCTGACCCCGATCTGACCACCGGCGGGCCAGAACGCCGTTCGACCCATCGGCATGGGGTCAGGCGTCACGTTCGCCCTCAGGTCGGTCGGTGCCGGGTCGATGCTCACCGGTGGTCGACGAAGGCGAACGATGTCCCACCTGCCCCCATCCCGATTCCCCTGGCTCCTGGCGCTGCTGAGCGCCCTGACCGTGCTCGCACTCAGCGGAGGGTGGACGGCCCGATCCGTTCAGGCCGACCGAACGGCCGAGCAGCACCAGGCCGAGGTCGAACGGGACGAACTCGCCGCCGCCCGGGCCCGCGTCGTCGTCGCCGACGCCGCCTTCGCACGCGTCACGATCGATCTCGTCTCCGAGCTGGACCCGACCTTCGGCGACGAGTGGGACGACCATCGCGCGGTGATCGCAGCCGCGACCGGGGACCTGCAGACGTTGGTCGACGGCGAACGGCTGGACGCCACCACCGCAGCGATCGTCGGCGACCTGATCGAGGTCGCGGAGCGGACGGCCGACGCGGACGCCGACATCTGGACCTTCGAGGAGTTGGCGTACGTCGCGACCGCGCCGTCGTCGGCTGCCGACCCCGCGACGCCGGCGGAGATCTCACTGCTCGCCACCGTGCTGGCCACGAGCCCTGCCCTCGTCGCCACCGACGCAGCCTCCCTGGAGCTCCGGGCCGAACTCGACCGCCTCGCACCGGCGACCGCAGAGTTCGTGGAGGGCACTGCGGCGGTGGTGGAGGAGACCCCCGGATGGTTCGGGCCCGACCTCGACGCCCCCTTCCTCGACGGCTATCTCCCCGGCGACCTGCTCGCCGAGAGCGATGCCGAACTGCTCGACCGGATCGGCTCGACCGACGGCCTCGACGGTGTGTGGCGCTACGACATGTGGCTCATCGACCGGATCGACCGGCCGAGCCCGCCGCCGCAGACCGCGACCTCGCTCGCCAGGGACGCGCTCGAGGCCCAGGCGCTGATGGTCGCCGAGGTCCTCGATCGCCTCGACGAGTCCGCCACCCTCGGCGCCGACGGCGGAACGACCGGCCTGACCATCGCCTGGGTGGCCGCATTCGCCGTCGCCGCGGTGAGTGCCGCGACCATCCTCGCCCTGGTCGTCCGTCGCACCCGCCGACTGACCTCGGCCGCACTGATCGACCCTCTGACCGGCGTCGGCAATCGGCACCGCCTCGATCAGCTGGTCGAGGAGTGGGCGAACGGCGGCTCGCCGGCCTTTGCCGCAGTGGCGGTGGTCGACCTGGACCGGTTCAAGTTGATCAACGACTCCTACGGCCATGGGGTCGGTGATCTCGTGCTGCGCCACGTCGGTGCGGGTCTGCGGGACCTGACGAGCGATCTGGGATCCGGCGCCGACCGCGCCGAAGCGATCCGCCTCGGTGGCGACGAGTTCGCCGTCGTCGTGGCCTCGCACCGCCCGCAGGTCGAGTCGACGCTTCGCAGCCGCATCGCCGCCGTAGGCGGTGCCGTCGAGATCACGACGACCGAGTCGGTCGAGGTCGGGTTGAGCACCGGTGTGGTGTGTGCGTCGTGCCCCACCGACCTCACCGACCTCGTCGCCGCGGCGGACCTGCGCGCCTACGAGGACAAGGAACGCCGCCGAGCGGTGCACGTCGCCACCCCTCCACCGGAGCGGGTTGAGGTCTGAGCCGGCTCAGTCGGGGCGGGGGGCGACGGCCTCTCGATCGGCGGCAGCCTGCTGGACACCCACCTGGTTGGAGTCGGCGAGGGTGTACAGGTAGATGAGCGCCGGCGCGACCATGGCGATGGCGACCCCACCCGCGATCAGGGTGCCGACGAGTGCGGCCTGGGCGCCGGCGGCCTCGTCGATGTCGATCTCGTCGACCAGGATCCACGGGTACTGCGCAAACCCCCATCCGGCGACGACCGCGGCGACGGCGACGGCGGCGCTGATGCGAGCGGCGCGGAGCCGGAACTGGGCGAGGAGCCACATGGTGGCGAGGCCGGCGACCGCAGAGATCACGATGAACGGCAGGCCCCGCCCGAGCAGACCATCGGCCAGCGTCTCGGCGTCGGTGAGGATCACCGGGATCCCGGCCAGGGCGATGGCGCCGGTGACACCGCCGCCGATCAGAGCCTTGGTGCGGAGCTCGGCGGCGAGCGAGTGGTCGTCGAGCGACGACGCCTCCGCGGCCAGCAGCACGCCGGCGAGGAAGGTCGACGTGGCGATGGCGAGGATCCCGCCCAGGATCGACGTCGGGCCGAGCCAGACCTCGAACGGGCCGGCGTCGCCCGCGAGCTCGACGCGTCCCGACGCGACGGCTCCGGCGATCGCGCCGAGGAAGAACGGGGTCAGCAGCGACGACGACGCGAACACGATGCCGGCCAGCCGGGCGTAGCGCAGCGTCGGCGCGTACTTGCGGAAGGCGAAGCCGGCGCCGCGCGCGACGATGCCGAGTCCGGCCAACCACAGCGGCACGGCCGCCTCGCGCATCAGCGCGGCATAGGCGTCGGGGAAGCCGGTCCAGAGCAGCACGAGCACGAAGATGAGCCAGACGTGGTTGGCCTCCCACACCGGTCCGATCGCGTGGTCGACGAGGCGTCGGGTGGGTGCGCCCTGTTCGTCGTCCCCGGCGGTGAGGTCCCACACCCCCGACCCGAAGTCGGCGCCGCCGAACACCGAGTAGAGGATCACGGCGGCGAACAGGAGGACGGCGATCGCGTCCGCGGCGCTCACGAGCCCACGCTCTCGGTCTGGCTCGCCGCGCTCGGACCGTAGGGGCTGGTGAGGTCGGTCTCGCCCTCGCGCCACCGGCGAGACATCGAGCGCAGCAGGGCGTAGGCACCGATCGTCATCGCCGCGTAGACGATCACGAGCACGGTCAGGCTGATCCAGATGTAACCGGAGTCGGTCACGGCGTCCTCGGTGCGCATCACGTTGTGCACGATCCACGGCTGGCGGCCGACCTCGGTGGTGATCCATCCGGTCTCCATCGCGATGATCGCCGCCGGGCCCGAGATCACCACCGCCCGGAGCAGCCAGGTCGATTCCAACGGATCGCGCTTGCGCCAGAGCAGGAACAGATACACGGTCGAGAGCAGGGCGAGGAAGGTGCCGAGGGCGACCATCGTCTGGAACGCGATGTGCACGATGCCCACGGGTGGCCGGTCCTCCTCGGGGACCGAGTTGAGTCCCTGCAGGGTCGCGTCGAAGTCGTTGGCGGAGAGGAACGACAGCAGGCCGGGAATCGGGATCTCGATCGCACCCACCAGTTCTTCGCCGTTCCAGTAGCCGCCGAGTTCGAGCTCGACGTTGGACTCGGTCTCGGCGAGTCCTTCCATCGCGGCGAGCTTGATCGGTTGTTCGTCGGTGAGACGCTGACCGGCGAAGTGGCCGACGACCGGCTGGATGGGGGAGACCACGCACGCGAACGCGAGCGGGACCACGAGCCCGAGTCGGTGGAGCCGGTCCCGGCGGCCCTTCAGCCAACCGACGGCGTAGACGCCGGCGACGGTGAAGCCGACGACCATGACCGCTGCGAGGTACATGTGTAGGAATTGCAGGTAGACGGCGGAGTTGAAGATCGCGGCGACCGGATCGATGTTCACGACCTCGCCGTCGACGATGTCGAACCCGGTCGGTGCGTTCATCCACCCGTTGACCGAGATCACCATGAACGAGCCGAAGACGCCGGCCGCCATGATCGGTACGAGCATGAGGATGTGGCGTTCGCCGGGGATGCGGCCCCACCCGTAGATGTAGATGCCGAGGAAGATCGCCTCCATGAAGAAGGCGATGCCCTCGAGGGTGAAGGCCAGCCCGACGACGTCGCCGAACTGCTCCATGAGTCCGGGCCACAGCAGACCCATCTCGAAGCTGAGCACGGTGCCGGAGACCGCGCCGATGGCGAACAGCACACCCGCGACCTTGGACCATCGCTTGGCGAGTTCGAGGGCGGTGTCGTCGCCCCGGAGCCCCTTGCGGTGCAGGACGAAGATCATCGCCGGGAAGGTCATCCCGAAGCAGGCGAGGATGATGTGCCACCCGAGGGAGAGCGCCATCTGATTGCGAGCGGGGAGCAGCGCCGACGCCAACGTGGAGGTCACCTCCTGATCGTAGCGCGTTGACAAATGTCCGTACATTTGATGTCATCGGTGGGAGATCGATCCCGGTCGGGAAAGGACCGCCGCATGCTCTTCGAACAGCACTACCTCGACTGCCTCTCGCAGGCGTCGTACGTCATCGCCGACGAGCGGACCAAGCGGGCGGTGGTGGTCGACCCGAGACGCGACGTGTCGCCTTACCTGGAGACCGCCGCCGAGCACGGCCTCACGATCGAGCTCGTGCTCGAGACCCACTTCCACGCCGACTTCCTCTCCGGGCATCTCGAGTTGGCCGCGGCGACCGGAGCCGAGATCGGCTACGGCGATGTCGCCGTCACCGAATTCGACGCGCGCGGGTTCACCGACGGCGAGCGCCACAGCCTCGGCGACGTGACCCTCGAGATCCGTCACACGCCCGGGCACACACCCGAATCGATCTCGATCGTCGTCTACGAACACGCGGACGACGAGGTCCCCTACGCCGTCCTCACCGGCGACACGATGTTCATCGGCGACGTCGGTCGTCCCGATCTGCTGTCCTCCGTCGGGGTCACCGCCGACGAGCTCGCCGGCCAGCTCTACGACTCACTCCACCAACGGTTGCTGACCCTGCCCGACGCGACCCGGGTCTTCCCCGCCCACGGGGCCGGCTCGGCGTGTGGCAAGAACCTCTCGACCGACACCTCGTCGACGATCGGCGAGCAGCGGGCGGGCAACTACGCGCTCCAGCCGATGAGCAAGGACGACTTCGTCGCCGCGGTGACCGAGGGTCAGTCGGTCGCACCGGCGTACTTCGCGTACGACGCCATGCTCAACCGGGAGAACCGGGAGCTGCTCGACGAGCACGCCGAACCGTCGTCGCTCACCGTCGAGCAGATCGGCCGATGGCAGCGACGCGGGGCCGTGGTCGTCGACACCCGGGACCCGGTCGAGTTCGCACGAGGCCACCTCATCGGCTCGATCAACATCGGCATGGCCGGTCGCTACGCAGAGTTCGCCGGGGGCGTGGTCCAACCCGGCGCGCCGATCGTCCTCGTCGCCGAGGAGGGCGACCAGCGCGAGGCCAAGAACCGGCTCGCTCGCATCGGCTTCGACAACGTCGTGGGCTGTCTGCGGCATGCCGAGCGGGCGTTCGTGGATCACCCGGACGAGGTCGCCCAGTCGAGCCGACTCGACGTCGCCGCCCTGCGAGACGCCATGGCGAACACGCCCGATCTCCAACTCGTCGACGTGCGTGGCCCCGGCGAGGCCGAGGGGGGCATGATCGACGGCGCGATGCTCGCGCCGCTGCCGCAGCTGAACAGCATGCTCGCGTCCCTGGACGCCGCCAAGCCGACCGTCGTCTACTGCGCAGGTGGCTACCGCTCCTCGATCGGCGCCAGCCGACTCGTGGCGGCGGGCTTCGCCGACGTCTCGGATCTCCTCGGCGGCTACGGCGCCTGGGCCGCGGCCGACACGCCCGCACCAGCCTGAGCGAAAACGCCGATGGCGCACCCCGTGGGGTGCGCCATCGCGCGAAGACTCGAGGCCGCCGAGCGGCCCGGACTACCAGATGGCGGTGCGGGCCTCGGGGTCGAAGAAGTGCAGGTTGATCGTGTTCACCGCGATCTCGACGGTGTCGCCGATCATCACCCGGCTGCGCGGATCGAAGCGCCCGACCGCCGTGGCGTCGCCGAGGTCGTCGACCGCATCGGGGTCGCCGGCGTCGACCTTGGGGGCGTCGAGGTCGAAGTGCACGATGATCTCCGAGCCGAGCGCCTCGGTGAGGGTCACGGTGGTCGAGAACGAACCACCCTTCTTCTCGTCCGGGGCGAGCGTGGAGTCCTCGAGGTCCTCGGGACGGAAACCGACGATGAGGCTCTTGCCGTCGAAGGCCTTGAGGCCCGGGCGCTTCTCGAACACCGAGGCGGGCAGTTCGATCGAGTGGGATCCGAGCGTGAGCGTGGTGCCCGAGAGGCTGGCCTCGTGCAGGTTCATCGACGGCGAGCCGATGAAGGCGGCGACGAAGACGTTGTCGGGCTTGTCGTAGAGGTTCTGGGGCGAGTCGACCTGCTGGAGGTAGCCGTCCTTGAGCACGGCGACGCGGTCGCCCATCGTCATGGCCTCGACCTGATCGTGGGTGACGTAGACGGTGGTGACACCGAGATCGCGC
>JBCCWI010000136.1:0-11158 GCA_039193795.1 Actinomycetota bacterium | reverse complement strand
GTCACCGAACCCGAGCGCTGGGTCGGTGAGATCTGCGAGGCCCTCGGCATGCCGCCCGCGTCGATCGATCCCGATCGTCTCGTGCCGGGACCGGTCTTCAACGGCAATCGTCTCCGGCACGCCGAGACGATCTCGCTGCGTGCGCCCGGCCCCCGTGCGGAGGCCACCGGCATGCTGCGGCTGGCGGACCTGTTGGTCCGCCCGCTGCGTCGCTGACCCGGGCGGCTACTCGACGGGTCGGCCGTTGTCGAACACGTTGTTGGTGATCGTCACCCCGCCCGACGCCGAGATGGTGTTGTCGAGGGTGTTGCACTCGAAGGCCGACTTGTACTGCAGGCAGGCGGCGAACACCCCACTCGTGCTGGCGACGAAGACGTTGCCGCTGATGATCGAGTTGGTGGGCGACCCGTTGCCGTTGCCCTTGTCGCGCAGGTACACGGTGTAGGACCCGCCGTGCAGGTAGTTGTCGAGGATCTTCCAGTTGTCGATCGGGGCGACGTTGGTCTGGGCCAGGATCGCCGACGTCGAGGTCTGGTACGGCCCGAGGATGGTGTTGCCCTGGATGGTCACGTTGGACCCGCCGGAACCCTGGATGCCGTCGTTGTGGGTGCCGGGCCCCTTGCGGAGGTTGTGGATGTAGGAGTCCTCGATCACGACGTTGGCGTAGGCGGTCGCGCCGTCGACCGCACCCGACATGTTGCAGCGGGTGCAGCGGTAGTGGGTGTAGGCGATGGCGGACTGGGCGTCGGTGGTGCTGCCGATGATCGTCGTGTCCTCGACGACGAGGTTGCGGCCCTCGTTGCGGATGCCGAAGCCCGAGCTGTGGCGGATCCGGGTGCGCCGGATGGTGACGTTGTCGGCCTGCACCTTGATCACGCCGCTGACGTCGAGCATGTCGATCACGGCGCCGTCCTGGGTGATGGTGATCGTGCCGCTCGGCGTGAGGTCGCCGGGGGAGAGGCCCACGCCGGCGATGCCGGTGGTCGACGCGGTCGGGAAGCCGTCGAGGCTCGGGGTGCTTCCGCCACAGGTCGTGTCGGGGATCGGGGTGACCTGGGGCTGGCCGTCGAAGCGCCAGAGAATGGCGGCGAACTCGGCTCGGGTGACCGGCGTGTCGGGATCGAAGGTGGAGTCGGTGCGGCCGGTGACGACACCGGCGTGCTTGGCCCAGGAGATCGCGGCTTGCTGCCAACCGGCGGTGACGTCGGAGAAGCCGTGACCGGGGATGCCGGCGGTCGGCTCACCGGCGATGCGCCACAAGAAGGTGACGACCTGGGCTCGCGTCGCCGGGTTGTTGGGACCGAAGAGGGTGGAGGTGAGGCCGGTGGTGACACCGGTCGAGGCCGCCCACGACACCGGTGCCTGCTGATAGCTCGCCGTCACGTCGGTGAAGCTGTGGCCCCCGGTCGGGTTGGGGTCGACGTAGCGCCACAGGAAGGTGACGACCTGGCCGCGGGTGGCGAGTTCGTCGGGGCCGAAGCATCCGGGGCTGATGCCGGTGGTGATGCCCTCGTTGGTCATCCAGGCGACGGCGTCGGCGTAGTAGCGGCCCTCTTCGACGTCGCTGAACCCGCCGTAGGCGCCGGCCGGGGCCGGCGCGAGCGAGACGGTCGCGGCGATCACGGCGGCGATCAGCGCCAGCCGTGCGAGGAGGTTGACCCGAAGGGTGCGAGTCCGATCGATCGACCGGACCGGAGCGAACGAGACGTTCATGTGTGGAGACTCCATCACTTCCCACCGACCCGCATTTCGTAACCTTACCGCAATACTCGCCCGAAGCGTGATCGGGGAGACAACTCTCGGTGAAAATCCTGTCGGGATCCCGACGATCGATGTGAGTGATCGGCCAAGGTTCGGGTTGCCAGGAGCGGGGGTGGTTGTTAGCTTGTGCATGAATTCACGAGCGTCCAACGGGGGGCGCCGTGATCTGCCGAGGACATCGATGGACGCTTCCGACAAGCGCGATCTGCAAGAGGCCATCTGGCGCTCCAGCGGTGGTTTCGACCTCGTGCTCGCCCCGGTGATCATCGCCCTGCTCGGGCTCTGGATCGACTCCGCGGCAGGAACCCGTCCCGTCTTCATGCTCGCCTTCCTCGCGTTCGGTACGGTCGGCGCAGTGTTGAAGGTGTATTACGACTATCAGCGCGGCATGGACGCGGCCAACGAGCAGGCCGCCGCCGCTCGCGCCGAAGCCGCCCGCCTGCGCGCAGAGGCTCGCCGTCTCGGCGCCGCCCGCGATCTCACCGCCCCGATCGAAGGGACCGAGTCGTGAGCGCGCCCTCCAACCCTCTCACGATGCGCATGGAGGGCCCGTCGCCCGCACTCGAGGTCGCGAAGGACCTCGCCCGCCGCGGCGTGATGATCGCCCCGATCGCCGTCATGATCGGCGCCGCCTTCTGGGGCGCCGACGGCGCCGCGTCGGTCGGCTACGGCCTGGCGATCGTCGTCGTCAACTTCCTGCTCGCCGCGTGGTCGCTCGGCTACGCCGCCCGCATCTCCCTCGCCCTGATGGCGGGCGTCGCCCTGTTCGGCTTCCTCGTCCGGCTCGGCCTGATCACCCTCGCCGTGCTGCTCGTTCGCGACGCGTCGTGGGTCGAGCTCGTCCCGCTCGGGCTGACGCTCATCATCACCCATCTCGGATTGTTGTTCTGGGAGATGCGTTTCGTGTCCGCTTCGCTAGCCTTCCCCGGGCTCAAGCCGAAGCCGGGGCTCGACGCCGCCCAGGCGAGCAACAGCCCAACGATCTCCGACCTCTCCGAAACCAAGGAGCACCAGTGAACCTTCTGGCCGCCGTTGAATTCCCGCCGATCGAGAACGTGATCGAGTGGCCGGCGTGGCTGTTCGAGGACTCGACCTACTTCGCGTTCAACAAGATCGCGTTCATCCACTTCCTCGGCGTGATCATCCCGGCGTTGATCTTCATCCTCGGTGCCCGTGGCGACGGCCTCGTGCCCCGCGGCTTCCGCACCGTCTCGGAGGGCATCGTCAACTTCGTCGACGACCAGATCGCCAAGCCCGGCATCGGTCACGGCCGCGAGCCCTACATCCCGCTGCTGGTCTCGTTCTTCTTGTTCATCTTCATCGGCAACATCACCGAGGTCATCCCCTTCTTCCAGATGCCGGCCAACGCCCGCATGGCCGGCCCGCTGGTCCTGGCGCTCATCGCGTGGGGCATGTTCATCTCGGTCGGCGTCAAGCACAACGGCCTCGGCTACTTCAAGGACGTGCTCTTCCCGCCGGGCGTGCCCAAGGCGCTCTACCTGCTGGTCACCCCGATCGAGTTCCTCTCGACCTTCCTCGTGCGTCCCTTCAGCCACGCGGTGCGACTCTTCGCCAACATGCTCGCCGGGCACATCCTGCTCATCACCTTCGGCGTGCTGTGCATCTCGGTCTGGTCGGCCTCGGCGCTGATCCTGATCCAGCTCGGCACCTTCCCCGGCCTGGTCGCCTTCACCGCCTTCGAGGTCGGCGTGTCGCTGATCCAGGCCTTCGTGTTCACCATCCTCGCCGCCGTCTACATCGGCGGCGCCCTGCACCCGGCGCACTGAGCCCGGCGCAGCCCCCAGTCCCTATCAAGATCCCGCCGGTCATGGCCGGCAGAAACCCCAAATACAGGAGCACATCCACATCATGAGCGTTCTCGCCCAGCTTGCCCAGGACGGCGCCAACGTCGTCGCCGAAGGCGCCCAGGACGTTGCCGCCGCCGAGGGTGCCGGTCTGGCCTATGGCCTCGCCGCCATCGGTCCGGGCATCGGCATCGGCTACCTCGTCGGTCAGGCCGTGCAGGCCATGGCCCGCCAGCCGGAGTCGGCCGGTCAGGTCCAGACCACGATGTTCCTCGGCATCGCCTTCACCGAGGCCCTCGCCCTCATCGGCTTCGTCGTCTTCATCCTCCTGAAGTTCGTCTGATCCCGCCGCCTGTCGGCATCCTCCGAGTCGTGATCTGCGCATGCAGCGAATGAACGCCTCGGGCGCACCGTTTCCGTTCATCACCCGTACCACCTGAGGTGAATCCGTGATCAATCTCTGGGCACTCGCCGCAGACGCCGAAGAAGCCGGCGATCCGCCGAACCCCGTCATCCCCGTCGAGAACGAGATCGTCTGGGCCGCCATCTTCTTCTTCCTCCTCTGGGGGTTGATGAAGTTCGTGTTGCTGCCCCCGATCCTCAAGGCGATGGAGAACCGGGCGACGACGATCCAGTCCGGCAAGGACGCCGCCGACGCGGCGACCGCCGCGCTCGGCTCGGCTCGTCGTGACCACGAGGCGACGTTGACCGAGGCGCGAGCCGAGGCCAACCAGATCCTCGCCGGTGCTCGGGCCGCCGCCGACGAACGCCGAGCGGCGTTGCAGGCCGAGGCCGACGCCGAGATCGCGGAGATGCGACGCAGTGCGCAGGCCGAGATCGACGAGGCCCGGGCCTCGGCGCTGTCGGGCATGCGAGGCGATGTCTCCTCGCTCGCCGTCGGCGCGGCCCAGATCGTGCTCGGTCGAGATCTCGACGCCGGCAGTCAGCAGTCCGTCATCGACCAGGCCCTCTCGGCCAACTGAAGGAGACGACCATGATCGGAATCTTCGCCGCCGAAGGACCCAACGGGAACTGGATCCCCGGTGACATCAACGAGCTCTACTGGGGCTCGGCCGCCTTCGGCATCATCTTCGTCGTCTTCCTCTGGAAGGGCGTGCCCGCCATCCGGGCGGCGATGCAGGCCCAGTCGGCCAAGATCGAGTCCGAGCTCGCCGCCGCCGAACAGGCCAAGGCCGACGCCGAAGCCGAGCTCCAGGCGCTGACCTCGTCGCTCGGCGACGCCGGCGCCGAGGCCGACGCCATCGTGGCCGAGGCCCGTGAGCAGGCGACCCGGCTCGAGGCCGACCTGATCGCTCGTGCCGAGAGCGACGTGGCCGACGCCAAGGAACGGGCCCGCATCGAGGTGGCCGCCCAGCGCGACCAGGCGCTGGCCGACCTCCGGGCGGCGGTCGCCGAGCAGGCCCGCACCGCCGCCGACGCGGTCGTGCGCAACAACCTCGACGACACGACCCAGAGTGCCCTGATCGACGACTACATCTCCAGCGTCGGCGCCAGCTGACGCGGACACGAAAGACCATCACATGAGCGACACCATCGACGCTTACGCCGCCGCTCTCCTCGCCGTGCTGCGAGCCGAGGGCGACACCGGGGCCGACGACGAGATCCTGCGGTTCGCCCAGGCGCTCGAGTCCAACGACGAGCTGCGCAACACGCTCGGCGATCCCCACGTGCCGGCTGCGACCCGCCAGCAGATCGTCGAGGACCTCCTCCAGGGCAAGGCCTCCGACGTCACCTCCGCCGCCGTCTCCCTCGTGGTCGGCGCCGGCCGGGCCGCCGACCTCCCGGCGATCGCCCGGGCGCTCGTCGCCAAGCTGGCGACCGCGAGCGGCCGCGACGTCGCCGAGGTCCGCTCGGCGGTGGCCCTCTCCGACGATCAGGTGTCCCGCCTGGCCGCCTCGCTCAAGCAGGCGACCGGCAAGGACGTCGACGTTCGGGTGACCGTCGACCCCCACGTGCTCGGGGGCATCGTCACCACGATCGGCGACACCGTCATCGACGGCAGCGTCCGCAGCCGCCTCGCCCAGGTCAAGAGCCACATCGGCTGACCTGCCACCACAACGATTCACGCCCATCCGGCTCCCGCCGGCGATAGCAACCCACTTCCACCAGAGAGATAGACGAAAATGGCTGATCTGCAGATCAACACCGATGAGATCACCGCAGCGCTGAAGGCGAACCTCGAGGGCTTCACCCCGTCGGTCGAACAGACCACCGTGGGCCGAGTGCTCGAGGTCGGCGATGGCATCGCCCGCGTCTCGGGCCTGCCCAACGCGGCGGTCAACGAGATGCTCCGGTTCGAGAACGGCCTGGTCGGTCTCGCCCTGAACCTCGACGAGGACTCGATCGGCGCCGTGGTCCTCGGCGACGTCGAGGGCATCGAGGAAGGCCAGACCGTGGTCGCCACCGGCGACATCCTCTCGGTTCCGGTCGGCGACGGCCTGCTCGGCCGTGTGGTCAACCCGCTCGGTGAGCCCGTCGACGGCAAGGGTGCGCTGACCAACGTGCAGCCCCGCCGTATGGAGATCCAGGCCCCGGGTATCACCGGCCGCAAGCCGGTGCACGAGCCGATGCAGACCGGCATCAAGTCGATCGACTCGCTGATCCCGGTCGGCCGTGGCCAGCGCGAGCTGATCATCGGCGACCGCAAGACCGGCAAGACCACCATCGCCCTCGACACGATCCTGAACCAGAAGGGTCTGGGCGTGAAGTGCATCTATGTGGCGATCGGGCAGAAGGCCTCGACCGTCGCCCAGTCGGTCGCCACGCTCGAAGAGCTCGGCGCCATGGAGTACACCACCGTCGTGGTCGCCCCGGCGTCGGACCCGGCGCCGTTCAAGTACCTCGCTCCCTACGGCGGCTGCGCCATGGGTCAGCACTGGATGGAGAACGGCGAGCACGCGCTCATCATCTACGACGACCTTTCCAAGCAGGCCGAGGCCTACCGCCAGGTGTCCCTGCTGCTGCGTCGCCCGCCGGGCCGCGAGGCCTTCCCTGGCGACGTCTTCTACCTGCACTCGCGTCTGCTCGAGCGTGCCGCCAAGCTCTCCGACGAGCTCGGCGCCGGTTCGCTCACCGCCCTTCCGGTCATCGAGACCAAGGCCGGCGACGTGTCCGCTTTCATCCCGACCAACGTGATCTCGATCACCGACGGACAGATCTTCCTGCAGGACGACCTCTTCAAGTCCGGTATCCGCCCGGCGGTCGACGTGGGCATCTCGGTGTCTCGCGTGGGTTCCGCGGCGCAGGTCAAGGCGATGAAGACCGCGACCGGCACGCTGAAAGGCGACCTCCAGCAGTTCCGTGAGCTCGAGGCGTTCGCCGCCTTCGGTTCGGACCTCGACGCCGTGTCCAAGGCCCAGCTCGAGCGTGGCTACCGCCTCACCGAGCTGCTCAAGCAGGGCGTGAACAGCCCGTACCCGGTCGACGAGATGACCGTCTCGATCTTCGCCGGCACCCGCGGCTACCTGGACTCGCTGCCCGTCGAGGACGTGCTGCGCTTCGAGGCCGAGCTGCTCGAGTGGTTCCGCACCCGGCACGCCGACATCATGAGCTCGATCAAGAACGACGGCGTCATCCCCGACGAGGACGCGTTCGAGCAGGGCATCAAGGACTTCGCCGCTCAGTTCCAGACCTCTGATGGTTCCGGCCCCGAGCCCGACGCCGAGGATCAGGGTGAGACCTCCTCGGAGGTCGTCAACACCGACACCACCCTGCCCGAAGAAGACATCACCCGCGACGAGGACTGAGGTAACCCACCGTGCCAGGCGGTAAGGAACGCGAGCTCCGACGTCGGATCTCCAGCGTTCAATCCACCAAGAAGATCACCCGAGCCATGGAGCTCATCGCCGCCACCCGCGTGGTGAAGGCGATGCAGCGCGCCGACGCGGCGCGTCCGTACTCGCGGCAGATCACGTCGGTCATCGAGAACCTGGCCGCCGGCGGTGCCGACGCCGATCACCCGCTGCTGCGTCGGGCCGAAGACGTCAAGCGCGTCGGCTTCATCGTCATGGCCGGTGACCGCGGTCTGGCCGGTGCCTACAACACCAACCCGATCCGGGCGGCCGAGCGCCAGCTGCAGGGCCACCGTTCCGACGGGCGGGACTACTCGCTGTTCTGTGTCGGCAAGAAGGCCGCGGCCTACTTCAACTTCCGCAACTATCGGGTCGACCACGCCTACCAGGGCTTCAGCGACAGCCCGACCTACGAGGACGCCCGACGGATCGCCGAGGACGTCGCCGAGGCGTTCATCGCCGAGGAGATCGACGAGGTCGAACTCATCTACACCGAGTTCGTCTCGATGGGTACCCAGCGCGTCGCCGTGCGTCGCTTCCTCCCGCTCGAGGACACCAGCGTCATGGCGACCAAGGGCGAAGGCGATGCCACCGTGGCCGCCAGCTTCGAGTTCGAACCCTCGCCCGAGGACGTCCTCAAGGCGCTCCTGCCCCGCTACATCGAAGCCCGCCTGTTCGGCGCCCTGCTCGACTGTGCGGCCTCGGAGCACGCCAACCGTCAGCGGGCGATGAAGTCGGCCACCGACAACGCCGAAGAGCTCATCACCAAGCTGAGCCGAGAGATGAACGCCGCCCGTCAGGCCGCGATCACCACCGAGATCATGGAGATCGTCGGTGGTGCCGAAGCGCTCGACGAGGACGACAGCGGGGCCGACTTCGTCGACCTGCTCGGCATGTACACCGACACCGGTGTCACGTCGTCGGCGCCAGCCGCCCCGGCTTCGCCCCAGAGCTTCGCCGCCGCGCCGAGCGATGCGGGCGCCGCCACCGCGGTCGCCGACGCTCCGCCCGCCGACGAACCGTTCGGCACCGGCTCGGCCATGCCGCTCGAGGGTGGTGCTGCCCCGTCGGCCGCCTTCGTCATCAAGGGCAACGCCGACTCGATGCTGTACCACCGTCCGGACTCCTACGCCTACGAGCGCACCATCGCCGAGGTCTGGTTCGACACCGCCGAAAACGCCGAGGCGGCGGGCTTCAAGCTCGCCGGCTCCCACCCGAAGACTGCTGACTGAAGCAGCTCCTGACACCGTCCGAGGACTGACCAGCCGGTCGGTCCACCCAGTTCCACACCACACACCTCATCTCGAGGAGCACACACCACATGACTGTCACTGAGAACGAACTCAAGAACGGCCGCATCGTCGGCATCGCCGGCCCCGTGGTCGACGTCGAGTTCCCGGCGGGCGCCCTGCCCGAGATCAACACCCAGCTCGAGTTCGACATCACCGTCGACGGCGAGTCGGTCAACGTCCCGGCCGAGGTCGCCCAGCAGATCGGCGACAACCGCGTGCGCGCCATCGCCATGAAGCCGACCGACGGCCTGGTCCGCGGCGCCACGGTGATCAACACCGGCCACGGTGTGCAGGCGCCGGTGGGCGACGGCACCCTCGGCCACATCTGGAACGTGATGGGTGACTGCCTCGACGTCCCCGAGCACCGCACCGACGACCGGTGGGACATCCACCGCTCGGCGCCGTCGTTCGACGCGCTCGAGCCGTCGGCGAAGATGTTCGAGACCGGCGTGAAGGTCATCGACCTGCTCACCCCCTACAAGGAGGGTGGCAAGATCGGTCTGTTCGGTGGTGCCGGTGTGGGCAAGACCGTTCTGATCACCGAGATGATCACCCGTGTGGCCTCCAACCACGGCGGTGTGTCCGTGTTCGCCGGTGTGGGCGAGCGCACCCGTGAGGGCACCGACCTCTTCATCGAGATGGGCGAGACCGTCATGGGTGACGGCGAGACCTCGGTGCTCGACAAGGCCGCGCTGGTCTTCGGTCAGATGGACGAGCCGCCCGGGGTCCGCCTGCGCGTGGCGCTGTCCGGCGTGACCATGGCCGAGTACTTCCGCGACGTCCAGAACCAGGACGTGCTGTTGTTCATCGACAACATCTTCCGCTTCGTGCAGGCCGGCTCGGAGGTGTCCACCCTCCTCGGCCGTATGCCCTCCGCCGTGGGATACCAGCCCACCCTCGCCGACGAGATGGGCGAGCTCCAGGAGCGCATCACCTCGACCCGAGGCAAGTCGATCACCTCGCTGCAGGCCGTGTACGTGCCTGCCGACGACTACACCGACCCGGCCCCGTTCACGTCGTTCACCCACTTCGACGGCACCACCGAGCTGTCGCGTGACATCGCGGCGCTCGGCATCTACCCGGCCGTGGATCCGCTGGCTTCGTCCTCGACGATCCTCGACCCGATGGTCGTCGGTGAGCGTCACTACAACACCGCTCGTGGCGTGCAGGAGGTGCTCCAGCGCTACAAGGAGCTGCAGGACATCATCGCCATCCTCGGTCTCGACGAGCTGTCCGAAGAGGACCGCATCACCGTCGACCGGGCCCGCAAGGTCCAGCGCTTCCTGTCCCAGCCGATGTTCGTCGCCAAGGCCTTCACCGGCCAAGACGGCGTCTTCACCCCCGTCGAGGAGACCATCGACTCGTTCGAGTCCCTCCTCAACGGCGACCTCGATCACCTGCCCGAGCAGGCGTTCTACATGGTCGGCGGCGCCGAAGAGGCCGAGCGCAAGGCGGCCGAGCTCCAGGCCGACGCCTGAGTCGCTGATCCGAGGTCTCGGAGAACAGAGGAACCATGCTCAACGTCCAGGTCGTCTCCCCCGAAGCGGTCTCCTACACCGGTGAGGCCGCCATGGTCGTCGCCCGTACCGTCGACGGCGGCGACATCGCCTTCCAGCCCGGCCACATCCCCTTCATCGGGATCCTGCAGGTCTGGTCGGTCGACGTCGTCAAGGAGGACGGTGGCCGTGACACGTTCGCCGTGCACCGAGGATTCGTCCAGGTGAGCGGCGAGGACATCACGATCCTGAGCGACGTCTCCGAGGCCAAGGACATCATCGACGTCGAGCGTGCCCAGCGGGCGCTCGCCGAGGCCGAGCAGGCCCTCAGCGCCGACGCCGACGACGAAGAGGCCGCCGGCGACAAGGCGCGAGCCGAGCTGCGACTCCGCGTCGCCGCCGGCGACAACGGCTGAGCCCGAGCGCTTCCGCGCCTCGCTCCCCGCGCCCCGTGCGCTGAGCGGGCAGACTGGCCCCATGGCAGCCAAGGCATCGCTCCCCGTCCGCGTCGGACGTGCGGTCCGCAGCATGCTCGACCCCCGCGCGGCCGTCCACGTGCTCCGGCTCGTGCACTACTTCGGCTACACCCACTACAAGGAGCGATCCAAGATCGACATGGGGCCGCGCGTGAAGTTCGCCCCCAACGTCTCGATCGTGCGCGGTGACCTCATCTCGATCGGCGAGGGCAGCCACATCGGCGCCCGGTGCCATCTGTGGGCCGGCGAGGAGTCGGCTCGTATCGAGATCGGCCACCACGCCCTCTTCGCACCCGAGGTGTTCATCACCACGACGAACTACCAGACCAAACCCGGTATCCCCGTCATGGATCAGCCCAAGGACGAGGCCTCGGTACGCATCGGTGCGATGACCTGGTTGGGCGCTCGGGTGATCGTCGTGGCCGGGGTCGACATCGGCGACGGCTGCATCGTGGCGGCCGGGTCGGTGGTCACCAAGGACCTTCCGCCGAACTCGATCGCCGCGGGGGTGCCCGC
>JBCCWI010000135.1:0-11196 GCA_039193795.1 Actinomycetota bacterium | reverse complement strand
GTCGAAGGGCCGCGCACCGTCGCGGAACTGCTCGACGCCGGTCTGATGCCCGAGACGGTCATCGTGCCCGAGTCCGACATGGATGCGGAGGCCGTCGTCGCTGTCGAACGACGGGTCGGGCGCGACGCCGAGTGGCTCGTCGTTCGGGACCACGCGTTCGAGCGGCTCGCCCCGTCGAAGACCCCCCAGCCGATGGTCGCGCTCGTGGCCAGGCCCGAGGGTGCGCTTCCCGCGCTCGGGGACGATGCGGTCGTCCTCGTCCTGGCCGACGTCGGCGATCCCGGCAATGTCGGCACGCTGATGCGTTCGGCCGCAGCCGTCGGTGCCGATGCGGTCGTGGTCGTCGGCGGCGCCGATCCGTGGGGGCCCAAGGTGATGCGGTCGTCGGCCGGCTCGCTGCTTCGTGTGCCCGTCGTCGCCTACGGCGACATCGACGACGCCCTCGACGCGCTGCGTGAGGCCGGTCTCCGGATCGTCGGTACCGACGTGAGAGCCGGTGAGCCCCATGACGGCGGGGTGATGGTGCCGCCGGTCGCGATCGTGATGGGCAACGAACCGCACGGTCTCGGTGGCGACCTCGCGGTCGACGAGTGGGCCCACATCGCGATGCCCGGCCGGACCGAGTCGCTCAACGTGGCGATGGCCGGCACGCTGCTCCTCTTCGAAGCTCGGCGGGGCTGAACGTCAGTCCAGCAGGTCGTGCTGATCGGGGTGGTTGCGGATGTAGTCCGCCGCGAACGGGCAGAGCGGCACGATGGTGCGCTCGCGGGCCCGGAGGTCGTCGAGCATGCCGGCCATGAGCCGATCGGCGTTGCCCTGGCCGCGATGGGTCGGGTTCGTCTCGACGTGCGGCACGACGACCGCGTCGCCGTCGAGCCGATAGTCCGCGATCGACACGATCTCGTCGGCGATGACGAGTTCGTAACGCTGCCGATCGGGATTGTCGCGAACGGTGTGCTCCACCGACGCAGTGTGCCAGGAATGGTGCACCGACCGCGGGAGTGAGCCCGTAACCTGAACGGCGTGACCAGCGCCGCCGAACTCACCGCCGACCTCGACGCTCTCGTCGCCGACGCGAACGCCCGCCTCGGCGACGCGGCCGATCTCGACACGGTCGCCGCCCTCGACGCCGAACTGCTCGGCAAGAAGTCCGTCGTCACCGGCGCCAAGAAGCAGCTCGGCGGGCTCGATCCCGAGGATCGCAAGGCCGCCGGTCAGGCGATCAACGCCGCCCGCACCGCGCTCGAGGAGGCGGTGGCCGGAGCCAAGACGCGGCTCGCGGCCGGCGCCCGAGCCGCGCAGTACGAAGCGGAGCGGCTCGACCTCAGCGAGCGGCTGACCGAGATCCGGCGCGGGTCGCTGCACCTCAACACCCAGGCGCGCGACCGCCTGGAGGACGTCTTCGTCGGCATGGGGTTCACCGTCGCCGAGGGCCCCGAGGTCGAGTCGGCCTGGTACAACTTCGAGGCGCTCAACATCCCCGAGTGGCATCCCGCTCGGGGCAGCTTCGACACGATCTTCGTGAACCTCGGCGAGCCCGAGCAGGTGATGCTGCGCTCCCACACCTCGCCGGTGCAGATCCGCACCATGGAGAACACCGAACCGCCGATCTACATCGTCGCTCCGGGCCGCACGTTCCGCACCGACACCGCCGACGCCACCCACCTCCCGGCGTTCAACCAGATCGAAGGTCTGGTGATCGACCGTGGGATCACCCTCGGCGATCTCCACGGCACCATCCAGGAGTTCGTCCGCCAGTTCTTCGGTGGCGAGGTCAAGACGCGGCTGCGTCCCTCGTACTTCCCGTTCACCGAGCCCTCGGCGGAGTTCGACATCAGTCGCGAGGACGGCTCGTGGCTCGAGCTCGGTGGCTGCGGCATGGTCCACCCCAACGTGTTGCGCAACTGCGGCATCGACCCCGAAGAGTGGCAGGGCTTCGCCTTCGGCTTCGGCATCGATCGCCTCGCAGTGATGCGCTACCAGCTCGACGACATCCGCGAGCTCGTCAACAACGACGTCCGCTTCCTCCGGCAGTTCTAGGAGTTCTGCGATGAAGGTCACCCTTTCCTGGCTCCGCGAGTTCGCGCCCGACATCGACGGCGATCCGGTCGAACTCGGCGAGACCCTGTCCGCCCTCGGCCTCGCCGTCGAGGAGATGGACGTCGTCGGTGAGATCGTCGACGGTGTCGTCCTCGCCAAGGTCCTCGACCTGCGGCCCCACCCCGACGCCGACAAGATCCAGCTGGTCGACGTCGACCGGGGCGACGGGCAGCCGCTGCAGGTCTGCTGCGGTGCATTCAACATGACGGTCGGCGATCTCATCCCGTTCGCCACGATCGGCACGGTCATGCCCAACGGCATGGAGATCGCCCAGCGCGAGATGCGCGGCCAGATGTCCAACGGCATGTGCTGCTCGGGCGCGGAGATCGGCCTCAACAGCGACGAGGACGGCATCCTGATCCTCAACGACCGCGTCGTCGACGGCGCCGAACTCGGACAACCCCTCGCCCAGGCGATCGGCGTCGAGCCCGACATCCTCTGGGATCTCGAAGTCAACGCCAACCGCCCCGATGCGATGTCGGTCGCCGGCGTCGCCCGCGACCTCGCCGCGGCCCTCGGGGTGGACTTCCGGTTCCCGGAGTACGAGATCGAGACGACCGACGAGTCCGTCGACGGCTTGCTCGACATCACGATCGAGGATCCCGAGCTGTGCGGCCGGTTCGTCGCAACCGTGCTGCGCGACGTCACCGTCGGCGAGTCGCCGGCGTGGATGCAGGAGCGCCTCACCCAGCTGGGCATGCGGCCGATCAACTCGATCGTCGACATCTCCAACTATGTGATGCTCGAACTCGGCCAGCCGAACCACACCTTCGACCTCGATACCGTCCCCGACGGCAAGCTCACCGTGCGGCGGGCCCGCGACGGCGAGACCCTCGTGACCCTCGACGACGTCGAGCGCTCGCTGGTCTCCAACGACGGCGTCATCACCAACGCGGCCGGTGAGATCGTCTCGCTCGCCGGTGTGATGGGCGGCGCGACCACCGAGATCTCGGAGGTGACGTCCAACGTCTTGCTGGAGATGGCGTGGTGGGATCCGCCGTCGATCTCTCGCACCGTCAAGCGGCTCAACCTGCCGAGCGAGGCCTCGACCCGCTTCCGGCGCGGGGCCGACTACGGCGAGAACATCCCTCGGGCGATGCGTCGCTTCATCCAGCTCGCCGCCGAGTCCGGCGTGACGGCGGTGGCCGGCATGGTCGACGTCGCCGGCACGACCCCTGACCGCACGCCCGTGGCGGTCCGGGTCGCCCGGGTCAACGGACTGCTCGGCACGTCCCTCAGCACGGTCGAGATGATCGCGCTCCTCGAACCGATCGGCTTCGAGTGCACGGCTCGCATCGACGAGACCGCCCAGGGCGACGATGTCATCGACGTCACCATCCCGACGTGGCGGTGGGACACGACGACCGAGACCGACATCGCCGAGGAAGTCGGCCGCATGTTCGGCTACATGAAGATCGAGCTCACGGTCCCAAAGGGCACCGATGCCGGTGGCCTCACCCAGTACCAGAAGGACCGTCGCCTCGTCCGAGACGTGCTGACCGGCGCCGGGTGCGACGAGACGCTGCCGATGCCGTTCCTCGCCCCCGGCGATCTGGCCAAGGCCGGCCTCCCCGAGGACGGGGTCACGCTCACCAACCCGCTCCATGCCGAAGAATCGGTGTTGCGTACGTCGCTGCTTCCGGGCCAGCTGAAGGCGATCGCCTACAACCAGTCGCACCGCAACCCCGACGTCCGGTTCTTCGAGATCGATCACGTCTTCTTGCCCTCACCGGAGGGTGAACTCCTCCCCGACGAGCGTGAGTACCTCGCCGTCGCGTTGGCCGGCCAGGAGGCACCGGCCGCGGTCGCGATCCTCGATGCGCTCGACCGCGCCCTCGCCCTCCCGAACCTGCAGCTCAAGGCCGACCGGGCGCCCGGCCTGCACCCGACCCGCACCGCCGAGGTGATCATCGCCGGGCGCACCCGGGGCTACGTCGGCGAGGTCGATCCGGCCGTCCTCGAGGCATACGGCGTCGAAGGCCGGGTCGCCTGGCTCGAACTCGACCTCGGCACGATCCTCGACGGTCCCCACGGCAGCCGGAAGTACACGCCGGTCAGCAAGTTCCCGTCGAGCGACATCGATCTCGCCTTCGTCGTCCGTGACGACGTGGCGGCATCCCAGGTCGAGGCGAGCCTGCGCAAGGGCGGCGGCGGGTTGCTCGTCGACCTCGAGCTCTTCGACGTGTACCGCGACACCGGCGTCGACGAGGGTTTCCGGTCGCTCGCCTATCGGCTGCGGCTCCAGGCCACCGATCGAACGCTGACCGACGCCGAGGTCGCCGACGTGCGTCAGGCATGCATCGATCAGGTCACCAAGAAGACCGGCGCAACACTTCGCGGCTGATTCGCCGCGGCGACTACCGTCGCCGCCATGCAAATCTGGCGTTCCTACGAACTCGGCGATCCCCTCGATGTCCTTCGGCTCGAGGACGAGGACGGTCCCGGCGAGCCCGGGCCCGGGCAGGTCGTCGTGGACACGACGGCGGTCGGGCTGACCTTCCCCGACGTGCTCTCGTGCCGTGGCGAGTACCAGGTGCCGACGAAGCTCCCGTTCACGCCGGGGGGTGAGATCGCCGGCGTCGTCGCATCGGTCGGCGAGGGAGTCGATCTCGACGTCGGCACCGCGGTGGCCGTCTTGGGCGGCGGGCTTCGAGAACAGAACCTGGTCGGCGCAGGGTCGTGCTTCGCCTACCCGACCGACGCGCTCTCGCCGGCTCAGGCCGCCGCTATCCCGGTCAACTACGGCACCGCCTGGTTCGGACTCCACGATCGTGCCCACCTGCAGGCGGGGGAGACCGTCCTGATCACCGGCGCCGCGGGCGGCACCGGCACCGCCTGCATCCAGCTCGCGCTCGCGGCCGGTGCGGTGCCGATCGCCGTGGTCGGTGGCGAGGAGAAGGCCGCACTCGTGCGCGGGCTCGGTGTCGAGCACATCGTGGACCACCGCGAGACGCCGGAGTGGGTCGACACCGTCCGCGAGATGAGCGGGGGTGGGGTCGACGTCGCCTGGGACGCGGTCGGCGGCGACGCCTTCCACCAGGTCCGCCGATGCATGGCGTGGGACGGACGCCTGCTGATCATCGGGTTCGTCGGCGGCATCGCCCAGGCGCCGACCAACCATGCGCTCCTCAAGAACTACTCGATCGTCGGCGTGCACTGGGGGGCATCGCTGATGCGCGACCCCGAGAGCATGCGCCGCCAGACGGCTGCGGTCTTCGACCTCGCGAGCGAGGGAAAGGTCGCCCCACCGGTGGAGTCGGTACGGCCGTTCGAGGAGGCGGCCGCCGCGATCCAGGCGATCGCCGACCGTGAGGTGACCGGCAAGGCGGTCGTGACCATCTGACCGACTGGTGTCAGCCGTTCGACCACTCCCCGTCACGCGTTAGCCACGATCACGAAACTGCTAGACCCTATAACAGGGCTGTGTTACGTTCCGCGGAACTTCCAAACGCCGTCACGCATGATTCAGGGGGTTTCCGCGTGTCTGAGTTCCGTGCTGCGTCGCAGGCGCACGTCGTCCCGCACTTCACCAAGGGCAAGGCGTGGCACGCCGACGACATCATCGTGATGGACCGTGGCGAGGGCTGCTACGTCTACGACGAGGATGGCCGCAAGTACCTCGACGGGCTCGCCGGGCTCTTCTGCACGAATCTGGGCCACGGCCGCGCCGACCTCGCCGCCGTCGCCAGCAAGCAGATGGAACGCATGGCGTTCTACCCGAACTGGGGACCCACTCACGAGCCGGTCAGCAAGGCGGCGTCGATGATCGCCGAGGTCGCGCCCGGAGATCTCAACGACGTGTTCTTCGTGTCGTCGGGCTCCGAAGCGGTCGAGTCGGCGCTGAAGATGGCCCGGAACTACCACGTCGCCCGTGGCGACACCGACCGCTACAAGGTCATCTCGCGCGAGTGGAGCTACCACGGCACCACCATCGCCGCCCTCGCGGTCACCGGCGTACCCAAGTTCCGCAAGCACTTCCTGCCGATGCTGTGGGACGGCGTCCGCCACGTGCGCAACACGCTCGGCGACACCGCCGACGCCCTCGACGCCGCCCGCGCCGTCGAGGAGCAGATCCTCGCCGAGGGTCCCGAGACCGTCGCCATGGTCATCGCCGAGCCCGTCCAGAACGGCCGGGGCTGCCTCGTCCCGCCGGACGGCTACTGGCAGGAACTCCGGCGCATCTGTGACACCTACGGGGTGTTGCTGTGCGCCGACGAGGTCATCTGCTCCTTCGGACGCCTCGGTCACTTCTTCGGCAGCGAGCGCTTCGGGGTGGTGCCCGACATGATCACCTTCGCCAAGGGCGTCACCAGCGCGTATCTCCCGCTGGGCGGCGTGGTCGTTCGTCGACCCCTCCTCGAGGAGATCTGGGAATCCGAGGTCGGCCTGTTCAACCACGGCTCCACCTTCGGGGGCCACCCGGTCGCCACGGCGGTCGCGGTGGCCAACATGCAGGCCATGCACGACGAGCAGATCATGCAGCACGTGCGCACCAACGAGTCGTACATGCGGGAGGGCTTCGAGAAGCTCGTCGCCGCCCACAACATCGTCCGCGAGGTCCGCGGCACCGGCTACTTCTACGCCCTCGAACTCATGCAGGACCGTGCCAACGGCATCGACCTGTCCGAGGGCGACGCCCTGTCCCTGCAGCAGGGCGTTCTTCCGAGGATGGTCCGCGATGCGGGCCTCCTCATCCGTCCCGACGATCGTGGCGCCACCATGCTGGTGTTCTCCCCGCCGCTCGTCGCCGACACCTCGGTCATCGACGACATGCACGCCAAGGCAGACCAGGTCCTCTCCCGGGCTGCCGCCTGGCTGGCGGGGGAGCGCTAGCGCACACAACAGAACGATGTGGCCACCGGACGCTTCGGTGGCCCGTCAGCCGAGTCACTCCTGGAGGGGGTGGTGCGGCCCACCTGGCTGACCAACCGATGGTCCGCCGTTCACACTGCTGGGAGGCACCGTGAAGAAACTGCTCATCTTGTTGCTGGCCTTTGGCCTGTTCGCAGCCGCATGTGGTGACGACGACGACACCGAAACCGGTTCGTCGGACTCTTCATCGGACGCGAGCGACTCCGGATCGGAGATGGCCGAAGACGGCCTGTCGGTCGACGAGATCAACGTCGCCTACTTCGCCCAGTGGCCCACGCCGAACCAGTACGGCCAGGCCGACGGCAGCTTCGGCGACGCCGTGGGTGCCACCATCAACTGGCTCCCGTTCAACAGCGGCGGCGAGATGACCGAGGCCATGATCGCCGGCGACGTCGACATCGCGTACTCGCAAGGCCTCACGCCCTTCGCCGGCGCCATCAACGGCGGCGCCGACCTCAAGCTCGTCGGCATCGCCGTCAGCTACGCCGAGGCGGACAACTGTGTCGCTCGCGGCGACCTGGGCGTGACCCGCGACAACGCAGCCGAAACGCTGAACGGTGCCACCGTGATGACTCCGCTCGGCAACGTCACCCACTACAAGATGCTCTCGATGATGGACTTCCTCGGAGTCGATCTCGACAGCCTCAACGTGCTCCAGGCCGAGGGCGGCGACACGACCGCCGCCGCCATGGCGGCGGGCGACATCGACGTCGGATGCGCCTTCGGCGGCTCGATCGTCACGATGCTCGACGCCGGCAACAACCTCATCATGACCGGCGCCGAGCACGAGTCCGACATCGGTATCTTCACCTACGACATCGTCTCGATCCCCACCTCCTTCGGTGAGGAGCACGGCGATGCCGTCACCGCCTTCCTGGCTGCGACCGAAGAGTTCAACCAGGCTTGGGCCGCTGACATGGACGGCCGCAACGACACCATCGCTCAGGCTGCCGGTATGGAGGACGTCGCCAACTTCCTCGGTGGCGACCTGTGGTTCGTCTTCCCGACCATCGACGAGCAGCTGGGTGCGGACTGGCTCGGCGGCAACGTCGCCGACGCCATGCAGGGTCAGGTCGAGACGCTCGCCGAACTCGGCGGTGGTGAGCCGGCCATCGGCGACTTCGCCGGTTCGGTCGACACCAGCTTCCTCGAGGCGGCACAGGGCTGATCTCGATTCGGATTCGGTGCCATGATGCGCTGAGTCCAGAGACGAATGCGGCGCCGGGGCTTCGGCTCCGGCGCCGACGTCTTTTCACCTGACGGGTCTGAGGGGGAACCGTGAAGGATCTATCGGTAGCCAACGTCGACATGGTCTACGACGTGCCGGGCGGGACGGACGTGCATGCGCTGAGCGATGTGTCCTTCGAGCTCGCCGGCGGCCGCTTGCTGTCGCTGCTCGGGCCATCGGGATGCGGCAAGACGACACTGCTGAACATCCTCGCCGGCTTCCTCGCCCCGACCGGGGGCGCGGTGACCCTCGGCGGTGAGGCGATCACGGGTCCCGACAAGAACCGTGGGATGGTCTTCCAGCAGGGTGCCCTGTTCGAGTGGCTGACCGTGGAGGAGAACATCACGTTCGGGCCCCGGATGAACCGCGGCGACAAGGCTGCCTACGGCGCCCGGGCCAAGGAACTGCTGGAGATCGTCGGCCTCGGCGGGTTCGGCGACAAGCGGATCTACGAGCTCTCGGGTGGCATGCAGCAGCGCGTGGCACTCGCCCGATGCCTCGCCAACGACCCCGACGTCATCTTGATGGACGAGCCACTCGGCGCGCTCGACGCCCTCACCCGAGAGAAGATGCAGAGCCTGATCCTCGAACTCTGGAAGGAGACGGGCAAGACCATCATCTTGGTCACCCACTCCGTCGAGGAAGCGCTCTACCTCGGTGATCGGCTCTTCGTCATGGCGCCCCGGCCGGGCCGTATCGAGCAGGACTACTCCCTCCCCTTCGCCGAGCAGGGCCTGTCGATGGATGCCCGCGAGCTCAAGGCGTCGCCGGAGTTCCGCGAGAAGAGCCAGGAGATCCTCAACATCATCTGGGAGATGGAAGAGGAGATCATGGGACGCAGCGAGGGGGCAGCCTGATGTCGTCACCCATGGGCGGAACACCCGTCGACGAACGCAGCCTCCGGCAGAACGACAGATCGCGGATGGGCGCCGGTCTCTTCAACCGTGGCCGCGGCAACGACCAACGCAAGACGGTCACCTTCGGTGACTCCAGCTCGGTTCGGAGCCTTCCGGCGTGGAGCTTGCTGTCACTCGTACTCTTGCTGGGCTTCTGGTTCGTGTCGACCTACGCCTGGGGTCTCGATCACGACCTCATCGAGGTGCCGGAGGCGCTCGCCGAGGACGGTGACACCTACGACGACCTCAGCGACAAGCAGCGCATCACCATCTGCAACGCGAGCGATGAGTGCGGAGGCGGCTACAGCCAGTTGGTCGGGCCGTTGTCGTTCCCGTCCGTGCGCGACACGTGGAACACCTTCTTCGATCTCAATGACGAGGGCTTCCGCAACATCACTCTCTGGGATCACACCAAGGCGAGCCTCTGGCGGGTCATGCGCGGCATGTTCTTCGGCACGATCTTCGGCGTGCCGGTCGGGTTCGCGATGGGCTTGTCCAGCCGCGCCCGCGGCTTCTTCGACACGCCGGTCGAAGCGTTCCGCCCGATCCCGCCCCTCGCCCTGATCCCGCTGTTCCTCCTGATCTTCGGGATCGGGGATGCGTCTGCGGTGCCTCTCCTGATCTTCGCCAGCCTCTGGATCATGATCATCGCCGCCCGTTCTGGCGTTCAGGCGGCGAATCTGTCGAAGATCCGGGCCGCCTACTCGCTGGGCGCGTCGAAGCTCCAGGTGCTGTTCCGCGTCCTGCTGCCGAACGCCCTGCCCGAGTTGTTCACCGGCTTCCGGGTGGCGCTCGGCGTCTCGTGGGGCACGCTGGTCGCTGCCGAGATCATCGGCTCCGCCGATGGCCTCGGTGCCATGATCTTCGCGGCACGACCGTTCCAGCGTCTCGACGTCATGGTGGTCGGAATCATCGTCATCGCGGTGTTGGGGGTGCTGATGGACGTCATCCTCCGCTTCCTCGAGTCGAAGCTCATCCCGTGGCGCGGCAAGGGCTGATCGGGCACACTCGCCGCCGATGCGCATTCTCGACGACTGGTACGAGCGGGCCGCGGCCGAGCCGAGGCGGGTGGTGCTCGCCGACGACGATCCGCGAGCCCACGAGGCGGCCGCCCGGCTGATCGCCGACGGTCTCGTCGACCCCGTCGTCGTCGGGCGAGATCTCGGATCGCTGGCCGACGCGGGGCACCCCGACGCCGACGCACTCGTCGCGGAGCTCGCCGCCGTGACCGAAGGGCCGTGGGCGGGTCGCCCCCTCGACGCCGAGGATCCTCTGGTCATCGCCACCGCGCTGGTCAAGACCGGATGGGCTGCAGGGGCGGTCGCCGGAGCCACCCGACCCACCGGCGATGTGATCCGTGCCGGGCTTCGGGTGCTCGGGGTGGCACCCGAGGTCTCCGCCGTGAGCAGCTGCTTCTTCTTCGTGCTTCCCGACGGCCGCCCGATCGTCTACGGCGAATGTGGAGTGTTGCCCGACCCCGATGCGGCGCAGCTGGCCTCGGTGGCGAAGTCGAGCGCAGCGACGTTCGCACAGCTGGCGGGTGAGGAACCGTCCGTCGCCATGCTGTCGTTCTCCACGAAGGGGAGCGCCTCGCACCCGAGGGTCGACAAGGTCCTCGAGGCGACCCGGCTCGTGCGAGAGACCGCGCCCGACCTCGCCGTCGACGGCGAGTTGCAGTTCGACGCGGCCTGGGTGCCGGCGGTGGCCGAGGCCAAGGCGCCGGGTTCGCCGGTCGCCGGGCGCGCCAATGTGTTCGTCTTCCCTGACCTCGACAGCGGCAACATCGCCTACAAGATCACCGAGCGGCTCGGCGGGGCCCAGGCGTTCGGCCCGCTGCTGCAGGGCCTCGACGGCGTGCTGCACGACCTCAGTCGCGGATGCAGCGCCGACGACATCGTCAACGTCGCGGTGATCGCGTCGCTGCAGGCCGACTGACCTCGGGCGGCTCGGCCCGGACGTTCGGTCTCGCTCGACCCCTGGACGTTGTTCTCGCTCGTCCCCTGGACGTTGTTCTCGCTCGTCCCCTGGACGTTGTTCTCGCTCGTCCCCTGGACGTTGTTCTCGCTCGTCCCCTGGACGAGTGTTCAGTGGGTGCTAACG
>JBCCWI010000134.1:0-11214 GCA_039193795.1 Actinomycetota bacterium | reverse complement strand
GGTTGATGGCGGCGAGGTAGGCCCAGTCGATGCCGGTGTCCTCCGACGCCTGGCGATAGAGCGCGAGGAGTTCGTCGGCGGGCAGCGGCTCGATGATCTCCCACGCGGGGACGTTGCCGGCCGGCTCGGCGGTCGAGAGCGAGGAGATCGCCTGGCGGGCGGTCACGTGGCGTTCGATCGTGAAGAAGAGCTCGTCGGGCACGGTCTCCCACAGCGTGAGGATCCAGTCCGGGTTGCGGGCGATGTGGCGGTAGAGCATCTGCTGCTCGTGGGCGAGGTCCGGGTACGCACCGTCGGTGCGGTCGGTGGCGAGCAGGAGCCGTTCGACCTCGACGATCCGTTCGGCGACCTCGGTCGGCTCGGACGCGACCCCGGGGTACTGGCGTCCGTCGGGCGCGGGCGGGCCGTCGATCGGTCCCGGCGGGAGGGTGGTGGTCGGTGCGGCGCTGGTGGTCGAGGTGGTCGTCGTCTCCTCGGGTGCGGCCGTGGTGGTCGTCGTGGTCGTGTCGGTGGGGCCGGCGTCGACCTCCGGTCCGTCGGACGAGCAGGCGGCACCGGCCAGCGCAATCGTGAGGACGGTCGCGGCGAGCCTCACGCGGGGAGGATGCGCACGACCGTACCGCCGAGCGACATGGCGACGAGTTCGCCGTCCGGGAGCGACGCGAAGTCGACCAGCTCGCCGCCCGGCATCGATGCCTCGAGGTCGTGGAACACGACCTCGCCGGTGGTGACCGAGATCGCCCAGAGGTCGGCGGTGCAATAGTCGCCGAACACGTAGGCGCCGTGGAGTTCCGGGATCGCCGTGCCCCGGTAGACCTCACCGCCGGTGATCGAACAGCCCGAGACGTCGCCGCCGCGGCCGTAGACGAAGACCGGGTCGACGTTGTCGGCGGGGCGGTCGCCGGCGAAGCGCTCGATCCCTTCGCGCAGGTTCCAGCCGAGGTTGGTGCCGACCCCCCAGCCGTTGGCGCCGAGGAGGAGTGTGACCTCCTCCCACGCGTTCTGGCCGACGTCGGCGACCCACAGGTCGGCGGTCGGTTCGTCGAAGGCGAACCGCCACGGGTTGCGCATGCCGATCAGGAAGATCTCCGGTACACCACCGCCGCCGGCGTAGGGGTTGTCGGCCGGGATCGCATACGGCTCGGCCTCGGTCGGGGTCGGGTCGATCCGCACGATCGAGCCGAGGATCTGGTTCGGGTCCTGGCCGGCGCCGAGCGGGTCGTCGGCGGCACCGCCGTCGCCCACGCCGACATAGAGGTGACCGTCGGGGCCGATCGCCAGCGATCCGCCGTTGTGGTTCGAGAACGGCTGTTCGATCTCGAGCATCGGGACCCACTCGCCCGGGCGTCCGTCGGCGTCGAGGAGGAACGCGTCGACGTGGGTGGTGCCGTCGAGATCGGTGTAGTTGACGTAGAGCGCTTCGTCGTCGACGGCGAGGCCGAGCAGCCCGCGCTCGCCACCCGCGGCGGTGGCGGACGTGAGATCGAGGACCACCTCGCCGGCGAGGCCGGTGTCGGGGTCGACGACGATGATCTCGCCGGGTCGCTCGGCGAGCCACCACTCGCCGTTGGGCGCGACGACGGCGTCGATCGGCTGATTGAAGCGGCCGAACTCCTCGATCTCGATCGAGGCCACGGTCACGTCACCGTCGGGCAGGGTCGTGGTGGTGGTGGTCGTCGTGGTCGTGGTCGTCGGCTCGGGGTCGTCGGCGTCGGGATCGTCGGCGTCGTCGGGATCAGCCGGCTCCTCGGCCAGGGTCGTCGTGGTCGTCGTGGTCGTCGTGTCGGCGGTGGTGGGCACCGTCGTGCGGGCGGCCGTGCCCTCGGTGGGGTCGTCGGAGCCGCAGCCGGCGGTGACGAGCAGCGCGACGGCGATCGTCGCGATGAGGCGGTGCGATCGGGACGTCGTCATGCGTCGACCCTCCGGATGAGGCCTTCTTGCACGACGCTGGCGATCAGCCGCCCGTCGTGGGTGAACACCCGGCCGGTGGCCAGGCCCCGGGCGCCGGAGGCTGCGGGTGTGCGCTGGTCGTAGAGCAGCCACTCGTCGGCCCGGAACGGCCCGTGGAACCACATGGCGTGGTCGAGGCTCGCCATCATGACCGACCGGTCGGCGGCCCCCGAGCCGTGGGGGAGCAGGGTGGTGTCGAGCAGCGTCATGTCCGAGGCGTAGGTCAGCAGGCAGGTGTGGAGCACCTGGCCGTCGGGCAGGTCGCCATTGGCCCGGAACCAGACCTGCTGCGTCGGCGGCAGCGGTTCTCGTCGGTTGAACGGATCGTTGGTGACGTATCGGACGTCGAGGGCGCTCGGGCCATAGGTGTCGTCGACGCCGGCGGCCGCGAAGCGTTCGGCGCGGGTCGCCAGTGCGTCCGGCATCGGCACGTCGGGCATGTCGTCGCCATGGTGGAATCCCGGCTCGACGACGTGGAACGACGCCGACATGTGGAAGATGGCGCGGCCGTGCTGGATGGCCACGACCCTGCGGGTCGTGAAGGAGCGGCCGTCGCGGATGCGGTCGACTTCATACAGCACCGGCACGGTCGGGTCGCCGGGTCGCAGGAAGTAGGCGTGCAGTGAGTGGACCGGACGGTCGTCGTCGACGGTGCGCGCGGCTGCGACGAGCGCCTGCCCGGCGACCTGGCCGCCGAAGATCCGTTGCCGGTCCTCGTCGGGGTTGACCCCGCGGAAGATGTTGACCTCGATGGGTTCGAGATCGAGCAGCTCGATGAGTGCGTCGACCTGGGCTTGTTCCATGGCCCCATGATGGCCTCCGGCCGGCTCCTGGCCGTGGCGACCGGTCAACTTCTGGGCCCGAGGGGCCGACAGGGAACCGGTGACAGTAGCCTCCACCCCTGTGACCACGACCCTGCACCCGGCGCGGGCCTTCATCGCCGAACACGGCGCGAAGCTCCTTCGGTACTGCGGCGTCTCGGTGGTCAACGTGATCTCGGGGCAGGCGGTGCTCGCCTTCTGCCTGGCCGTCATCGATCTGCGCGCCGTCCCGTCGCAGGTCATCGCCGCGATGGTCTCGGCGATCCCGGCCTACATCCTGAGCCGCCGGTGGGTCTGGAAGCAGTCGGGCCGCGACTCCTTCCGCACCGAGGTGCTCCCGTTCTGGACGATCGCCCTCGTCGGGCTGATCTTCGCCGTCACGTCGATCGCCATCGTCGAGCAGTTCACCGAGAACACGCTCGCCCTGATGTTCACCAGCCTCGCCGCCTACGGGGTCGTGTGGGTCGCGAAGTACATCATCCTCGACAAGGTGATGTGGCGAACCGGCGACGACGAATCGTCCGAGCTCGCCGCCGGATGACGATGGACCCCGACCTGCTCGCGTTCGCGCAGGCGGCTCGGGGCTTCATGCCCCCCGACGAAGGGCAGGCACTGCACGACGCGGCGATGGCCGTCGGTGTCGACGGGCCCTTCCTCGAGGTCGGCAGCTATTGCGGGAAGTCGTCGATCTTCCTGGGCTCCGCCGCCCGCGAACAGGGTCGGCTGTTGTTCGCACTCGACCACCATCGTGGGTCGGAGGAGAACCAGGCCGGGTGGGAGCATCACGAGCCTGACCTCGTCGACCCCGAGCTCGGCAAGATGGACACCCTGCCGATCTTTCGCCGCACCGTCCACGACGCCGGGCTGGAGGGCACGGTGGTCGCGCTCGTCGGTGACTCGCCGGCGATCGGTGCGGTGTGGACGACGCCACTGGCACTGCTGTTCATCGACGGCGGTCACGGTGAGGAACCCGCCCATCGCGACTACGAGCTGTGGGTGCCTCACGTAGCGGTGGGCGGCACGCTGTTGATCCACGACGTGTTCCCGGATCCGGCTGACGGCGGGCGACCCCCGTACGAGATCTATTGTCGGTCGATGGAATCGGGGGCGTTCCGAGAGGTCGGGGTGACCGGTTCCCTGCGATGGCTGGAACGGATCGACATCGGAATCTGATCCGACGCCGACGGATCGGCGTCGCCGCCGGGCTGCTCGCACTCCTCTGGTCGCTCACCTTCTGGTCCTGGGTGGTGTCGCCATCGGCGGCTGATCCCGAGGGCTACGTCGAGGCATCCGACGCGGTGGTGCTCTTCGTCGGCGGCCGGGGCGAGCGGCTGGAGACGGCGCTCGCCCTGATCGACGACGAGTTGGCGTCGGCGCTCGTGATTCCCAACGGTCTGACGCCTGAGTGGCCGGCCGCCAACGAGGTCTGCCGTGCCGCCGACCCCGGCGTCGAGGTGTTCTGCCCGACCCCCGATCCCGACGACACCCGCGGTGAGGCTCGTGCGATCGCTGCGCTGGCCGAGGCCGAGGGCTGGGACTTCGTGACCTATGTGACGTCGGACTATCACGTCGCCCGGGCCGGTCAACGGCTCGACGCGTGCTTCGACGGGAGGATCCAGGCCGTTTCCGCCGACAGTGATCTCGGCGCGGTCACCTGGTGGCGGCGGGCCCTGCGGGAATGGGTCGGCAATGCGGTCGTCCGCACGGTCGATCGGGGCTGCTGAGCCCGAGACCGTCGGCGTCTGGGTCCGGAGGCCGCCCCGTGGGGTGTCGTTCGCGCTCTTCTGCATGGGTCCGGCGTCTCATCGTGGTCAACCGGCGGCTGCGGTGGTCGATGTCTGAGGGCATAGCGGGCGGCGAACACATGCTGCAGAAGACCTCATCTCGGCGGGAGACAGGGTTGTGCGTTTGACATACCGAGAACATGTCCTGGCCACGGCGACGACCGAGGCGGAGGCGCGGCAGCTCGCCCGCCACCTGCCTCGACCCAGTGCCGTTCGTCAGCAGGCCGACGAGTGGGTCGTCGTGCAGCTGCTGCCGGCGCGCTGGGAGCCGACCCGTTCCGACGTGGTCGCCGGGGTGGTCACCGCCGGGCCGGGCGGAAGCCGTCGACGATCGTACGGGTGACCTGTTCGGCGAGATCGCCGATCGGGATGCGACGCACCTCGCCGTTCGCCTGGTGCTGGTCGAGCTTGTTCATCGTGCCGTGGAGTTCGATGAGCCCCTGCATCGCCGACCAACACGTGGTCGCGGCGAGTTGGATGTCGAGCTCGGGATTGACCTGCTCGGCGGTGGCCTCGAGTGCGGCGATGAGGACGCCGAAGGCCTTGTCGCCCGCCTGGGCGTAGGCGTCGCTGTCGGCATCGATCAGGTCGTGGCGGAAGATGATGGCGCAGTGACCGGGGTGCTTGACGGCCAGCTCGACATAGGCGCGCCCGACCGCACACAGGCGATCGACGGCGTCGTCGTGGGCGCCGAAGGCCTCGGCGGTCGTCGCGTGCAGGTGGGTGAAGGCATCGACCGCGACGGCGGTCAACAGACCTTGCGCATCGCCGAAGTGATGGGCGGGCGCGGCATGGGAGACACCGGCGCGGCGAGCGACCTCTCGTAGCGAGAACCCGCCGGCGCCGCGCTCCGCGATCAGCTCGGCCGCTGCGAGGCGAAGGGCCATGTTGAGGTCGCCGTGGTGGTAGTTGCGGGCCGTGGTCGCGGTCATGTCGACCCCCAGTCTACGTGACGTCGGCCACGAAAACTTGACAGTGGCAAGACAGAATCTTTACGTTGTCAACATGTCATCCCCCGTCACCGACGTCTCCGAATCCCCCACCACGGCCGGCGATCCCCGCCGGTGGGCCATCCTCGCGGTCAGCTGTCTGGCCGTGTTCGTCACCGTCCTCGACGGCACGATCGTCAACGTCGCACTGCCGTCGCTGTCGATCGATCTCGGCGCCACCACCCGGGAGCTGCAGTGGATCGTCGACGCCTACCTCCTCGTCTTCACCGGTCTGCTGCTCGCCGCCGGCGGGCTCGGCGACCGCTACGGCCGCAAACGATCGCTCGTCTTCGGACTCATTGCCTTCGGCGCCATGTCGGTCTACGCCGGCTCGGTCGACTCGGCCGGCGAGCTCATCACCGGCCGGGCCCTGATGGGCATCGGCGCCGCCTTCATCTTCCCCGCGACGCTGGCCATCATCACCAACGCGTTCCAGGATCCGAAGGAACGAGCGGCTGCGATCGGCATCTGGTCGGCCACCTCCGGCATCGGGGTGGCCGCCGGCCCGATCATCGGCGGCGCCCTTCTCGAGGCCTACTGGTGGGGCTCGGTCTTCTTCGTGAACATCCCGGTCGTGCTGATCGCGGTTCCGCTCGTCGTCTGGCTGATCCCCGAATCCCGTGACGAGGAGACCCCCCGGCTCGACGTGGTCGGTCTGTTGATCTCGATCGCCGCGATCAGTGCGCTCATCTTCACGATCATCGAGGCCCCCGAGTGGGGCTGGGCGTCGGCGGGTACCTTCGTCGGCTTCGCCGTCTCGGCTGCCCTCATCGCCGGGTTCGTGCGGTGGGAGCTCGGCCTGGAGCACCCGATGCTGCCGGTCCGGATCTTCCAGAACCTCCGGTTCTCCGCCGCGAGCGTGTCGATCACGTCGGCGTTCTTCGCCCTGTTCGGCTTCATCTTCCTCATCACCCAGTACTTCCAGCTCGTCCGGGGCTACGGCCCGCTCGAAGCCGGCCTGCGAACGATCCCGGTCGCGGTCTCGATCGCCGTCTCCTCGGTCGTCTCGCCCATGCTGGTGCAGCGGGTCGGGACCACGCGGGTGGTCTCGACCTGCCTGGCGATGATGGCGATCGGGTTCGTGTGGGTCTCGACCGCGTCGGTCGCCACGCCCTACCCGGAGATCGTCGGCCAGATGTTCTTCCTCGGCGTCGGCCTCGGCTTCACGACCGCCCCGGCGACCGAGTCGATCATGGGGTCGCTCAGCGCCGACAAGGCGGGCATCGGTTCGGCGGTGAACGACACGACCCGAGAGCTCGGCGGCACGCTCGGGGTCGCGATCCTCGGTTCGGTCTTCAGTTCGATCTACATCAACAGCCTCGACGACGACCCCGTCATCGAGCAGCTGCCCGAGGCGGCCCGCGAGGCGACCGAGGAGTCGGTCGGCGCGGCACAGTTCGTCGCACCGCAGCTCGGCGACGCGGCACCGGCCTATCTCGACGCCGTCAACGAGGCCTTCCTCTCGGGCCTGTCGGTCGCCTGCTACGTCGCCGCCGGCGCGGCGATCGCAGGCTCGATCTTCGCGGCACGCTTCCTGCCCGCCCGGGCCGCGGAAGACTCCGAGGTGCTCGTCGCCTGATCGCGACGTCGCCTCGACCCCGTCCACCAGAGAGCCCATGGCGGTCGCTTCGGCGGCCGCCATGGCGCGTCTGGGGTCAGTGCCGAATGTGCCCGATGAGCGGCGACGGGGTGTCGGGCCTCTCGCTCGACCTCGACCCTCCGCAGGGTCGTCATCTATCGGTCGTCGACCTCGACGAACGTGAGGGTCGCCTCGGATGCTCTCGCCTCGAGTACGGCCCGGCTCACCTGCACGTTGTCGATCTCGAGAAAGTCGACGTTGGAGAGGTCGGTGACGGCGAAGCCCTGCAGGATCCGTCGGGTGGCATCGGCAGGGCACACCGCCGACTGTTCAGCGCACATGACCAACCCCTCGTCACCATCGATGAGGTAGCCGCGCGCAATGACGTCGCCTTCATCGGAGCCACACGCTGCGAACAGCACCACGGCCCCGACTGTCAAGAGGAAGCGCATGGCGTTCAGTATGCAGTCTCGCCGACGCCCTCACGGCGAAGAGTGGCGACCGCCGGAGTGAGCCTGCTCAACGTAGACGGCCTGCTCTTGGGGCTCGACACGTTCCACTACGGTGACACACGCCCTCCGGGCTCCCGGCCGAGGCCACGTGAACGAGCCAGAAGCCGATCAGAGCGCCGACGGCGTAGCGGACGAGGTCGGACCAGACCCAGCCCCGACCGATCGCCAGAGCGACGAGGTCGTTGTCGCGGAGATCGTCCAGCCAGCCCGGCTTCCACAGCTGGGAGAGCTCGACCACGACGGAGATGCCGTAGCCGGCGAGCGCCGAGGCCCGGGCATCGGTCCGGAACACGAACGCGATCGCCAGCACCACCGCAGTGGTCCAGAGCGCGTCACCCGCGTGGTCGATGACGAAACCTGGGAGCGAGTCGACGCGGCGCGAGGCCACGCCGGCGACGAGAACGACGGCGAGCGCGACGGCGATCCGTCGACGCCGCATGGTCAGTCGGTGACGGGGGCCTCGGCGTCGACCGGGTCGATGTCGATGATCGGCGGCAGGAACGAGTGGTCGGCGAACAGACGCGCCGCCGGGCTCGTACCCTCGATCGCCTCGGCCGCCAGGACGACGGCCGCCGCGCTGTAGGTCGAGCGCTCGTCGGGTGGGAAGATCTCGCCGTCGGGGTGGACCTTGCCGGTGATGTACTTGCCGTCGTCCTCGCGCAGGAGCTGCGCCGACGCGAAGAGCTCGATCGCGGTGTCGCGCTCGCCGACCCCGAGGTGCGCCATCGCACACTCGCAGGTCTCCGCCGCCGTGACCCAGGGTCGGTCGCTGACACAGCGGATGCCCTTGTCCTCGAGCATGAAGGTGCCGAACCGCTCGGCGAGGTGGGCGCGGCCGACGTCGCCGGAGAGCACGCCCGACAGCACCGGGTAGTACCAGTCCATCGCCCAGCGCAGCTTCGGGGAGAACGCCTCGTCTCGGTCGTGACGGATCGCATGGGCGAGCTGGCCGAGCGCGAGCTCCCACCCGGGACGCTCCTCCCCGAGCTCCTGGGCGATGGCGATCGCGCAACGCAGCGAATGGGCGATCGACGACGAGCCGGTGAGCAGGGCGAAGGGCCAGGGCGTGCCGTCGGGGTGACGAGCCCACAGGATCTCGCCCCGGGGCTGCTGGAGTTCGAGCACGAACTCGATCGCCCGGTTGACGACCGGCCACATCGTCTCGATGAAGCCCTGGTCGCGGTAGAGCAGGAAGTGATGCCAGGTACCGGCGGCGATGTAGGCGATCACGTTGGCGTCGAGCTTGTCCTGCTCGACCTCGTGCTCCAGGTAGTACTGGTGCCACGAGCCGTCCGGTCGCTGGATGTCGACCAGCCACTGGTAGGCCCGTTCCGCCTCGGTGCGATGTTCGCCGATCGCGAGCGCCATCGCGGCTTCGACATGGTTCCAGGGGTCGGCGTGGCCGCCGGGGAACCAGGGGATCATCCCCGACGGCAGCTGCCAGTCGGCGATGTGGGCTGCGGTCGTGCGGATCTCGTCCGCCGAGATCAGGCCGGGGAGATCAGGCGCCGGCACGGGCCGCCTCCTGGATCTCGGAGATGCGCTCGGTGCGCAGCGGCGACTTGCTCGCCTGGACGACCAGGCTCTTGCCGAGGACGGGGTTGAGCGCCTTCTCGGTCACCCGGGTGATCCACGGCTGCTTGACGATGTCCCACTCGAGGAGCTTGTGGTACTGCTTCACCGACCAGTTGTCGTCGACCTCGTTGTTGACCCCGACCGCGCACCGGATCCACCAGTACGGCGAGTGCAGCGCATGGGCCTTGTACGACACGGTCGGGTCGAAGCCGGCGCCAGCGAGCTTCTCGCGAACCTCGTCTTCGGTGTAGATCCGCACGTGTCCGCCCTCGGCCTTGGGGGCGTAGTACTCGTCGCTCAGCTTCCAGCAGATCTTCTCGGGGAATGTGGCGGGCACGGTCGCCGCGATCGAGCCACCGGGCTTGAGGATGCGGAAGAACTCGTCGTAGGCGGCGACGTCGTCGGGGATGTGCTCCAACACCTCGCTGGCGATGATCTTGTCGAACGTGTTGTCGGGGAACGGCAGCTGGGTGCCGTCGCCCTGGACCTGGGTGTGCATCAGCTGGCCGTCGAAGAGGCCGTCCTGAACGAGCATCGGCGCCGTGTTGCGGATCGCCTCGAGCTCGGGCATCGCCATGTCGCAGCTGATGACGTGGGCGCCGCGCACCAGGGCCTCGTAGGTGTGGCGGCCGAAGCCGCAGCCGAGGTCGAGCAGCAGATCGCCGGCGCGCAGATCGAACCTCTCGTAGTCGACCGTGAGCATCAGCCGTTGCCCTCGCTCGGAGCGGCGCCCGTGATCCCGCCCGAGCCCGCGCCATTGACACGTGCGGCGTGCTCGTCGAGCAGGGCGCGGTACTGGTCGACGGTCTTGATGGCCGTGTGGCGCCACGACCACTGACTCTTCACCCGCTCGCGGCCGGCGGCACCGACCTTGGCCCGCAGCTCGGGGTGGTCGAGGGCTTCGCGAATGGTGGCGGCCAGTGCATCGGAGTTGCCCGGTTCGGTCTGGAAGCAGGTCTCGTTGTGGGTGCCGGTCACCTCGGGCAGCGCGCCGCCGGTGGTGCAGACGAGCGGCACGCCGCACGACATCGCCTCGATCGCCGGGAGCGAGAAGCCCTCGTAGAGCGACGGCACGCAGGCCAGCTCGGCTTCGCTGTAGAGCTCGACGATGCGTTCGTCCGGCACGCCGCTCACGAAGTTCACACAGTCGTCGAGACCGAGGGCGGTCATGGTCTGGCTGGCGTGGGAGTCGGGGCGACGCTTGCCGATGATCGTGAGTTCCATGTGGCGCTCGGTGCGCAGCTTGGCGACGGCCTCGAGCAGGAACTTGAGACCCTTCATCGCGACGTCGGCGGACGCGGTGGTGACGATGTGGCCGGGACGACGCTCGACGCCGGGAACCGGCAGGAACAGGTCGGGGTCGACCCCAACGGGGACTACGTGGATCTTGTCGAGGTCGACACCCTTGTCGGCGGAGATGTCCTGCTTGGAGTTCTCCGATACCGAGAGGATGCGCGGCATGCGCTGGGCGACCTGGGTCTGCATCTTGGTGAAGGCGTACCAACGGCGCTTGCCGAACTTCTCCCACGGGGTGCGGGCGTGTTCGAGCTCGAGCTTGCGGTCGACCGTGATCGGGTGATGGATCGTCTCGAGGATCGGCCACTCCTCCTGGTGGAGCTTGAGGATGCCCCACCCGAGGGTCTGGTTGTCCTGGATCAGGTCGAAGTCGTCGCGACGCTGCCGGAGCTCCTTCCACACCCGCCAGCTGAACGCCATCGGCTCGGAGAACGTGCCCGTCGCGAACGACATGTGCTCGAGGGCGTCGGTCCAGTCCTTCCACTCCCACAGCCGCGGCTTGCGCATCGGGTGCGGGTCGGCCCAGATGTCGAGGCTCGGCAGCGGATGGAACGGGATCCGATCATCGATGATCGGGTACGGAGGACCCGCGTAGACCTCGACGTGATGACCGAGGTCGACCAGTGCCTTGGTGAGGTGGCGGCTGTAGACGCCCTGGCCGCCGACGTGCGGCTTGCCGCGGTAGGTCAGGTACGCGATCCGCAGCGG
>JBCCWI010000133.1:0-11237 GCA_039193795.1 Actinomycetota bacterium | reverse complement strand
TGACGAGCGCTTCGATGCGCTCGCCCATCGACACGACCTCGTTGGGGTCGACGTCGTTGCGGATGCTCAGCTCACGGCTCGGGATGACACCCTCGCTCTTGTAGCCGATGTCGAGGAGGACCTCGTCCTGATCGACTCGGACGACGGTGCCCTCGACGAGCTGTCCGTCCTCGACGAGGACCATGGTGGAGGTGTAGGCCTCTTCGATGTCGACGCCGCCCAAGTCGGCGTCGATGATCTGGCGGGGGATGTAGTTACCGTCGGAATCGAAGGTTCCGAACTCGGTGGCGGTGTCGGTCATTGCGTTTTCTCGGCGAATCGAGGTACCCGAGCGGTATCGGACCGCGCAGGTCTGTCAGGAAGACAGCGCTACGAGGCTACCGGCGCCTGTGGACGAAGGCTCCCGCCGGAGCGCGATGCGACCTTCAGGCGATCTCCGCGGTACCGATCTCGGCCTTGCGGCGGCCGACATAGTCCTCGAGTTCGGCCCGAATCGCATCGTCGAGGGGCGGGGGCTCGTAGGCGGCGAGCAGTTCTTTCCACGCGGTCGTGGCCCGATCGATCACGCGGGTGCTCCCCTGCTCTTCCCACTGCTCGTAGTTGCTCCAGTCCGAGAGCTCCGGCGTGTGGAACTCGGTCTGGTAGCGACTCATCGTGTGCGACGAGCCGAGGAAGTGGCCGCCGGCGCCGACCTCGGCGATCGCGTCGATGACCTCGTCGGCGTCGCTGAAGTCGATCGTCGGCTTGATCGCGTCGTACATCTGGATCAGGTCGGCGTCGAGCATCGCCTTCTCGAAGCTGGTGGTCAGCCCGCCCTGCATCCAGCCGTGGCCGTGGTGGACGAAGTGGGCCCCGCCCATGTGGGCCGACATGATCGACATCATCGACTCGTAGGCCGCCTGGGAGTCGACCGTGTTCGACGTGCTGCCCAGCCAGGTGCGGTACGGCATGTCGTAGAAGCGCGCCATCTCGCCGGCGGCGATCGCGCCCGTGACGACCTCGGGGACCCCCATCGCCGGCGCGCCCGACTTCATGTCGACCGCGGCGATCAGCGACCCGTAGAACAACGGCGCGCCCGGGACCTCCATCTGCAGGTAGGCGGACACACCGACGGTCTCGGCGTTGTGCTGGATGAGGCTGCCCGACGCCGTGATGGGCGACATCGCCCCCGACATCGCCACCGGCGAGACGATCGTCGCCTGCCCGCGCCTCGCCAGCGCGATCGATCCGAGCAGCAACGGCTCGTCGACGAGCAACGGCGAGTTGACGTTGAGCACCGACATCGTGTGCGGCACCGCGTTGAGCTGGGCCTCGTCGATGCCGTACCCGATCTTGATCATCTCCAGGCCGTCCTCGACCCGGGTCGTCCCGATGCCGTAGACGCGCAGCACCTTGTCGGAGAGCGTGAGCCAGTCGAACACCGAGTCGAGATGGCGGGTGTTGGCCGGACGGTCGATCGGCTCGACCGGATGGCCGCCCATGACGTGGAGGCTCGGGATCATGTGGCCGAGCCGCAACAGCTCCTGGAAGTCCTTGCCGGTGCCCGGGCGACGGCCCCGCTCCTGATCGAGCACGTTCGGCGCACTCGAGGCCGAGCCCCACACGATGGCGTCGCCGCCGAAGTGCACCGTCTTGCCCGGATCACGGGCCGCCATGTCGAACGAGCTCGGCGCGAGTCCGACGAAGTGCTCGACGACCGCGGGATCGAATTTCACGTTGCCGGTCTCGCGATCGACCCGGCAGCCGTTCGCTTCCAACGTGTCGAACGCCGAGTGGGCGTGGAAGGTCAGGCCGATCTCGGAGAGGATCCGCATCGAGAGGCGATGCACCTCCTGGACCTGTTCCTCACCGAGCACCGTCGACGGCGCGAACTTGCGCCGCATCGGTCGGAAGAGCTCACGGGGCGCCGCGGCGAGCTGGGCGGCCGCTCCCCTTCGCCGTTCGCCTCTGCGGACCATGCCCGCGCACCGTACCCCTACCGCGAGGCGATGACCAGAAACTCCGGTGAGTCCGTGTCGGGTGGGCGCAGAGTCCAATCCCCCGGTTTCGCAGCATCGATCGACTCGACGGTGAGCCCGACCGAGTCACACAACAGTCGGAGTTCCCGCGGGGTGAAGCAGGTCGTCCAGAGATCGACCTCGGCGACGGCTCCCCCACCATCCCGAACTTCGGTGGCCTCGCGATGGACGCCCCGCTCGGCGTCGAAGTCGTTGCCCTCGACCATGTTCGCCACCTGGAGGTAGGCGTTGAAGGCGGTGAACACGACCCGACCGCCAGCCCGAACGGCGCGAGCCATTCCGGCCAGGATGTCGGCATCGGGGTCGAGCGCGTCCCCGGCAGCCGGGCCACCACTCATGCCGAACGCCCCCTGACAGACCGAGAGCACGAGATCGAAGTCGCCCTCGAACGTCATCGACCGTGCGTCGAGCCGTTCGAAGGTCACGCCGGATGGCGCGTTCTCCCGGGCCACCTCGACGAACGTCTCGCTGATGTCGACCCCGTGCACCGTGAAGCCGCGCCGACCCAGCTCGTGTGCGTGACGACCCGGGCCACACCCGACATCGAGGATCCTCGCCCCAGCGCCGAGCGGCACCCGGCGCAGCAGCTCGTCGATCTCCCGCCCGGTGCCCTTGGTGAACGAGTAGCGCAGGTAGGCCGGGCCCATGTGGTCGGCGAGCGCCTCGAACCAGTGGGCACGGCCGTCGGGCTTCGGGCCATCGTGGTTCGGGCCGTCGTGTTCTGGAACCCCCGCGGACATGGACGCCATCATGGCGGGGTGAGCGAACCGGGACGACGTCGGCGCCTCGAGATGATCCTCGATCGCGACGGTCCGACGTGCGTCTGGTGCGGCCGCGAGGTCGACACCGATCTCGTCGCCGCGACGACCGAGCATGTCGTGCCCCGGCTCAAGGGCGGGCCCTCCTGGATCGAGAACGAGGTCGCCGCCTGCAAGCGATGCAACAGCCGCCGAGGCCATCGCAACCTCGCGGAGTGGGCGGACGAGTGCGAGGGGAACGGCTGGGCACCGGACCGTCAGCGGCTCGTGCGGGCCCTCGAAGCGCTGGCCGATCGGATCGCAGCCCAGGGCGGCCAGCGGCGCGCCCGCCCGTACCTCCAGAGCCAGCTCCGCCGGCTGCGACGCCAGATCGGTTGAGCGTCAGTCCGCGTTCGCGAGGAACGCCGCGTCGACATCGACGTCGTGGCCGGCACGTGGCCCCATCAGCTTCGCCATCAGGTGCTCGCCCGACGTGGTCGGCGGATAGCGCGGCGGGTTGTCCGCATCACAGCAGACGTCGAGGACTTCGATCACCGCATCGTGATTCGGCTGCTGGAACCAGGCCACCGAGCGGCGGCGGAACGCGCCGGGTTGGTCAGCAGGCGGAGGCACGACTCGATGCACGGTCGATCGCCAGCGGTCGTTGGTCCACTCCGCAAGCAGATCGCCGAGGTTGACGAGGAACCCGTCCTCGGGAGGCAACACGTCGTGGAACACGCCGTCGCGGTCCTGGATCTGAAACCCAGGGACGGGATCGGCGAGCAGAACGGTGAGACTCCCGTAGTCGCTGTGGGCCCCCATGCGGAGCTGGTCGGGGCTCGGCTGTCCGTGCTCGGGGCGGCGCTCGTAGTTGTTCACCCGCATGACGCTCGGCGTGCGGTCGAGGTACGGGGCGAAGAAGTCGGCAGGGAGCCCGAGCGCACGGGCGAAGACGGCACACAGCGTTCGCCCGAGCTCCTCACAGGCATCCCAGTACGCCAGATAGACCTCGCGCATGTCCGCCGGGGTCTCGGGCCACACGTTCGGCGAGAAATAGGTCTTCGCATCCGCAGCCGAGACGCCCTCTGGCACCACCTCCCGACCGATGTTGAACGCCTCGAAGAGGTCGGGCTCGGAGTCGACACCCAGGCTGTAGGCGAGCGCCTCGGACTCGAACGGGGCGTACCCGCGGTTCGCAGCGGCATCGTCGAGGTGATAGCGGAGTTTCTCCTCCACCGGCCGGTCGAAGAACGCAGTGCTGACATCGAGCATCCGACGAAGGAGATCCGTCGGCACCCCGTGACCCGACACCGCGAGGAACCCAGAAGAAGAACACGCGGCGTCGACCGCGGCGGCGACCTGATCCTTCGCCGCGTCGTCCCCGTCGAACCACGGGGTGAGATCGACCGGGACCGCTACGACGTCAACATCGGCGTTCGTCATGGCCGGAAGGTATGACCCACGTATTGCAACCACTTGCCCCCTTCGTTTCCGGCCGATGAACGTTCACGGCGCCGTTACACGCGAGTGATCGCCGAGACACGGGCGATTCCTACGGTCCGACCGTGACCAACGACGACGACCTCCGCTTCCTCCGCCGGACGATCGAGCTCGCCGACGAGGCGGTCGCCAACGGCAACCATCCGTTCGGCTCGGTGCTGGTCGACGCGTCTGGAACGGTGATCGGTGAGGGCGGCAACGAGTTCACCATCGACCGTGGCCCCGGCCATGCGGAGACCAACCTCGCCCGCCGAGCGGCACGGGGCTACCCGATCGACACGTTGCGTGGCTCCACGCTCTACACGTCGGTGGAGCCCTGCATGATGTGCGCGGGCACGATCTACTGGGCCGAGATCGGCAGCGTGGTGTTCGGCATGACCGAGAAGCGGCTGGCCGAGCTGACCGACGGCGACGACCAGAACCCGACCCCGGATCTCGACTGCCGCACCGTGTTCGCCTCCGGACGCAACGCCACGACCGTTCGGGGTCCGTTCCCCGAAGTCGAAGACGCCATCGTCGCCCAGCACGCCGCGTTCTGGAACCACTGACGTCGTGACCGAGCCGATGACCTCCACACCGTGGAACGCCGATGACAACGCGGCACCGACGCTGCGATCGCGGAATGCCAGCCGCCTCGTCGCCCAAGCCGAAGCGGCCGCCACCGCTCCCCCGTTCGACAGCATCCCCGAGATCGACGTAGCCCCGATGGCCGGCACCGATCTCGACGCCCGCCGAGCGGTCGGCGCCGAGCTCCGCCAGGCCTGTCTCGAGGTCGGGTTCTTCTACGTCACCGGCCACGGTGTCGACCCGACCGCCGTGGAGGCGGCGTTCGCCTGCACCGAGCGCTTCTTCGCGCTGCCCGCCGAAGACAAGGCGGCGGTCTCGATCCTGCACTCCGACAAACTGCGCGGGTACACCGGTCTGCTCGAGGAGAACACCGACCCCGACAACGCCGGCGATCTCCACGAGGCGTTCGACATCGGCCTCGAACTGGCGGCCGAGGATCCCGACGCCGACGGCGACACCTATGGCTGGGGACACAACCAATGGCCGGCGCTCGATGGTTTCCGCGACGACGTGCTCGCCTACTACGACGAGATGCGTGCGCTGTGCGACCGGCTGTACCGGGCGTTCGCGCTCTCGCTCGACCTGGACGAGTCGTTCTTCACCGACAAGATGACGAAGCCCATCGGTGAACTCCGACTGCTGCGGTATCCGGGCCAGCCCGAACGACACGACGACGTGCTCGGCATCGGGGCCCACTCCGACTACGACGCCTTCACCGTGCTCGCCACCGACGAGCACGAGGCGCTCGAGATCCTCAACCCCGCCGGCGATTGGATCCGGGTGCCCCCGCGCACCGATGCGTTCATCGTCAACGTCGGCGACCTCCTCGAGCGGTGGACCAACGATCTGTACCGGTCGACGGTCCACCGGGCGGTCAATCTCGGCCACCACGATCGGCTGTCGATCCCGTTCTTCTCCAACATTGACCCGATGGAGACGGTCGCAGTCCTCGAGAGTTGCCAGTCAGCCGAACGCCCCGCCCGCTATCCGCCGGTCCAGGCGGGACCGTATGTCGAGGCATGTATGCAGGAGGCGTACGGCGTCGGCTGAGCGTCAACTCGAGGCGAAGGGGAACACGCCGGGCATGACCACGAAGTCGGGCCACTGCTTCACCCGGTCGAGCCACCGGCGTCCGGCGGGGTAGTCGAGGAGATCGACCCCACCCTCTTCGGCGAGCACGACATCGGGAAAGACCGCCAGGTCGCCGAGGGTCGGCGTTGCGCCCTCGACGAGCCAGACCTGGCCGGCCCGCTCACCGAACCACAGGTGTTCGTCGAGGACCCGCAGGATCTCGTGACCGCCGGCACGGGCCGCCTCGAGGTCGAGGTCGTAGCCCAGATTGACGACGAGCCGGGCGGCGCTCAACGTCGACGCGGTCGCATCCGCGAAGGCCATCCACTGCGCGGTCGCACCGAGCCGTTGTGCGTCACCGACGGGGTACCACGAGGCGCTCGGGTCATAGCGGGCGGCGAGGTAGACGAGGATCGCGTGCGCGTCGCGGATCACGTACTCGTCATCGACCAGGACCGGAATGTGACCCATGGGATTCAGTTCTCGAAACGCCGCGCCCTTGTGTTCCCGGCCGGGATGGAAGTCGACGGCGACCGACTCGAACTCCAGACCGAGCTGAGCGAGCAGGAGCCGGACCTTGTAGCAGTTGGCCGAGAGGACGTAGTCGTGGAGCGTGATCATGAGCGGGCTAGAGGTCGAGCACGAGCCGGTCCGAGGCTGCACGTGACACACAGAGCAGGATCGTCTCGCCGGCGGCCCGCTCACCGGCGCTGAGAAACACGTCGTTGTGCGCGACCTCGCCCTCGAGGACGCCGACCGAGCAGGTGCCACAGGCACCGCGCTCACACGACGAGTCGATCGCGATCCCGACGGCGCGGATTGCATCGAGGGCCCGCTCGCCGGCGGCCACCTCGACGGTGCGGGCCGAGCGCGCCAGCTCGATGGTGAATGCCGACGAATCGTCGATGTCTGCTGCCCGGAAGTACTCGAACGTGACCGCGTCGGGCGGCCAGCCGGCGGCGTCGGCGATGCGCCGCAACTCGTCGAGCATCGGCGGCGGCCCGCACGCTGCCACCTGGACCGACGGGTCGGGCGTGCGCAGCAGATCGGCGAGCACCGCTCCGGTCTGTTCGGCGTCGAGGCCCACGTGGCGCTGCACCGAGGAACCGAGCCGCTCGAGTACGTCTCCGAATGCGAACTCCGCGTCGGATCCGGCGAAGTAGTGGACGGTGAAGTCGAGCCCGACCCGATCCAACGCCTGTGCCATGGCGACGATCGGGGTGATCCCGATCCCACCGGCGATCAGCATCGTCGTGGGGACGTTGCGCCGGAGTGGGAACCGGTTGCGGGGGGCGGAGATCTCGAGCGTGTCGCCCACGGCCGCTGCGTCGTGGAGATATTCCGAGCCTCCGGTCGAGTCGGGCAGGCGCTTCACGCCGATCCGGTAGCGGTCGGTCTCATGCGGCGCGTTCGTCAAGGAGTACTGCCGGACGAGGCCGCCGGGCAGGTGGAGATCGATGTGATCGCCGGGTTGCACCACCGGGAGGGTCGCGCCGCCGGCGTCGACGAGCTCGAACGCGGCGATGCCGGTGGCGGTCTCCCACTTCCGTGCGATCCGAACCGTCAGCCGCTCCGGTGACGGTGATCGCGTCGGGAGTCCAACCACCGTCTCCGGCGGTCGCGTCGGCGGTGCGATGCGCTCGAGCCGTTCCGCCTCTTCGACCAGGGCGGAGAGCACGGCGGCGTGATGCCGCAAGGTGGCCATCGCCGCCGCGGGCTCTCCGGCCCGGACCGGCCGGATCACGCAACGACCATGAGCCACGGGCTGCACGAAGAACACGACGGACTCCTCGATCGAGTCGTCCGAGACGGTCAGGGCCATGCCACCGGGCACCGTGTCTCGGCGAACCATCGGTGTGGAAATGCCGCTCGAGCCCGCCGGCTCGAACACGAGCTCCGCCAGCAGCCGCTCGACGATGGCGAGCGACGCCCGTACAGGACGGGCGCGCAGCACGAACCAGCCGTCCTCGAGGGCATCGACGACCGGTGGCGCCGGATCGTCGTCTGTGTCGATCGTCGCCCAGACCAACCCGTAGCGCTCGGCGACGGGGAAGGTCGTGCAGGTCGCGGTGCGAGCGGGCGAGTCGGCGGGATGGGCGGGGATGTAGGTGCACCCGCCGGACCGGTTGGCGTAGCGCCAGGCGTGATACCGACAGACCAGCTCGGCGCCCTCGTTGACGCCGAGGGAGAGCCGAACCCCGCGATGCAGACACCGGTTCTCCCAGGCGTTCAGATGACCGTCATCGGCCCGCCACACGACGAGCTCCTGCCCGTGCAGTGCGGTGCGGGCGAGATGACGCTCGATCACGTCGTGCTGGTCGGCGACAGGAGTCCAGACGCTCATGACGCGGGGATCACCCCGTAGGTGACGCCGTGATCGCTGAGCCAGCGCCGGTAGGTGATCGCGACCCGGTCGGCCCGGATCGGTCGCTCGGCCCGGGGATCGAGTGGCAGACACTTCGGGATCTGGTTCTCGAGGATCGGCTTGTCCTGACCGAAGATCTTCAGCTGAAACGCCCGGATCATCGCCGTCGGGTTCTCGTCGTCGAGGAGACACAGGAACGGATGGGCGATGATCCGGTCGGCCGCGACGGGCTGGCAGAACAGGGCGATGACGTCCATCCGATCCGGATCGATCGGTGTGGTCTTGTACAGGATGACGTTGAAGGGGTGCGGTACCCGGTACAGGTAGTCGGTCATCTGGCCGCCCGTCGAGGTCGTCGCCGCCATCGGCTGCCAGAACTCGCAGTTGGTCGCCCACACGTCGTCGGTCTCGGGGTCGACGTGGACGTTGTAGTCGTTCACGTGGGTGAAGGGTTCGACGCCGAGGATCCCCGTGTGGACATAGGGGAAGTGGGCCATGTCGAGGAAGTTCTCCACGGCCCGCGGTGCCGACACGTGCACCCCGACGGTGCCGGAGTGGACGATGCGGCGGTCGGGCTCGCCGACCTCGTCGATCGCGAAGAGGGGCTCCATCGGATCGCCGAGGCACGCCCAAACACAGCCGTACGCGACCGTGGCATGGACCGACGACCCGGCGTCGTCTCGACGGCGCACCACCGGTTCGCCCTCCGCATCGAGGCGACACTCGAGCTCGACGCCGAGCAGCACGGTGGCGTGTCGCTCACCGGCCTCGACCGAGTACATCGGAGCCACCGGGTGCCAGCGGTCGAGGATCGCGGGGTTCGTGCACCGGTCGGATCCGTCGAGTTCGGTGGCGACTGCCGTCATGACCTGACCATAGGCCGGGGCAGAGCCGACAGAAATCCGTGATGTGAACAGCGTGTAACGACACCCGCGGGTCACCACAGGGAAACCGCCGGGAAACAAACGGGTGCTGGAGTCCCACCCCATGATGAACCGTTTGACATCCAAGTTCGGCGTGCTGGTGAGTCTCCTGCTCGCGTTCTCGCTCATCGCGGCCGCGTGTGGCAGCGACGACGACGACACCGAGACCACAGCGGAGGACCCCGCGTCCGACACCGCCGAGGGCGACACGGAGGAGGCCAGCGGTGAGGACTTCTCCGACGTCAAGGTCGTCATGATCCTCGACGGCTCGGCCGAGGACGGCGGGTGGAACACCACCCACCTCCGCAGCGGCAACAAGATGGCCGAGGCGTTTCCGGGCATCGACTTCAGCTACGTGGAGGAGATCGAGCCCGGTCAGCCCGCCACCAACGCCTTCCAGGACGCGGTCGACGCCGGCGCCGACCTCGTCATCGGCACGACCTTCTACCAATTCGACATGATCGACGTCGCCGATGAGAACCCCGACACCTACTTCCTGACCTGGGCGGGCTTCGAGGAGCAGCCCAACGTCGGCCACTTCACCCAGGCCACCGAGGACGGCCGCTATCTCGACGGCATGGTCGCCGGCTTCCTGACCGAGTCGAACATCATCGGCTACCCGGTCGGGTTCCCGTTCGAAGAGGTCAACCGAGCGCTGAACGCCTTCACCCTCGGGGCCAAGGAAGTGAACCCCGACGTCGAGGTCCGGGCGCTCTACCTCAACACCTGGTTCGACCCGGCGATCGAGCAGCAGGCCGCCGAGGCACTCGCCAACGAGGGCGCCGACGTGATCGCCCACGAGGTGGGTGCGCAGGTCTACGCAACGGTGATGGCCGAACGAGGCGGCTACGTCTTCGGCTACACGAACGACTGGTCCGACTTCGAGCCCGAAGCCTGGGCCGGCTCGTTCCTCATCGACTGGAGCACGTACTACATCGAGCAGGTCGAATCGATCATCGCCGGCGAGTTCGAGCCCGGCTTCTCCTATGGCGGTCTCGCCGAGGGTTGGATCGACTTCGCCCCCTACGGCCCGGCCGTCACCGACGAGATCCTCGACCTGGTCGAGGAGCGCAAGCAGCAGATCATCGACGGCACGTTCGACATGTTCGCCGGCCCGATCTTCGACAACCAGGGCAACGAGGTGATCGCCGAGGGCGAGACCATCCCGTTCGCCGAGCGCAGCCTCTGCTGCCAGTGGCTCGTCGACGGCATCGTCGGGGAGATCCCGGCCTCGTAGCGCACCAACCAACCAGGTACCGACCCAGCAACCACCTGATGACCGAATCGACAACTCACCTCGAGGTCCGGAGTCTGACCAAGTCGTTCTATGGCGTCCGCGCCATCGACTCGGTCGACTTCGACCTCCGAGGGGGCGAGATTCACGGACTGCTCGGGGAGAACGGAGCTGGGAAATCCACCCTGTGCTCCGTGCTCTCCGGGCTGTACCGGCCCGACTCCGGCACCGTGTCGGTCGACGGCGAGACCGTCGACTTCCGCTCCCCCCTCGACGCGTCGCACCACGGTGTCGGGATGGTGTACCAGCACTTCCGGCTCGTCGACAGCTTCACCGTGGCGGAGAACATCGTGCTCGGCCTGTCCCGCGGTCAGCGTCCGCGATCGATGCGTGAGGTCGAATCGTTGGTCGCCGACCTCGCCGAGGAGTACGGGCTGTCGGTCGACCCGACCGCCCCGATCTGGCAGCTCTCGGTCGGCGAGCAACAGCGGGTCGAGATCCTCAAACAGCTCTTCCGCAAGGCCCGGATCCTCATCCTCGACGAACCGACCGCCGTGCTCGCGCCCCAGGAGACCGACAACCTCTTCGACGCCGTCTCGACCATGGTGAGCAAGGGGCAGGCCGTCGTGCTGGTCAGCCACAAGATGGCCGAGACCATGGCGTACACCGACCGCATCACCGTGCTGCGCCACGGCGTCAACGCCGGTTCGGTCTCGACGGCCGACACGACCCCGGCCGAGGTCGCCCGCATGATGTTCGGCGACAGCGAGGCGGCCGAGCGCAAACAGGCAGCAGCGTCGGACCGCCCCGTCGGCGACCCGG
>JBCCWI010000132.1:0-11287 GCA_039193795.1 Actinomycetota bacterium | reverse complement strand
GAGCTTCAACAACTTGGCGAAAGTACTCTACCTGCGCGGCGATTTCGCCGCCGCCGAACCCCTCTATCGCCAAGTCCTGGAGCTTCGCCGGGAGCTGCTCGGCCGACACCCATCGGTCGCGGTCAGCCTCAACAACCTGGCGAAGGTGCTCTACGTCCGCGGCCAGTTCGACGAAGCGTTGCCCCTCTATCGCGAGACCGTCGCCCTCAAACGGGAGCTGCTCGAACCGGGCCACCCCAGCCTAGCCACCAGCCTCCACGGCCTCGCCCAGGTGATGCACGCCCTCGAACGCTGGGACGAAGCCGAGCCGCTCCTGCATGAGGCCTACGCGCTCCGGGGGAAAGCTCTGCCCGCCGACCATCCGGCGATCGCGGAGTCGCTGGTGGGCATCGGCGAGCTTCTGCTAGACCAAGAAAGAGCTCTGAAAGCCGAACCCTTGCTACGCCAGGCCCTGGATATCCGGAGCCGGCGGCTAGAGGCCACGGACTGGCGGCTCGCCGAGGCGCAGAGCGTCCTCGGTGGCGCGTTGGTCGCCCTCGGCGAGAAAGCCGAAGGCGTGACACAGCTGAAACGAAGCGCCGAGGCCCTCGACCAGGCCTTGGGTCCAGAAACGACCCCGGCCAGGCGTGCCCGTCAGCGCCTCATGGACCTTGGGGCCGAGCCCTGAACAGCGATCATGGGTTGCCCGACGAACCGGAAGCGGCCGGGGAGCCGGCAGCGAGGTCGTCACAGTCTTCCTCTGAATAGCCGAGATAGATGCAGACGCAGGCGGCGTCCAGGCCGTTGACGATGCCATCTTGGTTGACGTCGCTGCGGCAGTCGGTACCCAGATCGTCCAGGACCTGGAGCATGTCGGTGATCCCGAGGGTAGGACTCCCGTCGACCTCGGGGACCCCGGGATGCTCGTCTTCGCTGTCCCCGACGCGGGTCCATTCCCGCTCCGCCAACGCATAGTCCCGGCCGTCGATATGGCCGTTGTAGTCGAGGTCACCGCGGCATACGAGGCCCGCGTCCATCACCACCTTCTGCAAGTCGCCGAGGCCGAGGGAGTCGTCACCGTCGGTGTCCCCCTGCACGTGGCAGGGACCCCAATGGGCGAGCAGGATGGCCAGGTCCACCTCGCCGACGGCACCGCTTCCGTTGAGGTCCGCGGGACAATCGTCGGGGTCGGCGCACGGCCCCCACTCGTCGAGCAGACGCTGGACGTCCGTTCCGTTGACCTCGTTGTCCCCTTCGCACCAGCCACCGATCTCGCCATCGTGATAGGCGATGCCGAGCGCCCAGAGGGAGGGCGTGTGGGCGACGAGAAGCACTGCGCAGATCCACGAGACACGTATCGACCTCTTCGACATGATCCACCTCCGTCCGTCGGTTGTTCCGGGCATTCGTGTAACGCGTAAGGCGCGGCCGAATCCACCAGCCGGGGCAGAAAGATGTCAAAAAGAATCCCGCGCACGGGCGATGTGCGCGGGTGTGATGGGGGCACGGCGTCAGGCCAGGCGCCCCGGGCTCACTCAGGGTCGGCAGATCAGACGCGGCCCCGAGCTGAACAGATAGGCGAGGATCCGTTGGGCGTCGGCGATGGAGACGGAGCCATCGCCGTTGACATCGGCGACCGCCAACACGGGCGACGGCGCAGGCCCGCCGTTGAACAGATAGTCGAGAACGTTGAGGCCATCGACGATCGACACCGTGCCGCTGGCGTCGGCATCTCCGGGCAGGAATGGGCATACCTCGTCCGCGCCCATGTCGGGGAACGCCGCGCCATCACCATCGCCGTCGGTGTTGCGGGTATCCATCTCGTAGTCTTCATCCGGCGTCAGCAGGCCGACGGCGCCCGCATCGATGCACGGAGACGTGGCGGTGAGGTGATAATCGCCACCTGCCTCGTCGACAAAGAGGGGATCCTCATCAAGGTTGCCGGCCCCGTAGTCCAGCTCGCCGGTGCCCAGCTCGAGGACGTTGCTTTCGATCAAGTTGCTGACTTCGACGACCACCTCGGCGTCTTCGGTGTCCCCTTCGACCACCATCTCGGGGCCGAAGTCCGCGGTATCGCTCCAGAAGATGCTGTTGCCCGCCGAAACGGTGGAATCGAGGACGTAGAGGGCTCCTCCTTCTTCGGCCTCGTTGTTGGCGAACGTGCAGCCATCGATGATGACACGGCTAGATCCGGCGGCGAACAGATCCTCTAGCAGCAGGCCGCCACCCCGGCCGCCGCTGGCCAGGTTGTCGGTCACCAGGCAGCTACGCAGCAGGACCTGGACGGTGACACTACCGACATACGCGCCGCCCCCCTCGTCGGCATCGTTGCCCGAGACGCTACCCCCGGTAACCTCGGTGAACAGGCCGCCGGTGAGGTACAGGCCGCCGCCTTGGGTCGTGGCACTGTTGCCCGTCACCGTAGTGTCCAGCAAACGCAGGCCACCGCCATCGGAGTAGGCGCCGCCGCCGTTCGCGGCGGAGTTGCCGCCGATCGTGCTGCCGCTCAGCTCCGTGCCGAACGTGAAAAGACCGTCGACGTAGAGGCCACCGCCGTCGCCGGAGGCCGTGTTCCCAGTGATTTCCGAGTTCTCGATGTCGAGGGTGCTGCCGGTGGCGTAGACGCCACCTCCGACCTCCGCCGTATTGCCATCGATCACCGAGTCGGCGATTTCGACGTCGTCACTACCCTCGACCCGCAGGCCGCCGCCCTCACCGACGCCGGCCGCCACGTTGCCGCTGACGATGCATGCCCTGACGGTGGTCGAGCTGCTGCTCTCGATGGCGATGCCGGCGCCGCCCGAGGCGCTACCGCCGGTCACGGTAAACCCTTCGATCGTCGTTCCCGGAGACGCGGAAATCTCGATCGCCGAGCCGGTGGAGTCGGCGTCTATGGTTGTACTTGCGGCCCCACCCGAGCCGCGGAGGGTCAGGTCGGAGAGGTCGAAGATGTCGAGGGTCTCGGTGTAGGTCCCGGGAGCGACAAGAATCTCGTCACCGTCCGCCGCCGCGTCGATGGCGGCTTGAATGGTCGAATAGGTGGCGGGAACTTCGAGCGTGGCCGCGCCGGCAAGGGCCGCTCCGCCAAGGCAAGCGGCGAGAGCGGTGAGAGTCCAGAAAAGGTTTTTACGCATGGCTGTAATCCCTTCTGCAAAGGCAAATTGGGGGTCGGGGGACGGGTCCCGGAACCTGTCCGGGCCAGTCGTTCTCGTCCTGTCGGTGGCCACCAACCCCTAACGCGGAAACAGTGCTGGGATCAAACAACCGTCGAAGAAGAAATCTTCGCCACGCAGCCCGTCAGGCCAGCCGACCGCACCTCCGTGGCTCTGGCTCAGAACGCCACGGTCGTGCCGAAATAGGCTCGGCTGACGAGAACGGCCCCCGCTCCCTCAGAGGGAACGGGGGCCGTGTCGGATACCCGGAAGGGGACCCGGGATCAGTTCGCGATCATCGTGAGCGAGTAGTTCGCCGTGCCGCTACCGCTCTGGCGCCGCACTTGAACGTAGTAGGTGCCGCCAGCCAGGGGGGGCGTCGTGACCACCGCGCCGTATCCGGTCTGGCCGACGACGCGCACGTCGTTGCCCGGCATCGTGAGCAGACCGGCGGTGATCGTCTCACCCGCGTCGGCCTGGACCCGGTAGTAGTCGTTCTCGCCCAGGGAGGTGGTGTGACCACTTACCTTGAACTCGATGAACTCCGGCAGTACCTGGGCGGTGCCCGTGGTGTTGTGGACCGAAGTGGTCTCCTGGCGCGTCACCACGCCCTTGAGCGTGTAGGTGTTGGTGGCGTCGAAACCGCCGCCCGAGTAGACGCGCATGAAGTCGGCGTACCACCAGCCCGAGGTGGTGTTCGCGACCTCGGTTGTGGTGCCTCCGTTGGCCGACGTCGCCTCGACCGTGACCATCGGCCCGCTGTTGTTGCAGGCGATGCCGATGGCGGAGACCTGCTGGAGCTGGAGATCGTAGTTTGCGGGCAGGCCGGAGAGCTCTGCGCGCAGCGTGTCACCCGGCGCCATGCCGGTCACCTGGAAGTGATCCTCGTCGGCGAGATCGATGATCTTGCCGTCAATCACCTCGCCCGAGAGGACCTGCTGGGAGTGACCGATATGGTCATTGGTCTCCCATGGATCGCTACCGAGGAAGGCAAGGTCGAGGATGCCGTTGCCGAAGACCGGATCCCATACGGCGCCGGGGGCGCCCGTGTAGAGTGAGAAGTAGCTCTGGCTGGTGTTGTCGGTCAGGGCCGACTTGATCGCCGCGGCGCTCATCGTCGGCGTGTCTTCGAGCAGCAGGGCGACGGCGCCGGCGACGTGGGGCGCGGCTTGGCTGGTGCCCTGCATCAACAAGTAGTCGTTATTGATGGCGAAGATCGGGTTCGGCGTGGCCGTGGCGGCGCGTGCCGAGACGATCGCCGCGCCCGGCGCGCTGATGTCCGGCTTCAGGCGACCGTCGCGGGTCGGGCCCCAGCTCGAGAACCACGACATGTCGGTGAGCACCGCCGAGAGGCCGAAATCCGCCCAGTAGCTCCAAGGGTTCCCGCCCGAATCCTCCCAACATACCTTGGTGTTGTAGGCACCGACGGTGATGCCGTGCTCGGCAGTGCCGGGCATGCCGAGGGTTTCTTCCTGGTCGATGTGGGTGGTGAACTCCGCACCCATGGTGGAGAACGCCCAGAAGTCGGCCTCGCCCGTACCGAAGGCAACGGACATGCCGGACAGCGCCATGCCCCACGAGCCGGAGGCCGGCGGGGGTCCACCGTCGTCGATGATCAGCACTAGGATTTCGTTCGCCGTCGACGCCGGAGCGTAGTTCGGGTTGACGTTGTTGCACAGCCAGATGAAGCCGTCGACGCTCGACATCGTGATGCAGTCGGCGGGGCCGAACGTGGTCAGGTCGCGCGTCAGGTAGTCGCCCGAGGGCGTCCAAAGGTGGACGATCAGGTCGTCACCCCCCGGGTAGTAGCCGCCGATCAACACCAAATCGTTGGCGGTGCCGCCGTTCGGCGTATAGGCCGGAACCTCGAATTCCGGACCGACGACCGACAACATATGGATGGTGTCGACCTCGGCGTGGATGTTGTCGATTCGCTCGTTGCCCGCGGCGATGACCACCGCGCGACCGTTCGATGCGAGGACCTGCGCGTCGATGTGCTGCTCGATGACGTCGGTGCCGTCGTGGGCGCCGACGTGGCCGCCGAGGCTCAGGTTGACCACCGCCGGCTGGCCGAGCAGCGTGGCCTTGTCGAAGATGTAGGTGATCGCGTCGATGATGTCGATGTCCATGAAAGTCGTCTTGACCGCGATGATGTCGGCCTCCGGGGCGACACCGACCGACTCGTATGTGTTGCCGTTCTGGTTGACCGCGGCGCCGTTGCCCGCGGCGATACCGGTGACGTGGGTGCCATGGCCCGACGGTCCGTCGACGAACCCGGTGCACAGGCCGGCGTCGATGTCCGACGAGTCGCACTCGATGGCGGTGTTCTGGTCGAGCGCGAAGAGAACGCGCGTGTTGCCCGACGGGTCCTGGAAGTTCGGGTGGGTGAGGTCGAGGCCCGAGTCCACGACGCCGATAATGACCCCGGCGCCGGTGTCGCCGGAGAAAACGCCGGCCGTCTCGGTGCGCAGGTGATCGGCGCCGGTGCCGGCGACGCTGACCTCGAGGTTCGGCTCGAACTTGCGCGGCAGGGTGATCATCTGCGTGACGCCGCTCTGGACCAGCTCGGGCAAGCGCTCGGGCAGGAGGTTGATGGTCGCCCAGCCATCACCCTGGGCGCGCACTTCGGCGCCGAGCTCCCTCAGCGTTTCGCGACTGGCGTCGGTGGTCACGATGAGCGAGAGGGCGGGGCGGCGGTCGATGGTCTGGGTCCCTTGGCGGCCTCCGATATCTTCGCGCAGGATCGCGGGAATTTCCTCGCTCGGCCGCTCGGCCAGCGATTTCAGGAGGAAGTGGACGCTTGTCTCGCCTTCCTCCTGCGGCTTGCCTTTCTGAGCGACGGCCGGTACGGCGAGGAGCGCGGCGACGAGGGCCACGACGACGAGGATTCGATGGGTTCGAGAACCACGGTGCTGCATGAGCGACTCCTTGGATAGTCGTCCGCCGGAGGGCGGCGGAAGGGGGAACGGGAACTCACAATCGGTTTCATCCCTGTAGCGGCGTGGCCCGGCGAAACCCATCATCGGATGTGTTGCGGGTCGAGATCGCGTCGACTAAGCTTTATCTTCCGACCACCCCAGCCGGTCCGACGACCCGCGAAAGGAGAGCCGGCCATCGAATCCAACGGAGCCATCACCCGACTGCTCCAGCGGTGGCGCACCGGCGAGGACGACGCGCTCGACGTGCTGACGCCGATGGTCTATGCCGAGCTCCACCGCCTGGCCAGCCACCACATGCGGATGGAGGCGGGGGGCCACCTTCTCCAGACCACCGCGCTGGTGAACGAGGCGTTCCTGCGCCTGGTGGGTGCCGATGTCGAATGGCAAGACCGCGACCACTTCTTCTCCCTCGCCTCGCGCCTGATGCGCCGGGTGTTGGTTGACCTGGCGCGCCAGCGTCGGGCTGAGAAGCGCGGCGGCGGTGTTTCGGCCGTGGTGCTCGACGAGGAGCAGATGGCGGTCGAGCCGAGCGAGCCGGTGCTGGCGCTCGACCAAGCCCTCAACGAACTCGCCGGTGTCGACAAGCGCAAGGCCAAAGCGATCGAGCTGCGCTACTTCGGTGGCCTGACCGTCGCCGAGATCGCCTCGGTGGTCGGCCACTCGACGGCGACGGTCGAGCGTGATCTTCGGATCGGCAAGGCGTGGCTCCAGCGCCACCTCGACCAGTCCGCGCCGTGAGGCTTCCGCTCCGGCCGTCCCTGGCGCCCGCGGGTTGGCTTCGATGACCTCGCCCGACGAGCCGAGCTGGGAGCGGGTCGAAGCGGCCTTCGTCGAGATCCTCGATTTGCCAGCGGCCGAGCGGACGATCGCCCTCGCCCGGCTGACCGAGGAGGATCCGGCCCTCGGTCGCGAGGTGACGTCGCTGGTGGCGGCCGACGCTGCGCCGGTCGACCGCCTGGGGGAGGCGATCTCCGAGGCGCTCGAACGCTCCGTGACGCAGGAGACCCTGCCGGCGTCGATCGGCCCGTACCGTCCGGTCCGCGAGCTCGGCCGCGGCGGCATGGGCGTCGTCTACCTGGCCGAGCGCAATGACGCCCAATACCGCCAACGGGTGGCGGTCAAGTTGCTCAAACGCGGGCTCGAAACCGCCGAGTTCCTTCGCCGCCTGCGCCAGGAGCGGCAGATCCTCGCCGGCCTCGAGCACCCGGCGATCCCGCGCCTTCTCGGCGGCGGCTCGACCGATTCCGGGCAGCCCTACTTGGCGATGGAGTACGTCGACGGCGAGCCGATCGACCGCTACTGCGACGCCCAACGCCTCGACGTCACCAGCCGGCTGCGTCTCTTCGCGCGCGTTTGTGACGCGGTGCAATATGCCCACTCTCAGCTGATCATCCACCGCGACCTGAAGCCCGCCAACCTGCTGGTCACTTCCGCGGGCGAGCCGAAGCTCCTCGACTTCGGCATCGCCAAGATTCTCGCCGCGTCGCCCTGGCCGCACACCCGCGCCGAAACCCGTCACGGCGCCCGCCTGCTGACGCCCGCCTTCGCCAGCCCCGAGCAACTCGCCGGCGAGCCTCTCTCAGCCCCCTCTTCGACGCCCCTATCGACGGCCACCGACGTCTACTCCCTCGGCGTCGTCCTCCACCTTCTACTCTTCGGTCACCTGCCGGGCGAAGACGGCGCCGAATCGATCGAGACGATCGCCGAGCACCGGGCCACCACCCCGGCGAAGCTGGCGCGGCGGCTCAGCGGCGATCTCGAAGTGCTGCTCCACAAAGCCCTCCAGCCCGAGGCGGCGCGACGCTACGGCTCGGTGCAGCAGTTTGCCGACGATCTCCGTCGCCACCTCGACGACCGACCGATCACCGCCCGGCCCGACACGTGGACCTACCAGGCAAGCAAATTCGTCCGCCGGCACCGGGCGCTGGTCGCGGCCGCCGTACTGATCGTCGTCAGCCTATCGACCGGACTGGTCGGCACCACCTGGCAAGCCCAACGCGCACGCGCACAACAGGCGCGCGCCGAACACTTCCTCAATCTACTGGTCGACGCGTCGCGCGCCGCCGACCCTTGGTCGCAGCCGGGTGAGGTCGTACCGGTCGACCGCGTGCTCGACGATTGGACCCGCCAGCTCCGCACCTGGATGGAGCAATACCCGGCCGACCGCGCCCAGGTATTGGAAACGATCGGCCGCGTGCGCCTCCACCAGGGCCGACTCGACGAGGCCGACGAGGCCCTCGCCGCCGCCCTCGACGACCACCCGGAGCACGCCCGCACCCTAGCGGCGCTCGCCGAGGTGCGTTTCGCCCAGGGTCGCCTGCGTGAGGCCGAGGAGCTGGCGCGCCGCGCGCTGGCCCTACGCCTGACCGAAGGCGAAGAGCGACCCGAGGTCGCCGAGAGTCTCAACGACCTGGCCGCGGTGCTTGAAGCCCAAGGCCGGTCCGACGAGGCCCGCGCACTCTACCGGCAGGCCCTCGACCTGCGCCGCCGGCTTTTCGGCGAGGCTCACCCAACCACCGCCAACTCCCTCGGCAACCTCGGCGCTCTGGCCTTCCACCGCGGCGAGCTCGAGACGGCCGAGCGTCACTTGCGGCGAGCGGTCGAAACACTCGACCAGGCGCACGGCCTGGCCCACCCGATGGTCACCGAGCACCGGGCCAACCTGGCGGCGGTGCTCCAGGAGCTGGACCGGCTCGACGAAGCCGAGGCCCTGCTGCGCGCCGCCCTCGATCGCCAACTCGCAGTGCTCGGCGAGGACCACGCGCAGGTCGCCCGCAGTCGCGCCGGCCTCGCGCGGGTGTTGGCGCGCTCCGGCCACATGGGCGAGGCCGAGGCCCTGCTGCGCGCCGCCTTCGCCAGCCAGCGCGCGGCGGTTGGCGAGCGCCATCCCCTGGTGGCCGAGCTCGCGGTGCCCCTCGGCGACCTGCGTTTCCGGCGCGGCGACGTCGAGGAGGCCGAGACCCTCTACCGCCAGGCCGCCACCATCTGGCGCGCCGCCGACGCCGCCAGGCCGGCCGATCGACGGCTCGGCCTCGGCCGCCTCGCCAACCTCCTGGACCACCTCGGCCGGCCCGCCGAAGCCGTGCCCCTCTATCGCGAGCTACTGGAGGTCGACGGCAGCGATACCGATCCTGCCTTCGACCGCGCCCGCTGGCTGCTCTCGCTCGGCCTCGCCCTCGTCGCCGACGAGCGGCCCGAGGAAGCCGAGCCGGCGCTCGTCGACGCCGCGCGCCTGTTACGCCAAAACGGCCGCGACCCGTCCGCGGCGCTTTCGGCGCTTTCGGCGCTCACGGAGCGACGCAACGCAGACTGACCAGGGCGGCGCCGGTGGTCGCGGTGATCCGTTCTCCGTGAACCTGCACCCGCGCCATACCCTGTGGGTCCTCCTCGGCGGTCGCCTCGATGCCGAACACGCGGAACTGTTCGCTCAGAACACCGGCCAGTGCCTTGGCGAAGGTTGACGAGTCTTGGAGCGCTCGACCTTTCAGGTGCCCGGTCCAGGTGGCGGCCCACAAGTCGTGGATCGAGCCGTAGGCCTTCCTCGCCCCACGCTCGCCGGGCCACCACGAGGGCAGGCCGTCGAAGGGATCGTCGCCACCGACCCGAATGGTGGCGGTGATCTCGCTGCAGTCGAGCGGGATGTTGATCGTGAAAACGCCACTGACGCACGGCTCCCCGTTCGTCCCGGGCTTGATCGGCACGCTTTCGCCTTTCGGTGCTTCGGTCGTCGGCGCCAGCACCACGACCGGGCCAGCCGCGGCGGTCACGCCGGAGCCGTGGAACCAGGTGGCCGACTCGGTGGAGACGGTCGCCATCGATGGTCCGACCAGTGGCAGGCGCACACCTTCGTGGAGCACGACCTCTGCGACGCTCGATCCGCGGCCGAGCCTGTGGATCACGACTTTTAGTGTTTGCGGCGTCGCGACGATCACTTCGCCCAGGGCGGCGAGACCCTGCGCGTCGCGCAGCACGACCGAGTAACGGCTCGCGTCGGGCAAAAAACCGGCGCCGTCGAGGATCAACACGTCGCCGTCGGCGACAGTGGTCGGCGAAACCGCATCGATGCGGGGTGTCGCCAGGACAGCGACCGGCAAGGCGAGAGTCAAAATAGCGACATACGTCGCGATACGCAGAGGTCGGAGGAGCGTCGAAGAGAGGGGCATGGCGGCTCCACGGTCAGGGGGTCGACGGGGAATCGACCCGGTGGGTCGATCCGATCAAGACAGAACTTCTGCACTATATCGAAGCGATCTGACGACCACGGCCAGGCGGATGCAGCGCGCAAGCACGGAAGTGGACTCACCGCCGAAGCGCTCAGCGAAAGCGCTTCGACATGGATCTGTCGCGAACACGAGTGGGTGATCGAGGTGACGGCCATCTCTTGAAGGCCGCTCGCGCGCCGCGGGATATCTCGCCGAAACCCGCGCGTCAAGACGGGCCACGGCGAGTTCTGTCGACCTGGAGCCGACGCAGCGAAAGCTAGCGAGCGGCAGCTCCGGCCGGCTCTTGCTCGGCTCGTGGATCCTCTTTGGCGTTTCGACTCTTGTACTGCGGCTCTCGGACTAGGGCTGCGCCTCGTCGGTGGAGCGCAGGCGAGTGGAGAAGATCTGATCGCCGACGGGAGGCAGTTCCGTTGAACCAAGAAGGAACGATCATGAAGCACAGCAGGCTCCCCGGTCGTGCAGGCGACCGGGCTGGTCAAAAATCTACGGCCGGGGTGAGCGAGAGATCCGGCCCCTCGACGGGCTCGACCTGCTTGTCCCGGAGGGCGAGCTGCTCGCCGTCATGGGGCCGAGCGGCTCTGGAAAATCCACGCTGCTCCACATCATCGGCGGGCTCGACGTACCGGACGAGGGTGAATGCCGGGTGAAGGGCGTCGATCTCACCGGGCTTTCGGAACGACAGCTTTCGGACTTTCGCGCTTCAAGGCCCACGCCTGCCCTTGCTACGAAGTCGTATCTACCTGAATCCACTGCGTCGATAGCAGATCTTGCCAATCGACAGGCTGCCCGAGGATGCCTGCGTCGCAAGACTCGCTTTTTCCTAGTATTTTCAGTGCGCCTCACGGATTACCCTTACGCAGGGTCGGCGTCGGTTCGGCGAGCCAGCGTTGGAGATGTCGATGTTGGACCCTTGCAGGGAAACCGGCAGGGATCGATGGTCGAACCCGCGTCTTCCACCACCAGGAAGGAGTTGAAGGGCGTTCGGCCGCCGTAG
>JBCCWI010000131.1:0-11389 GCA_039193795.1 Actinomycetota bacterium | reverse complement strand
CGTCTTCGTCCGGGCGTTCGGCCTGGCGGAGGGGCTGGAGTGGGGCTTCTGGCTCGCCGCGTCCGTGTGGTGGGTCGTCGAGCTCGATCTCGGGCCGATCGAACTCGTCGCCATGGGCGCCGTGTTGGAGGCGTCGGTGTTGCTCGGGGAGACCCCGACCGGTGTGGTCGCCGACGTCGTGAGCCGGCGCCGTTCCCTCGTGATCGGGCAGGCGCTGATGGGCCTGGCGTTCATCTGGGCGGTCGCCTCGACCAACTACTGGGTGATCCTCCCCGCCCAGGCGGTCTTCGGGATCGGCTGGACGTTCCGATCCGGAGCCGACACCGCCTGGGTCACCGACGAATTGAAGGGTATGGGGCGGGCCGAGGACACCGACATCGAGCGGCTGCTCATCCGCAAGCACCAGTTCGGCATCGCGTTCGCACTGTTCGCCCTGTTCGCGGTGATGGTGGTCGGGACGCTGACGTCGGTCCGCGTGGCCATCGTCGCGGTGGGGTGTCTGTCCCTCGCCCTCGCGGGTTGGATGGCGTTCGCCCTGCGCGAGGATCACTTCACGCCCGGCCGCGAGCGCGAACGCGGCTTCGTGGAGACGCTGCGCGAGGGCTTCTCCGTCGTGCGGACCCGTCCCCGTCTGCGTCTCCTCGTCGTCGTGCTGTTCACCCTCGACATGGGTTCCGAGGTCGTCGATCGCCTCGGTCACAAGCGGTTCCTCGACGAGGGAGGGTGGGAGGACAGTTCGCTCATCGGCCTCTGGGTGCTCTTCACCGTGCTGTCGTTGGCCGGACTCGTCGTCAACGCCCTTGCGGGTCGTGCCCTCGATCGGGGCTTCGGCGTCGCTCGCCTCGCGGTGATCCTGTTGGCGATCGCCTCGGCCGGCGCGTTCCTCACCGCCTCCACCGCGATCGTGGTGGTCATCGGCCTCGGGCTGATGCTGCAGGACGCGACCCGCGAGTCGCTGTGGCCGGTGATGGAGGGGTGGGCCAACCGCGACGCGCCGTCGGAGGTGCGGGCGACAGTGCACTCGTTGATGGGCCAGACGACCGCGTTGGGCGAGCTTACCGGCGGGCTCGCACTCGGTGCCCTCGCCCAGGCCACGTCGATCCGTCTGGCGGTCTTCGTGGCGGCCGGCCTGTGGGCGCTGTCGGCGCTGATGGCCACGCGTGGGATCGAGCGGCGCCCATCGGCAGGTCCGTTGCCCACCTAGATGGGCCGGAGTGCCCATTTACGCCGCGTTTGAACGACCCCTACCGTCGTTTTCGTGTCGGAGACGCGGGTAACTCCCACACGCGGCGGTGCTCGCCGTGTCGTGGGTTCGGTGGTGATGACGGTCGCGGTGACCGTCGCATCGCTGGTCGCGCCCGTCGCAGCCGCCGAACCGACCCTCACCCTCACCTCGCTCGAGGCGACCGACGCCGACACCGTGGCCTTCGTCGCTGCGCCGGAGACCGAGATCCTCGAGCCGGTCGTCGAGTACCGCGAGGTCGAGACCAATGCGGCGTGGGACGACTCGCTCAGCACCGCCATCGTCGGCGGCGCCGTGGTCGCGATCGACCGCTACCGCTACACCGTCAAGCTCTTCGCCTACGACGGCCCGTTCCTCGCCGCGGAGTGCGGCGGGGTCCTGATCGCCGAATCCTGGGTGCTGACCGCGGCGCACTGTGTCGAGGTGCAGCGGGGTGAAGACGTGTGGGTCGCGCCCGACGCGATCGACATCGTCTACGGCGTCGCCGAGTGGACCGACTTCCAGTACGACCGCAACTCCACCCTGGTGGCGGGTGAGTCGGTGGCGGTCCATCCCGACTACGACCGCACCGTGCTTGCGAACGACATCGCCCTGGTCCGGCTCGCCGAACCGGTCGACCGGGCGAGCGCCGACACGATCCCGCTCTACGACCTCGCCGGCCCCGCCGACGGCGCCGCCGCCTACGTCACCGGTTGGGGTGCGACGGTGTCGGGCGGTTTCACCGTCACCGAGCTCCACGGCACCGACGTCGCCATCGCGTCCGACTGCGGTGCTTGGGTCGACACGGTCCCCGGCTGGGATGACCACTCCCACATCTGCGCATCCGCCCACCCGTCCGGGTTCTGCCAGGGCGACAGCGGCGGCCCCCTGGTCGTCCAGGAGGGTGGCGTGGCGATGGTCGCGGGCATCGTGTCGTTCAACTCGCAGCTGGGATGTGCGGCGCACCCGGACGTCCCCGACGTGTACACGCGGGTGTCGAGCCATGTCGGTTGGATCGAGTCGGTCACCGGCCCGCTGTGGGCGACCGCGGCGGTGAGCGACGGCGGCGTCGCCGACCTGCCGGACGCACGCGCCGGCCGAACCTACGCCGTGCGCATCGGCGACGGCTCCACCGGGGCGTTCACGGTCGAGACCATCACCATGCCCGGACGGCGGTTGCTGGGCCCCGACGAGACCGGCGTCGACTGTCGCCGGCCCGACCCCTACCCGTTCGTCGACGTCGACGCGACCTCGTGGGCCGACACCGCGGTCGCGTGCGTGTTCGCGCTCGGGGTCACGACCGGCACCTCGGCCTCGACGTTCTCGCCCGACGATCCGGTGACCCGGGAACAGATGGGCGCCTTCCTCGGCCGGTTCCGTTCGGTCGTCACCGGCGAGACCTGCACGGGTCCCGTGCCGTTCACCGACGTCGCACCGGCGTCCTACGCCAACGATGCGATCGGCTGCCTCGCCGCAATCGGGGTCACCGGAGGCACGTCGCCGACGACGTTCTCGCCCGGCGATCACGTGACCCGCGAACAGATGGCCGCCTTCCTCGCCCGCCTGCTGCGGGAGATGACCGGCGAGGCGTGCGCTTCACCGTCGCCGTTCGCCGACGTCGCCCCGGCCTCGTACGCCCACGCCGACGTCGGGTGCCTCTACGAACTCGGGATCACGACCGGCACCTCCGCCGAGACCTACGGGCCCGGGCAGCCCGTCACCCGTGCGCAGATGGCGGTCTTCCTCACCCGGCTCTACGAGGTGCTGACCGGCTGAGCGCCGGGCGGCCCGGCATCCCACAGGCTCGGGGAGGCCGATACCCTCACGAAGCGATGGCCCTGACGCTCGAAACCGACCTCCTGCGCTTCTCCGGCACGCCGGTGCGGGTCGACGACGGCCGGGTCGCCGAGCTCGACGACGCGTCGGGTCTGCTCACCGACACCGACGCACTCCTCGATCGCTGGGAACGCGAGGGCCACCTGTTCCTCCGGGGGATCATCGACCCGACGCTCGTGCAGGCCGCCCGGATCGAACTGCTCCAGAAGTACGCCATCCTCGGCGAGGTCGATGATCGCCATCCGCTCGACGACGCCATCGCCGGCGACAAGGCCGGTCTCGCCACCGCCAACATGCGGATGTTCACCGAGAGCCTGCGCACCGGTGCCCACTACGAGTCGGTCATCTTGCACGAGCCGCTGGTCGACGTCGTCGGCACACTGCTCGGCGGCGGTGTGCGGCCCTACGACTTCCGCTGGCCGCGGCTCGCCCGACCCGGCGAGGGCTGCGGCTATCACGCCGATGGGCCCTACATGAGCCGGGGGACCGACAAGCACCTGTCGGTGTGGATCCCGCTCGGCCGCGTTCTGCCGCACGAAGGCGCGTTGATGCTGCTCGAGGGCAGCCACCGAAACCAGGAGCTCGCCGACGGCTACCTCCGGATGGACGCCGATCGCGACGGGCTGGTTTGGCTGTCCGACGATCCCGCCGAAGTGCAGGATCGCTACGGCGCCCGCTGGCTCACGACCGATTTCATGCCCGGCGACGCCCTGATCTTCTCGATGTCGATGGTGCATGGGGCCTTCGACAACGAATCCCCGCAGCGTCGCTGTCGGCTCTCGACCGACAGCCGCTATCTGTTGGCGGGGGAGATCCCCGACGAGCGCTGGAACGGCGACGATCTCGAACCCCATGGCCCGGGCCGCGTCTTCTACCCCGGTCTCGGCGCCTGGGACAACGCCGACTTCCAAGACGAGTGGAAGTACGTCGACGAGGCCGGTCGCCTCGTGCTCCCCGGCTGACACCACGGCGCTACGGTCACCTCATGGACTGCCCCTGCGGACTCGACGCGACGCTCGCGCAGTGCTGTGGGCCGATCCTCAACGGCGACGTGCTCGCCCCGACCGCCGAGATGCTGATGCGGTCCCGCTATGTCGCCCACGCAACCGGCCACAGCGACCATCTGGCGGCGAGCTGGGCACCCGAGACCCGCCCGCCCGATCTGCACGTCGTCCCCGGCCGGCGTTGGGTGCGCCTCGAGGTCGTCGACACCGAACGGGGCCGTCAGCTCGACACCGAGGGAATCGTCGAGTTCCGCGCCCATTGGGAACACGACGGCGACCGCGGTGTCCTCGCCGAACGCAGCCGCTTCCGTCGCGAGATTGGGCGCTGGGTCTACATCGACGGCGTCTGAGGGCGCCGCGCCGGTTCAGTGGCGCAGGCGACGCACGAGTCGGCGGACCCGCCGACCCTGTCGACGCGACCACCAGACGGCTTCGCGCAGGGGTCGAGTCACGCGTGCTCCGGCGCGTCGCGCCCGGATCGTCGGGCGCACGATGGTCTGACTCGGGATCTGCTGCCACCCGTACGTCGTGCCCGACGCCGCTCCCACGGGGATGTCGGGGGGCCGGTCGAACGACTCGGCGAGGGCGTCGGCGAAGTCGTCGCCACCGAGGTGACGGGCACGGGCGACGATCGCGTCCCCGTTCGCCTCGACCGCGCGCCGGTCGGCGCGGTCCGGGTTGGCGGCGTGGATCCTGCCGTTCTCGTACTTCTCGTAGAGCTCACACAGGTCGGTCAGCTGGATGCGGCCCTCCCGGCTGTCGGGATCGGGGAGCGGCCCATCGAGTCGGTCGGTCTCGTCGGCGTAGCGTTCGTGGACGAGCAACTCGACCGTCTCGCCGACCGCGTCCCGCACGACCGCTCGCCGGGTCTCGTCGGCGCCTGAGCGCCGACCATCGGCGAAGTCACCGCCCCGATAGGCGTTGTGCACGATCGCGAACGCGACCAGCTCCGTCGGGAGGCCGAGGGCGGCGGTCACGCTGCCGGCGCCGATGAAGTGGTTGAGCGCCGGACCTCCGTCGAAGTCGATCCGCGAACCGAACAGGTCGCGCGCCAGTGCGACCGCCGCCGCCACCTGCTCGAGTTCGGCGTCACTGCGACCCTGATCGCGTAGCTGTCGCATCAACGGGACCGGGGTGCGTCGCACCACGATCGCGCCCGCGGTCTCCTGCATGTCACCGACGGTACGGAGGTCGCCTCGGTCGGGCAAGGGCCGCACGACCCAACCCGGATGGCGTGGTGTCGGCCCGGCGTGCGCTCAGGCGTAGACGGTCGCCGCCGTGCCCCGACTGGGAGTCAGCGTCGAGATGAAGGCATCACGGCTGTTCGCCAGGTAGGCGTTGCGGGCAGCCGGGAGTCGGGCCTGCACGGCGGCGCCGTCGTCGTTCGCCAGCCCCTCGGCGTCGCTCCGGCGCCGCCGAGCGATCATGGCCTGGCCGGCGGTCAGATCGATGGCGAGCGGACCGCGAGCGTCGAGCGTGGGCTCCGAGGTCGTCTCCAGATCGTTGTACCTAGCCATGGTGGGTACTACGGCCCACTTCGGAGGTCACTTGAGTCATTCGTGCGCGATGACCGAGGAAACCGGTGACCGGCGCCGGGGTGGTTGCATCCGGGAGCGCGGCCGGGCACGTTGTTCGTCTCGTCAGCCCGAGTCGATGCCGACTCGTCCCGGGGGAGATCGTGACCGAAACCGGCCAGTCCGGCCCGCATCTCGAACGAATGCCGGCGATCGACGGCCTGCGGGCCGTCGCCGTCTACCTCGTCGTCGCGTTTCATGCGGGCGTCGCCCGTTTCGAGGGTGGGTTCATCGGCGTCGACGTCTTCTTCGTCCTGTCGGGTTTCTTGATCACGCGGCTGTTGATCGTCGAGTACGCGGGTGCGGGTCGGATCGATCTGGTCGGCTTCTACGCCCGTCGGGTGCGGCGGCTGCTGCCGGCCGCCTGGGTCGCGGTGCTCGTGACGTCGGTCGTGTTCGTGGCGTTCTCGAATCCGGCCGAGCGGGCGTCGACGCTCGACGATGCGCGGGCGGCGATCTTCTACTTCGCCAACTGGCACTTCATCGACGGCGGGCAGGACTACTTCGCGGAGTCGATCACCTCGAGCCCGTTCCTGCATCTGTGGTCGCTGGCGGTGGAGGAGCAGTTCTACCTGGTCTGGCCGGTGCTCTCCCTGGGTCTGCTCGCGGTGTGGCGGCGACGCCCTGGGTTCGTGACCGCGGTCGTCGGCGTCGCCAGCGTGGGCGCGGCATGGTGGGCGTGGTCGCTCTCCGACACCGATCTGCTGCGCGCCTACTACGCCACCGACACCCGGGCGTATCAGTTGCTCGCCGGCGCGGCCCTCGCGTTCGTGCTGTCGCGACCCGACGGTTCCGGTCGCCGGGCCGTGTCGACGCCGACGAGCGCGGTGGTCGTCCTCGTCGGGCTGGTCGCGATGGTGATCGTCGCCGTGATCGGCGACGTCAACGCCGTCGAGCGCGGGATGTACGCCGCCGTCATCACCTTCGCCGTCGTCGGTGTGATCGCCGGGCGGGTCGCCGGCCCCGCCGTCGGCGCGGAACGGCTCCTGTCGTCTCGGCCCTTCGTCGTGCTCGGCGGCCTGTCCTACGCGACGTATCTGTGGCACTGGCCGCTCGTCGTCTTGCTCGAGCGCACCCTCGTCCTCGATCCGGGCCCGACGCTGGTGGTCGTCGCCCTGGTCAGCACCGCCCTCGCCAAGCTGAGCATGGATCTGATCGAGCGCCCGATCCGGACCCACGCCCCGACCGGCCGTCGCCGTGCCGACGTCACGACGGTCGGCTTGGGCATCGCCGGCACCGTGATCATCGGCCTGGTGCTGGCACCGGCCATCCTGCGCACCGACACCGATCAGGTCCGTGCCGCCGAGCGACCGGGATTCGTACCTCCACCGGTGACGGTCACGGTGACCGTGCCGGTCGAGGTCGAGGTCGAGGTGCCGGCCGAGCCCGACGCTGCCGATGGGACGGTCGACGGTGACGAGGTGGCGCTCGACGAGCCGGAGCCGGAGTCGGCTGAGCCGGAGCCGGAGTCGGCTGAGCCGGAGGTGTTCGTCCCGACCGTGTCGGTGCCGGTGAGTGGACCGGTGCCCGAGGATCTCGGTGTCGTGCCGATCGAGTCGTCGTTCTCGGATCGGGTCGGCTGCGTCAACATCGTGCCGTCCGGCATCGACGAGTGCATCGTGACCGAGGGCGCAGGCACCCGGGTGATGCTCGTCGGCGACAGCCACGCGTCGAAACTCAACCTGGCCTTCGCCGAGTACGCGACCGCGAACGACCTCTCCTACGCCATCGCGACCATGAACGGCTGTGCGTGGCAGCAGGGCATCCAGTACGTCTCGGCGCTGCCGGTGGAGGGCGCCAAGCGGGCCTGTCGCGATCTCCGCGACGGCCTCTACCCCGATCTCGTCGCCGCCTTCGAGGCCGAGGTCGTCGTGCTCGTCACCCACGACTTCTCGACGAGCGGCTACGAGGTCGAGCCGCGGCCGGAGTGGGTGTCGACCGCCGGGCTCGTCGACACGGAGCTCGTCGACATCGCGTCGGCCGAGACGATCGCCGCCATCCGTTCCACCGGTGCCGAGGTGATCGTCGTCGAACCGATCCCCGACGCGCCGTTCGATGTCCCCGGCTGTCTCTCTGGCGCGGCGCTGATCGAGGAGTGTGCGTTCGTGGCAGCGGCGGCCGGTCCCGACACCGAGGTGTATCGCCAGCTCGCGTCCGACCTGGACGGCGTGCGAGTCGTCGACATGAACCTGCTGGCGTGCCCGGCGTATCCGCTGTGCGACGCGATCGTCGACGGCGTCCAGGTGCGGGAGGACCGCGACCACCTCTATGGCGCCTACACCCTCCGGATCGCCGAGGACCTGATGGCGCTGCTCGGCCTGTGAACGGGCGTCAGCGCGATCGCAGCCAGCGGCGCAGCTGATCGATGATCGGCGCGGCGGCTGCGAGATGCATGACGTTGAGCCAGATGCCGGTCGTGAGGTCGTGCGCCTGACTGAACGCCCAGGCGCCAGACACGATCAGGAAGCCGGCGCAGATGTTGATGAACCGCAGCTCGGCTCGGGGGCGGGTGCGGAGCAGGTAGGCGATGCCGGCGCTGATCAGGCCTCCGAGGATCGTGAACACGACCGCGCCGACGAGCCGGGCCTCCGCCAGCCCGCCGTTCGATCCTTCGACGAGCAGCGGCCCGCTGGCGGCGTCGGCGACGAAGTAGACGGCCACCACGAAGACGACGGCGGTCACGATGCCGTTGGCTGCTGCTCTCATCAGGGTCTTCATCGTCGGTGCTCCCGGTCGCGCGTCCCCGGAGCGTACCGCTGACATCTCCTGCGCCGAGCGGCCCGCGTGCTGCGATGATGTCGGCGTGTCCCGGCTCGACGACTATCTCGCCCGCATCGGCCACGACGGTCCCGTGCGGCCCGATCTCGCCACCCTGCGACTCCTGCATCGTCGTCACTCGATCGCGATCCCCTATGAGGACATCGACGTCCAGCTCGGCGTGCCGGTCGACCTCGACGGGGACCGGATCTTCGACAAGCTCGTGACCCGTCGTCGGGGCGGCTGGTGCTACGAGCAGAACGGACTGTTCTCCTGGGCGCTGGGTGAGATCGGGTTCGCCGTGACCCGCATGGTCGGCGGGGTGGTGGGGGAGACCGCGGCGGATCTCGGCCATCTCGGCAACCATCTCGTGTTGCGAGTCGATCTCGACGGGCCGTGGCTGGTCGACGTCGGGCTCGGCGCGGCGATGATCGAGCCGATTCCGCTGGCTGCCGGCGAGCACGAGGTCGGCGGGCGGGTCTTCCGTCTCGAGTCGACCGGCGAGGGTCTGTGGCGGTTCCACAACGCCGAAGGTGTGCAGCCCCCGATGTTCGATCTCGACGAACGACCCGACGAGGATCGGCTGGCGATCGTCTGCCGGGCGCTCCAGGACGACGAGCAGTCGGTGTTCCGCCAGAACCTGATCGTCAACCGGTTCGACGACACCGGGCGGCACACCATCGCGCTCGTCGGGCGGGTGCGCTTCCATCCCGACGGCACCAAGGAGACGATCGCCGACGCCGCCGAACTCGTGGCTGCGCTGGAGCGGGACTTCGGGCTCGTGCAACCCGATCTGGCGGACCTGTGGCCCGCGGTCGAGGCCCGCCACGCGGAGCTCTTCGCCGACGACGCCTGAGGCGTGACGGGTGACCAGCTGAACCGAGGCGCAATCGCTCACGATCGGGGCGGCTCCGGTCGACGAGGGGAAGGTGATGGCGGAGCCCCCTCGACGTTCGCGTGGTCAGGCCGCGCGCCTGTTCGTCGTTTCCACCGTGCTGCTGAGCGGGTGCGGACTCGCTGCGGCCGTCGTGTCGCCCGCCGAGCGGACCATCGCCTCACCGGCCGCGGCCGAGGTGGCCACCGACGCCCCTGCGCTCGGGGCGGAACGTGTCGCGGCGGCGCCGTCGACCACCACCACGACCACGACGTCGCTCCCACCGTCGCGCCCCGAGATCGTCGACGCCTACTCGGTGCGAGTCGATGACGCCATCGTCTACGGGCGAGGGGACACGACCGCCGGTCCGATCGACCTCGTCCTCGATCTCTATGTGCCGGTGGCGGCCGATGGCCGTGACCGCATCGCCGGTCAACCCGCCGCAGTGCTCGTGCACGGCGGGGGCTTCACCCAGGGCTCCCGCACCAACGCCGGCCTCCCCGAGCTCGCCACGACCCTCGCCTCCCACGGCATCGTCACCGTCTCGATCGATCACCGCCTCGCCGGCGACGAACCGATCGTCACGACCGCCGCACTGACCGCGTACTTCGATGGCCTCGATCCCGCCACCGTCTCGGACTGGCTGGCCGAGACCGACGTGGTCGCCGCCGCGATCGAGGACACGGTGCTCGCAGCCGAGTGGCTGCTCGAACTCGGCGTCGACCCCGACCGGGTCGTGCTCGGTGGCAGCTCCGCCGGCGCGATCGCATCGCTCTACGCCGCCCACCTCGGTGACGACGCAGGGCTGGCCGCACCCGGGATCGCGGCGGTCATCTCGCTCTGGGGTGGCTACACCGTCACGCCCGGCCTGGCCGAGCCGCTCGACGCCGGCGACGCGCCGATCTGGATCGCTCACGGCACGGCGGACCCGATCGTGCCGTACGAGTACGCCTCGGTGATCGCCTGGCGGGGCGGATCGGTGGGCGTCGACGTCGTCGTCCACGGGTTGGACGGTGTCGGCCACGGCTTCCCAGCGATCGACCTGTGGTCGGATCGGGCGGCATCCGGCGTGGTGTTGATCGACGACCTCGTCGACTTCCTCCGCCTGCACGCCTGACGGCTTCGCGCCCGGCGCGGGCGACGATGTGAGGGAACGGTTAGGAGCAGCTGTCCAGCGTTCAGTTCCGCGTCCCGACGGACGAAGATGCGGACATGCCCCTCCGTGCCCGCGCCCTCCTCGTCCTGGCGGTCCTCGCCGCACTCCTCGCAACGGCGAGCCCGGCATCGGCCGTCGCCGGGTTCGGCGATGTCAAGGACGACCGCTACTACACCGCTCCGGTGCAATGGATGGTCGACAACGAGATCACGACCGGTACCTCGCCGTCGTGCTTCTCGCCGTGGGATGCGGTGACCCGTGCGCAGGCGGCCGCCTTCCTGTGGCGCATGGAAGGCGAGCCGGCCGCCGCCCCCCATCCGTTCGCCGACGTGGCGAAGGACTGGCAGCAGGGTCCGGTGTCGTGGATGGCCGCCAACGAGATCACCACCGGTACCTCACCCACGACCTTCTCGCCCGACGACACCTTGACCCGCGGCCAGTTCGCCGCCCTCCTCTACCGTCTCGCAGCGCCGCTGACCGTCGGCGCGGACCACCCCTTCACCGACGTCGTGGCCCCTTGGCAGCAGGACCCGGTGTCGTGGCTCTTCGCCGAGGGCATCACCATCGGCACGAGCGCAACCGAGTTCTCGCCGAACGATCCGGTCACCCGTGGCCAGATCGCCACATTCCTCCACCGTTACGCCGGTGAGCCGCCGGTCACCGTCGATCCGACCGGGACCGGGTGCGGTGCCGCCGATCCGGGGACCGGTTTCGAGTCGCTCTTCATCGGCCACAGTTTCTTCCGGCCGATGGCGTTGCAGATGGCCGACCTCGCACCGGCCGCCGGGTTCGCCGACCACGAACAGACGGTGATCTTCTCCGGCGGTGCGAGCGGCGCGCCGCTGGGTCTGTGGAACCAGCCGGCGAAGCGAGCGGAGATCCAGGGAGTCCTCGACTCGGGGACGGTCGAGTTGTTCGGGATGACCTACCACCCGACCCACCCCACCCTCGAGGGCTACACGAACT
>JBCCWI010000130.1:0-11567 GCA_039193795.1 Actinomycetota bacterium | reverse complement strand
AGGCCAAGCAGATCCCGCTGGTGTTCCTGACGTCCAACAACACCCGGGAGCTCTCCGAGGCGCTCAAGCGCCGCTGCCTCTACCTCCACGTCGACTACCCCGACATGGAGCGCGAGAAGGAGATCGTTCTCACCAAGGTTCCCGACATCACCGAGAACCTCGCCGACCAGGTCGCTCGGGTCGTGCGCTCGATCCGCCAGATCGAGCTGAAGAAGTCGCCATCGGTCTCCGAGACCCTCGACTGGGCCAAGACCCTGGTGCTGCTCGGCGTCGAGAAGATCGACGAACAGACCGCCTCGCAGACGATCAACATCCTCTTGAAGTACCAGAGCGACATCAACAAGGCGCTCAAGGAACTGGCCACCGCCGACGGCGTCTCGCCCTGATCGGCCACCGACGATGACCGTCACCGACGACTCGCCAACACCCGACGAGATGGCGTCGACGCCGGAGGGGATCGGCGATCCGATCCTCGACCTGCTCAACGGGTTCATCGTCCAGCTGCGTGCGGCCGGGCTCCCGGTCAGCCTCACCGAGAACCTCGATGCGATGGAGGCGGTGAAGCACGTCCCGCTCGAGGATCGTCAGACCTTCAAGTACGCCCTTGCCGCAACCCTGGTCAAGCATCACAACCACTGGAAGGCGTTCGAGACCGTCTTCGAGGTCTACTTCTCGCTGCGCGGCGACGAGTACCAGATCGGCGACGATGCCGTCGAACTGCCCGAGATGGACGACGACGACCAGCAGGGCGATCAGCAGGGGAGCGGCGATCAGCAGGGCGGCGGGGGCGAGAACCTCACCCCCGAAGAACTCGCCGAGATGCTGTACCAGTCGCTGATGCGCGGCGATCAGCAGATGATGCGCGGCGTCGCCCGGCAGGCGGTCAAGCGTTACGCCGGCATGGAGCCGGGCCGACCGGTCGGCGGCACCTACTACCTCTACCGCACCCTCCGGAACCTGGATCTCGACGGCGTCCTGGAGCGCCTGCTCGAGCAGGACCAGAACAACGACGGCGACGCCGAGGATCTCTCGGAGTTCGAACAGCGGCTCCAGCGTGACGAGTACCAGAGCCGCATCGACGAACTCCAGAAGGAGATCGAGGCCGAGATCCGCCGCCGGCTCGTCGCCGACCGCGGCGTCGAGGCGATGGCCAAGACCCTGCGCAAGCCGCTCCCCGAGGACGTCGACTTCATGCACGCGTCCCGCGAGGAGATGGCGTCGCTGCGCAAGGCGATCTACCCGCTCACTCGCAAGCTCGCAGCCCGTCTGCAGCGCAAGCGGCGCCACGGCCGCAAGGGCCCGCTCGACTTCCGTCGTACGGTTCGCGCCAGCCTCAGCTATGGCGGGGTCCCCGCCGAGCCGAAGTTCCGCAACCCTCGCCCACACAAGCCCGAGATCTTCGTCATCGCCGACATCTCGGGTTCGGTGGCCGCGTTCGCCCGCTTCACCTTGCACCTCGTCTACGCGATCTCCGGCCAGTTCTCGAAGGTGCGAGCGTTCGTGTTCATCGACGGCCTCGACGAGGTCACCCACATGTTCGAGGGTGTCGAGGACATCAACGAGGCCGTGCACCGGGTCAACACCGAAGCCGACGTCGTGTGGGTCGATGGCCACTCCGACTACGGCCACGCCCTCGGGGTGTTCTGGGAGAAGTACGGCAACGACATCGGACCCCGGACCTCGATCATGATCCTGGGCGATGCGCGCAACAACTACCACGCGTCGGAGAGCTGGATCATCAAGGCGATGAACGAGAAGGCCCGGGCCGTGCATTGGCTGAACCCCGAGCCCAACAGCTACTGGGACACCGGCGACTCGATCGTCGGCGAGTACGCCCAGTACTGCGACGGCACATTCGAGGTGCGCAACCTGCGCCAGCTCGAGGCGTTCGTCGAGAACCTCGCGTAGCGCCGCGTCGGCCACGCACCTGCTTGCCCTGCCCGACGGCGACCGGCGCGACCCGGGGCTCCTACACTCGGTCCATGACCGATCTCGAAACCCGGCTCGAGGACCGACTCCGCTCGGTGCTCCCGTCCGACGCCGACTACGCGTCCGCCCGTCACGTCGTCGAGCGCGGCAGTCATCTGGCCGTGCGCAACGGCGTCGTCGAACCGGCGTCCGCCTCCCACGACGAGGGCGTCATGTTCACCGTCTGGCGCGACGGCGGCATCGGGTACGGCGCCACCTCCGATCTCACCGACGCCGGCCTGCTCGCCGCGGTCGAACGCGCATCGGAGTGGGCGAACGCCACCGCCGGTCGCAGCGTCGTCGCCCAGACGCCGCTGCGTCACACCGTCGGCGAGTACGAGACCCCGGTCGCCCGATCGTTCGACGCCATGGATCTCGCCGACCAGATCGCCATGCTGGTCCGGGCCGACGCGGCGCTCGACGTCGATGACCGGATCGTCGACCGGGCGGCGGCGCTCACCCGCTACGACATCGAGAGCCTCTTGATCACCGACGGCGGCGGCCGGGTCGTGCAGCGCATCCATCAGGTCTTCCCGGATCTGCGAGCGACGGCGAACGTCGGGTCCAACACCCAGAGCCGCACCTACGGCCGTGCGGCGTTCGGCGGCCAGGGCGGACTCGAAGTGCTCGCCCGGCACGGGTTCGCCGACGCCCCGGTCCGGATCGGTGAGGAGGCCATCGCCCTGCTCGAGGCGCCGAACTGTCCGAGCGGCGTGATGGATCTCGTGCTCGCCCCCGACCAGATGGTGCTCCAGATCCACGAGTCGATCGGCCACCCGCTCGAACTCGACCGCATCCTCGGCGACGAGCGCAACTATGCCGGCACCAGCTTCGTCACGCCCGACATGTTCGGCACCTACCAGTACGGCAGCGAGCTGCTCAACGTCACGTTCGACCCCGGTGTCGACGGTGAGGTGGCGAGCTATGGCTTCGACGACGACGGCACTCTCGCCGAGCGAGCCCACCTCATCAAGGACGGCATCCTGCAGCGACCGCTGGGAGGGACCATCTCCCAGGCGCGCGCCGGGATGGACGGAGTGGCCAACAGCCGAGCGTCCAGCTGGAACCGTCCACCGATCGACCGGATGGCGAACCTCAACGTCGAGGCCGGCACCGACACCGTCGACGAGCTCATCGCCGGTGTCGAGCACGGCGTGTTGATGGAGACCAACGTGTCGTGGTCGATCGACGACAGCCGGAACAAGTTCCAGTTCGGCTGTGAGATCGGACGGGTCATCGAGGACGGCGAGTTGGGCGCGATCGTTCGCAACCCCAACTACCGGGGCATCTCGTCGACGTTCTGGCGCAGCCTGAGCGGTGTCGCGAACGACTTCACCACCATGGGCACGCCGAACTGTGGCAAGGGCGAGCCGAATCAGGTGATCCGGGTCGGGCACGCGTCGCCCCACTGTCGGTTCTCGAACATCGAGGTGTTCGGAGGGGCGGAGTGACGACGGCCGACGTCCGCGCCGACTTCGACACCCTGATCACCTGGGCGACCGGGTCGCTCCAGGCCGACGAGACACTGCTGGCCTCGCTTCGAGGGGAGACGAGCGACTTCGTGCGCTTCAACCATGCCGAGGTCCGCCAGGCCGGAACGGTGCAGCAGCAGACGCTGTCCCTCGACCTCATCGAGGGGAGTCGGCACGCCGAGGGCTCGGTGTCGTTGACCGGCGACCGGTCGGTCGACGAGGCGCGGATCACCGCCCTGCTCGATCAGCTCCGCGCGCAGCGATCCGTGCTCCCCGAGGATCCGTTCCTGCTCTACGCCACCGACGGCGTCGACTCCGAACGCTTCGTCAGCGGCACGCTTCCCGCCGCCGCCGATGCGGTCGACACGGTCGCATCTGGCGCCGCGGGCAAGGACTTCGTGGGCATCTACGCCGCTGGTTCGACCTATCAGGCGTATGGCTCGTCGCTCGGGCAGCGCAACTGGTTCGAGGCCTCGACCTTCAACCTCGACTGGTCGCTGCACCTGAGCGGCGACAAGGCCACCAAGAACGGCTATGCCGGCACGGCCTGGGAGACGGATGCGTTCGCCTCCAAGCTCGAATGGTCGATCCGAGAGCTCGACGCGCTCGGTCGCACCCCCAAGAGCCTCCCGCCCGGCGGCTACCGGGCCTTCCTCACCCCGTCGGCGATGGAGGAGCTCATGGGCATGCTCTCGTGGGGCGGCTTCGGCCTGCGGGCCCACGAGACGCGCCAGACACCGCTGCTGCGCATGGTCACCGAGGGTGCGTCCTTCGCCCCTGGCGTGACCATCCGGGAGGACATCGCCGGTGGCGTCGCACCGGACTTCCAGTCGGCCGGCTTCGCTCGGCCCGCTGAGGTCCCGCTCATCACCGACGGCCGCTTCGATCGCCATCTGGTCTCGCCGCGATCCGCTCGCGAGTACGGCGTCGACACCAACGGCGCCGTCGACTGGGAGGCACCGGTCGCGATCGCGATGGAGCCCGGCGAGCTGGCGACCGACGGCGTGCTCGACGCCCTCGGCACCGGGCTGTACGTCGGCAACCTCTGGTACCTGAACTTCTCGGACCGCGCCGCGTGCCGTACGACGGGCATGACCCGATTCGGCACGTTCTGGGTGGAGGACGGGGAGATCGTGGCCCCGATCGACGTGCTTCGCTTCGACGACACCGCATACCACCTCCTCGGTGACCGCCTCGAGGGGCTCACCGACACGGCGGAGACGATCCTGGATGCGTCGACCTATCACCACCGCTCGATGGACAGCCTCCGGCTGCCCGGTGCGTTGGTGTCGGAGATGACCTTCACGCTGTGATGGCGGCGACCGAACGCATCGTCGTCATCGAACGGTCGTTGGCGATCGCGGAACGCCGCATCGTCGACGCGGTCGCGCGGATCGACCCCTCCTGGGGGTCGATGACCTTCGACCTCGCCGACGGTGCCGCCATCCTCGCCGGCCCCGGGCTGTACACGAACCAGGTCATGGGTGCCGGTCTGCGCCAGGCGTTGACCGACGACGACCTCGCCCATCTCGAGGAACACGCCGAGGACATCGGTGTCGTTCCCGCCGTACAGACCTGCGAGGCCACGCGATCCGATGCGATCGAACGATTGCGCCGGCGAGGCTACCGGGCCGAGGCCGGACGGTGTGCCGTCGTCCACGACCTCGAGCACCGTCCGGTGGTGGACCACGATCACTCGATCGAGTTCATCGGAGTGGCGCAGGTCGACGCGTGGCAGGAGGCCTCGGCCGAGGGGTGGGGGCACGTCACGCCACGAACCCGAGCGGCGAGCGACGTCTACGCTCGCGCCGCAGCCGAGAGCGACACTCCGGGCCTGCTCCTCGCCCGTGACGCCACGGGGGTCGTCGTCGGTGCGGCGATGCTGCGGATCGACGGCGACATCGCAACCCTCGGCGGGATGTCGACCCGCCCCGAAGCCCGTCGCCGGGGCGTGCAGTCAGCCCTCATCGCTCATCGGCTCTCGTGGGCCCACGACGCCGGATGCGCCATCGCGGTGTCGACGGCGCTGCCGGGCGGAGGATCGTTGCGGAACCTGGAGCGGCTCGGGTTTCGCCCGAGCCACACCCACACCACGTGGGAGCGGGTCTAGGCCTCGACGATCGGGCCGCGGACGATCGAGGCACCCGAGTGGGTCTCGACGCCGTCGCGAGGCTCGAAGCTGATGTCGACGAGGACGGTTTCGAAGGCGTCCGGGTCGAAGTCGGCCGGCACCTCGTAGGTCCCCGACGCGTCGTCGATGACCCCGAGCGTCTGGATGGTGAGCTCGCCGGCGTCGTCGACGCCGATCAGCCACAGTTCGAGGTCCTCGTCGGCGCGGGTGGGCAGCGAGCCGTCGTCGATCCGCACCGCATCGACCTCGCCTTCGGCGAGGATCGTGGTGCTGATGGTGACATCGGTGCCCTCGGCCACGAACCCGTCGTCCCAGACGAGCTCGGCTTCGCCGACGACCTCGGAGGTGTCGTCGTTGCTGCTGGCGGCCACGACGACGGCGCCGATCACGACGACCACGGCGGCTGCGGCGGCGGCGAAGTAGGCCGACCCGCGGCGAAACCGGCTGGTGATGTCGATCACCTTGGCTCCCTCGGGGGCGGCCGGCGCGGCGGCGGTCGAGGGGTCGACGGAGAGGCTCTCGAGGCGGACCGCGGCATCGATGTCGTCCCACAGGTCGAGTGGGGGACTCTCGAGCTCGAGGTCGGCCTCGGTCATCGAGCGAAGGATCGCTTCGATGCGGGCTTCATCGTCGGTTGCGAGTTGGAGGTCGTCGTCAGACATGCTGCGTCTCCAGGTGGCGCCGGATACGGGCGAGGCCCCGCCGGATGTCGCTCTTCACGGTGCCGAGCGGGATGTTGGTGCGCTCGGCGATCTGGGGGTGGGTCAGGTCGTGGAAGTACGCCAGCATGATCACTTCGCGTGATCGTTCCGGCAGCTCCCGGAGGGCGTCGGCGACGAGCATCTGATCGCTCGTGCGTTCGACCTCGGCCTCGGTTGCGAGGTCCACGGAGTCCTCGTCGGCGCGGCGGTCGCTGTGGCGCTTCTCGCTGCGGACATTGTCGATCACCCGGTTGCGGGCGATGCCCATCAGCCAGGCGCCGAGCCGCCCCTTGTCGGGGTTGTACCGCTCGCGGGCTCGCCAGGCGCTCAGGAACACCTCTTGGGTGACGTCCTTGGCTCGCTCGCCGTCGAGCGATCGGGCACAGAACGAATAGACCAGACGGCCGTACTCGTCGTAGGCCCGGCGAAGGGCATCGTCATCGCCGCGTACGAAGGCGGTTTCGACGTCGTGCCCAACGGGCACCTCAGCGGTGGTCACCCGACGATCGTAGCGAGCCGGGCGAGCCACCGCAGGGCGGACTCCGTCAATGAGGGTCATCGGATCCCTCCCGACGGACGCGCCGGCCGACGCACCCGCCGCCCCGGGAGGGGTGAGGCGGCGGTGCGACCGGCGGACACGAAGGGAGGAACCGAGACGTTCATCGGGTTCAGGACGGCGGGAGGAGGACCGAGTCGATGACGTGGATGATGCCGTTGCTGGCCATGACGTCGGGCTGGATCACGACGGCGTCGTTGATGTTGACCGAACCGTCGACCACGCTGATGGCGATCTCGGCACCGTTGACCGTGGCGGCCGACTGGCCGTCGAGGCTGATGGCGGTCTCGGCGTCCACCTCACCGGCCACGACGTGGTAGGTGAGGATGGCGGTCAGGGTCTCGGTGTCGGCCAAGAGGTCGTCGGCGGTGATACCGAGGGCGTCGAGGGCGGCGGCGAAGGCGTCGTCGGTCGGGGCGAAGACGGTGAAGGGGCCCTCACCGCTGAGCGTGTCGACCAGGCCGGCGGCGGTAACCGCAGCGACGAGGGTCTCGAAGCTGCCGGCGCCGACAGCGACGTCGACGATGGTGCCGGGAGCCTCTTCCTCCGCGGCTTCCTCTTCCTCGGCCATGTCGTCCTCTTCGGCCATGTCGTCGTCACCACCGAGGAGCACCTCGGCGATGGTCGGCGGGAGGATGACGGCGTCGATGACGTGGATGATGCCGTTGCTGGCCGCCACGTCGGCGGTCACGACGGTCGCCGAGTCGTTGATGACGACGGAGCCGTCGACCACGCTGATGGCGATCTCTTCGCCCTGCACGGTGGCGGCCGACTGGCCGTCGAGGCTGATGGCGGTCTCGGCGTCCACCTCACCGGCCACGACGTGGTAGGTGAGGATGTCGGCGAGCAGGTCGCTGGCCAGGAGCTCGTCGGCGGTGAGGCCGAGGGCGTCGAGGGCGGCGGCGAAGGCGTCGTCGGTCGGGGCGAAGACGGTGAAGGGGCCCTCACCGCTCAGGGTCTCGACGAGGTCGGCGGCGGTGACCGCAGCGACGAGGGTCTCGAAGCTGCCGGCGCCGACGGCGACGTCGACGATGGTGCCGGGATCTTCGGCCATCTCGTCTTCCTCGGCCATCTCCGAAGCAGAGGCCGACTCGGACTCCGACGCGGAGCCGGAGGACTCCTCGACGGGATCGTCATCACCGCAGGCGGCGGCCACGAGGGCCAACGACAGCAGCAGTGCGAGAACACGCAGCAGGGAACGCATTGGGGGGAAACCTTCCTTGGGGGAGGGGTTGGTTGGTCGAGCCCGCGGTGGGCTCGGCTTGCTTCCCCGATAACGGATGGTCGCGTTCGGCTGGATGCAGCCCGATGCAGGTTTTTCGAGGGCCGGAACCGGCTCAGTCGGTGCGCAGGAGCTCGGCCACCATGAAGGCCAGGTCGACCGACTGGCGGCCGTTGAGGCGGGGGTCGCACATGGTCTCGTAGGCCTGGCCGAGTCCGGCCTCCTCGAGCCCGTCGCCGCCGCCCACACACTCGGTGACGGAGTCGCCGGTGAGCTCGACGTGGATGCCGCCGGCCCAGGTGCCCTCCTGGCGATGGGCGGCGAAGAAGCCGCTGATCTCGTCGAGGATGCGGTCGAAGTGGCGGGTCTTGTGGCCGCCCTCGGCGGTGTAGGTGTTGCCGTGCATCGGATCGCAGGCCCAGACCACCGGGTGGCCGGAGTCGCGCACCGCGGCCAGCAGCGGCGGCAGGTTGTCGCGCACGTTGTCGGCGCCCTGGCGGGTGATGAGGGTGAGCCGGCCCGGGATCTTCTCCGGGTTCAGCGCATCGCAGAGCTCCAGCACCTCGTCGGCGGTCGCGGTGGGTCCCACCTTGCAGCCGAGCGGGTTCTTGACACCGCGGAGGAACTCGACGTGAGCGCCGTCGAGCTGCCGGGTGCGCTCGCCGATCCACAGCATGTGGGCCGAGCAGTCGTACCAGTCGCCGGTGAGGGAGTCCTCACGGGTGAGGGCCTCCTCGTAGTTGAGCAGCAACGCCTCGTGGCTGGTGAAGAAGTCGACCTCGTGGATCGCCGGCACCGTGGCACCGTTGATGCCACAGGCGTCCATGAAGCGCAGCGCCCGGTCGATCTCGTCGGCCATCTGGGTGTAGCGCTCACCGGCGGGGGAGGAGGCGACGAACTCGCGGTTCCAGGTGTTGATCTGGGAGAGGTCGGCGTACCCGCCGCGGGTGAAGGCCCGCAACAGGTTGAGGGTCGAGGCGGCCCGGTGGTAGGCGGTGAGCAGCCGCTGGGCGTCGGGGCGGCGCTCGGTCTCGGTGAAGCCGATGTCGTTGACGATCTGGCCGAGGAACGACGGCAGCTCGACATCGCCCTTGGTCTCGGTCGAGGAGGAGCGGGGCTTGGCGAACTGGCCGGCGATGCGACCGACCTTCACGACCGGCAGGCCACCCGAATAGGTGAGGACGACCGCCATCTGGAGGATCACACGGAGCTTGTCGCGGATCGAGTCGGCCGAGCTATCGAACGATTCGGCGCAGTCGCCTGCCTGGAGCAGGAATGCCTCGCCTCGTGCGACCCGGGCCAACTGGTCGGTGAGGTCTCGGGCCTCACCGGCGAACACGAGCGGAGGCATCTGCCCGAGCATCTTGAGCGCCTGATCGAGTTCGCCCTCGTCGGGCCACTCCGGCTGATGCTTGATGGGCAGATCTCGCCACGTGCTGGGTGTCCAGGTGGAAGTCACTCCACAAGTCTGGTGGCCCCGCGCGCCTGTGCCAACTCGGTTTCCCGGCCGCTCGCTGAGCGCGCTCAGAACGGTGCGACGCCGTCGGGCACGGTGTCGGGCATCGTCCAGCGCTGCTGGGGGCTGATGGAGGGGGCGGGCGCGCCGGGGCGGGGCGTCTGCATGCCGTCGCCGTACAGCCACAGGACGAGGTTCGAACGCTGACCTTCGGTGATCGGATGCGCCATGTGCGGGGCGTGGCCTCGGTGGATCAGCGCCGACCCCGGGGTGAAGGACAGCGAGGTGGTCGTGTCGGTGCCCGGATCGAAGAAGTCGACGGCGGAACCCGAGTAGGTCTCGTCGGGAAGGTTCATGTTGATGTTCAAGGTCACCGACGAGGCGTCGGTGTGGGGCCGGATCGAGGTGTCGGTCGACGGCTGGTAGTTGATCGAGAAGCCGAAGGTCTGGGTGTCGAAGCCGACCACCTCGGGGTACAGGAGGCGGGCGATCGGGCGCATGTACCGGTCGAGGATCTCGGCGTAGAAGGCCTGGAAGTCCGGGGCGGCGAGGTAGCCCTCGGATCGGCGGTCGAGCATGGCACCACCCCGGTTCAACACGATGCCGTACGGCGGGCGGAGCGGGATCTGCGCATCCGCCGCCAGGTCGAGGTAGCGACGGAGATCGGCGAGCCGCTCGGGGTCGAAGAACTGGGTCTGGAAGACGCCGGGGGCGACCTGGGTCCAGCACGACCGGACGGCGGCTTCGGTCGAGGGTTCCGTCCACGCGTTCGTCACCGCCTCTCGGAGGTCGGGGTGGATGAGGCTGGCATCGAGCGGGCCGGGCCCGGCGGGACCCGTCTCCCACTCGCTCCACGCGTCGTGGAGCAGCTGCCGGTTGCTGAGCCAGAAGTCCTGGACGGCCGGATCCCGGCGCAGCATCTCGTCGCGGGAGGGGAGCTCGAGGGAGCGGGCCCGGGCCAGGGCGGTGGGGGAGGTCGTGGTCATGTGTCGATCATCTCGAAGGTGGTTTCGCGAGGCAAGAAGGCACTCTCGCCGCACCTAGGTACCTCCGAGAAACCAGTGCCGCCCACGAAAACGGCCGGAGCCCCCGCCGAGGCGGGGGCTCCGATCAGCGGTGTGGTTGTCGACCGGTGGATCAGGCGACGCCGACGGTGTCGGCCATGTCGGCCGCGTGTTCGCGGACCGAGTGGATCGCCCGCTTCACGAGCCGGCGAGCGGCTTCGGCGGTGACGCCGAGGTCTTCGCCGACCTCACGATACGAACGCTTGCGGCCATCGCCGAGGCCGAAACGCTGCTCCACCGCGTACTTGGCGCGGGGATCGAGGATGTCGAGCAGACCGGTGACCATCTCCATCTCGGCGTTGGCCATGACCTCGACCTCGGGGCCGGGGTTGGCGTCGGGGAGGAGATCGACGAGCTCGTTGGAGTCGTCGTCGCCGATCGTGCGATCGAGGCTGGTGGGGGTGGTCAGCCGGTGCAGGCGTGCGTGCTCGTCGTCGAGCTCGTCGCCGTCACCCGACACCGCACGAAGGGCGGCGCGGAGGCTGGCCGAACGGTCGCCGGGGAGGCGAACCAGGGAGGCCTTTTGGTCGAGGGCACGACCGATGGCCTGACGGATCCAGAAGGTGGCGTAGGTCGAGAACTTGAAGCCCTTGCGCCAGTCGAACTTGTCGACGGCGTGCTCCAGGCCGAGGTTGCCCTCCTGGATGAGGTCGAGCAGCTCCATGCCGGGGGGCAGGGGGTAGCGGCGGGCGACGCTCACGACGAGGCGGAGGTTGGCCCGGATGAACCGGTCCTTCGCCGCCGCGGCGTCGCGGATCGCTCGGTCGAGTTCACGGCCCTTCTCACCGGCTTCCTTGCGGGCACGGGCCTCGAAGCCCTTCTCGATGATCTGGGAGAGCTCGCGCTCTTCCTGGGCGTTGAGCAGCGCAACCGCGCCGATCTCGTTCAGATACTGTCCAACAGAATCGCTCATGACACTTCTCACAACGGGAACGCGCGTTAAGGCATTCCCTACTCGGTGGGTTTTGCGGGGGAACTGAGGTACCGTGTGCTCGCT
>JBCCWI010000129.1:0-11701 GCA_039193795.1 Actinomycetota bacterium | reverse complement strand
GATCCCGCTCGCCCGCTCGCCGCTCGTTTTGCGGCGAAGGAGGCGGTTCTGAAGTCGCTGAAGTCCGGTCTCGGCGCGATGCGCTTCACCGAGATCGATGTCGTCCGGTTCGAGGACGGCCACCCCGAACTCGTGCTGCACGGCGACGCCGCCGCGTTCGCGGCCGGCCGCGGCGCGCACCGGTTCGAGATCTCGTTGAGCCACACCGACACGCTCGCCCAGGCCGTGGTCGTCGCCCTCGCGTCGTGATCCCGATCGTCACGCCCGAGGAGATGGCGGCGATCGATGCCGCCGCTCCCGAACCGCTGGAGGTGTTGATCGATCGGGCGGCGCGGGCGGTGGCTCATGCCGCTCAGGTGATGCTCGGGGGCACCTACGGGCGGCGGGTCGTGGTCGTCGCCGGCCCCGGCAACAACGGCGCCGACGGCCGGCGGGCGGCCCAGATCCTCGGCCGGCGCGGGATCCGGGCGACCGTCGTCGAGCCCGATGTCGACTCGATCCATGGGCGACCGGACCTGCTCATCGACGCGGCGTTCGGCACCGGGTTGCGGCGCCCGTACGCGTTCCCGGTCGCCGATCCGGACGTGCCGACCCTCGCGGTCGACATCCCGTCCGGGGTCGACGGTCTGACCGGGGCGGTGCTGGGCCAGCCGCGAGCCGCCGATCGCACGGTGACCTTCGCGGCGCTGAAGCCGGGTCTCGTGCTCGAACCGGGCCGCTCACTCGCCGGTGCGATCCACGTCGCCGACATCGGACTCGACGTCAGTCGGTCGTCGACCGACCTGGTCGAGGGGGCCGACGTCGCCGGCTGGCTGCCGGTGCGGTCGCCTGCCGTCCACAAGTGGCATCACGCCGTGCGGGTCGTTGGTGGATCGGCGTCGATGACCGGCGCCCCGCGCCTCGCCGCCCGCTCGGCGCAGCGGATGGGCGCCGGGTACGTGCAGGTCGCCATTCCCGGGCGATCCGGCGTCGACGACCCGATCGAAGCGGTCGGTCACGTGGTGCCCGAGGTCGGGTGGGGGAGTGCCGCGGCGACCGACGTCGACCGTCTGGGGGCGATGCTGGTCGGCCCCGGACTCGGGCCCGGACACGACGCGGAGGTGACGACGCTCGTCGGGGTCGACCGTCCGCTCGTGCTCGACGGCGACGCGCTGCAGCCGTCGATCGTCGATGCGGTCGCGGGCCGCCGTGCCGCGACCGTGCTGACCCCCCACGGTGGAGAGTTCGCCCGCATCGGTGGCGCCACGGCCGCCGATCCGGTTGCCGCGACGCGTGCGCTCGCCGCCCGAACCGGCGCCGTCGTGGTGCACAAGGGGCCCACCACCGTCGTGGCCGACCCCGACGGTCCCGCGCTCGTGATCGCGAACGGCGACCCGTCGCTGGCGACGGCTCGGGAAGCGGCGATGTGCTCGCCGGTGCGATCACCGCGCTGCTCGCCCAGGGTGTCGATCCCGTGTGCGCTGCGGCCGCTGCCGCATGGCTCCACGCCGAGGCGGGGCGGGGCGTGACCGGAGTGATCGCCTCCGATCTGCCCGGCCGCATGGCGGCGCTGCTGCGCGACGACTGATGGCGAAGGTCCTGATCGTCGAGCCCTACCTCGCCGGAAGTCATCGAGCCTGGGCGCAGGGATGGGCGGCCCACTCCCGACACGCGGTCACGGTCATCGGCCACGAGGGGCGCCACTGGCGCTGGCGGATGCGTGGCGCCGCGGTCAGCCTGAGTCGCGACGTCGTCGATCATGTCGACCGGACCGGGCCCGTCGACGTGGTCGTCGCCTCCAACATGCTCGACCTCGCCGGCTTCGTCGGTTTGAGCCGGCGGGCGATCGGCGAGGCCTGCATCGTCCAGTACCTCCACGAGAACCAGCTCTCGTACCCCCGGCAGCCCGGCGAGTCGCTCGACTCGGGGCTGGCGTGGATGCAGTGGCGGGGCGCCGCCACGGCCGACGAACTCTGGTGGAACAGTGGCTTTCATCGCGACGCGTTCGTCGCGGCCCTCGATGCACTGCTTGCGACCGCGCCGGACCACGACCACGGGGTCGAGCGATCCGGCGTGCTCGATCGGTCGTGGATCGCGTCGCCGGGGATCGCCCACGACGAGTTGCGCCGGGCGACGGGCGGCTCCGCGGCGCGGCCCCTGATCGTGTCCAACCAGCGCTGGCATCACGACAAGGACGTCGGCGCGGTCGTGCGGGCCGTTCGGCGGCTCGTCGACTCGGGTGTCGACGTCGATCTCGCGGTCGTCGGCGACCCGGCCGGTGGTGAGGCGGAGCGGATCGATCCGCTGCTCGATGCACTGGGCGACCGGGTGGTGGCGCGGGGGTTGCTCGACCGCTCCGACTACGTCGATCTGTTGGGCTGGGCCGACATCGTCGTGTCCGCGGCCAAGGGCGAGAATTTCGGGATCGCGGTGGTCGAGGCGATCGCCGCCGGTGCATGGCCCGTGCTGCCCCGCGGCCTGTCGTATCCCGAGATCATCCCCACCGTTCACCACGACGACTGTCTCTATGGTCCCGGCGAGCTCGGAACCCGGCTCGCGGCGACGGTGCGTGCGGTCGAGGACGGCGCGTCCGCGCCGGACGGACTGGCGGACGCCATGGCCTCGTATGCGTGGCCGCACGTGGCCGAGCGGCTCGACGATCGCATCGACGCACTCGGCCGCGTCTAGCGTCGAAGCCATGACCCTCGTCGACGGTGTCACCGTCGGTCACTGGACCGACCCCGAGGCCCGCACCGGTTGCACCGTGATCCGCTTCGCCCCGGCCGCCGTCGCGTCCGGCGAGATCCGCGGCGGAGCGCCCGCCAGCCGCGACTTCGCCCTCCTCGACCCCCGGCGCACGGTCGAGCGGATCGACGCCGTCGTGCTGTCGGGTGGTTCGGCGTTCGGGCTCGCAGCGGGCACCGGGGTCGCGGACGCGCTGGCCGAAGAGGGTGTCGGGTACGAGACCCGGTACGGCGACATCCCGATCGTCGTGGGGCTCTCGCTCTACGACCTCGGTGTCGGCGACCCCGGCGCCCGGCCCGGTCCCGAGCATGGTCGTGCCGCGCTCGCGGCCGCCACCCCCGCCCCTGCGTCGGGTCGGGTCGGTGCCGGAACGGGCGCCACGACCGGCAAGTGGCGGGGCCCCGACACCAAGGACGACGCCGGGCTCGGCATCGCGACGATCACGGTGGACGACCTGACGGTCCACGCCATCGTCGCCGTCAACGCGGTCGGCGACATCGACGACGGCTCGTGGCCCGACGCGGTCCGCGCCGGCCACGACGTGTGGCCCGCGTCCGACCCCGAGCCGGCGGCGGAGCCGAACACCGTCATCGGCGTGGTGGTGACCAACGCCGCGCTCGACCCCACCGGATGCCTCGTCGTGGCCCAGGGTGCCCACGACGGACTCGCCCGGGCGATCTTCCCGCCCCACATGCGCAGCGATGGGGACGGCTTCGTCGCCGCCTCGGTGGGCGAGGTCGACGCCCCGGTCGACCAGGTACGGATGCTGGCGGTCGTCGCGGTCGAGACGGCCATCCGGAGGTCGGTCGGTAGCCTTTCGGGGTGACTTCGGAACGGCCGACCCGGCGATGATCGTCTGTGCGACGACTTCGGTCGACGAGACGCGCGCGGTGGCGGCCGCCGTCGCCCGCCTCGCCCGCGACGGCGATCTCCTCGTACTGGTCGGCGACCTCGGCGCGGGGAAGACACACTTCTCCCAGGGGTTCGCAGCCGCCCGGGGTGTGGTCGACCGGGTCACCAGCCCGACCTTCACGCTCGCCAACCGGTACGAGGGCGACATCGTCGTCAACCATCTCGATGCCTACCGGGTCGAGCAGCTCACCGAAGCCGAGGATCTGGCGCTCCCCGAGTTGCTGGAGGACGGTGTCACCCTGATCGAGTGGGGCGACCTCATCCTGCCCGCCCTGCCGGCGGACCTCCTCGAGGTGCGCATCACGTTGGGGGTCGGCGACGACGACCGCCGGATCGAGCTCACCGCGATCGGTGCCGGCTGGCAGACCCGCCTCGATCAGCTCCGACCCGCGCTGGCGGACTGGGCGGTCGACCAATGCTGATCCTCGGCATCGAATCGGCGACGGCGCGCGTCGGATGCGCGATCGGCGGCCACGAGGGGCTGATCGCCTCGGCGCACTCCGCACGAGGGCGCCGCCACGCCGAGGCGCTCGCGCCGCAGATCCGTTTCATCTGCGAGCAGGCCGACATCGAACTCACCGACATCGGACTCGTCGCCGTCGATGTCGGCCCGGGGCTCTACACCGGGCTCCGTGTCGGGGTCACGACGGCCCTCGCGATCGCCACGACGCTGCGGGTGCCGATGATCGGCGTGACGTCGCTCGATCTGCTCGCCTTTCCGCTGGCCCACACCGACAAGACGATCACGGCCGCGGTCGACGCTCGCCGGGGCGAGGTGTTCCACGCCACGTACCGACCCGTCCCCGGTGGAGTCCAGCGGATCACCGAGCCGGCCGTCGGCACCCCCGACGAGCTCCGCTCGGCGATCGTGGCCGAGAACGACGACGTCCTGCTCGTCGGCGACGGTGTCATGCATCACCGTTCGACCTTCGAGGGCGTCCGGGGTGTCGAGCTCGCCGACGACGCCCACGGGTTCCCGTCGGCCGCCGCGCTGATCAGCCTCGCCCACGCCCGGGCGCTGCGCGAGGAGTTCGTCCGGCCCGACGAGATCGAACCGCTCTACCTCCGTCGCCCCGACGCCGAGGCCAAATGGGATCCGAAGCCGGCGTCATGAGCGGGTGCCGTGTCGAGACGATGGCCGGTCGCCACATCGATGCCGTGATGGCGATCGATGCGCTGAGCCACAGCCGGCAGTGGAGCGCGTCGATGTGGCGCAAGGAGCTGGCGGCCGCGGATCGTCACCATCTGGTGGTGGTGGCCGACGACCAGGTCGTGGCCCATGCCGGGACCCTGCGTCAGCTCGACGAACTCCACGTCACCAACGTGGCGACCCATCCCGACCATCGCGGTCGGGGCCACGCGACGCGGCTCCTCGTCGAGCTGTTGCGCGCCGGTGCCGAATCGGGTGCGACCGCGTCGACGCTGGAGGTCCGGGCCGCCGACCGAGCCACCCACCGGGTCTACGCTCGCTTCGGGTTCGCCCCGTCCGGGGTCCGGCCCGGCTACTACTCGTCGCCCACCGACGATGCGGTGATCATGTGGCTCCACGACCTGGCGTCGCCCGCCGCTCAGGCCCGGATCGACGAGGTCGCCACCGCGTTCGAGAGCAGGGAGCTCAACCCATGACCGCCGATCGGATCCTCGGAATCGAGACGAGCTGCGACGAGACCGCGGCGGCGATCGTTCGTCGCGGCACCGACGTGATGTCGTCGGTCGTCTCCAGTCAGATCGAGCTCCACCGTCGCTACGGCGGTGTCGTGCCCGAGGTGGCGAGCCGTGCCCACGTCGAGACCCTGATGCCGGTGGTCGCGCAAGCCATGGTCGAGGCCGGGGTGGAGGATCGTGAGATCGATGCGATCGCTGCGACCCACGGCCCGGGACTCGTCGGCGCGTTGCTCGTGGGCGTGTCGGCGGCCAAGGCGATGTCGCTGGTGTGGGATGTCCCGTTCGTCGCGATGAACCACCTCGAGGCGCACCTGTACGCCGCCTTCCTCGAAGAGCCCGACCTCGAGATGCCGCTGGTCGTCCTGCTGGTCAGCGGCGGTCACACGATGCTGATCGTGATGGAGGACCACCTTCGCTATCGGGTCCTCGGCTCGACCCTCGACGATGCGGCCGGCGAGGCGTTCGACAAGGTCGCGCGTCACCTCGACCTGGGGTACCCAGGAGGCCCGGTGATCGATCAACTCGCCGTGTCGGGTGATCCCGATGCGATCCGGTTCCCCCGAGCGATGGCCAACGACGGCTGGGACTTCTCGTTCTCGGGGGTCAAGACCGCGGTCGTCAACCATGTCCGCAAGCACCCCGACGTCGACGTGCACGACATCGCCGCCTCGTTCCAGGAGGCGGTCGTCGACGTCCTCGTCGACAAGGCGCAGCGAGCGGCCCGCGAGATCGGTGCCAAGGGGTTGTGTCTGGCCGGGGGTGTCGCCGCCAACTCGCGCTTGCGGGAGAAGACCCTCGACGTGTGTGTCGAGGACGGCTACCGCGCGTTCCTCCCGAGCCGCTCGATGTGCACCGACAACGCAGCGATGGTGGCCGCGGCAGCCTGGTGGCGGCTCCGACAGGACGGACCGTCGCCGCTCGACATCGGGGCCGACCCCTCGCTCAAGCTCCCGGTCCGCTGAGCGTCGAGCGGACCGGGTGTCCGCCGGCGGACGGTCTCATGGGTCGTTCGACCCACGGCGTCGGTGACCTTCGGGCCGTTCGGCGGTGACCATCGTCGGGAGCGGCTGAACCCGCCTCGTCCACCCTTCAGTCCGGCGGTCGTCCGCCGAGCCTGACGAGGTGCCCCATCCGCGCCGTCACCGGCAACCCGAGCGATCCATCGCCACGCAGCTCAAGCGCCGTTTCACCGGTGGCTTCGTCGCGACCGTGGTGCTGTCGGGCCTGCTCGCGTACCTCGCGGTCGCGACCGGCTCCCATCTCGAGGCCAGCCACGAGCAGGTGGCGCTCATCGAGGCACAGCGCGTCGATCTGCTCGAGGTCGAGATCCGGCTCGCCTCCCTCGCCCTGGAGACCGACGAGATCGGAGCCGGACGCGAACGGGTCGAGCTCGGCGAGGTCGTCGATCGGGTCGAAGGCCGCCAGGTCGGTCTCCTCGTCCTGGCGCCCGACCTCGCGGCCGACGTGGTGGTCGGCCTCGATCGTGAGCCGGTCGCATTCGGCGCGGCGCTGGCGCAGGCGATGAACCTCGTCGACGAAGCGGTCGTCGTGATCACCACCTCGGGATGGAATCCGGCGCTGATCGATGTCGAGGTCGAGCGCGCGGCGGCCGCCATCGATGCCGTCATCGAGGTGTTGGTCGAGCACTCCGACGAGGCGGGGGCCGAGGTGGCCTCGACCGCCCGCTCGATCGAGCGGGTCGGCCTGACCCTCGCCCTGGTGTTCTTCGTGACCGGGCTGTTGCGGCTCCTCGTCGTCGGTCGCCCCCTGGTCAAGCAGATGAACGCGAACCAGGACGCCTTCGCCGCCGCCCAGGAACAGTTCGAGGACGAGGGCAGCCGTCGCGACCTCACCGCCCGGCTCGCCGAAGGACTCGAGACCGTCGAGACCGAGGAGTCGGTGCTGCAGGTCGTCGAACGCACGCTCGAGCGGATCGTGGCCGACAACCCGGCGGAGCTCCTCCTCTCGGACTCCTCCAAGGCCCACCTCCACGCCGTCGTGGTGAAGCCCGGCCACGATGCGCCGTCGTGCGGCGTCACGTCGCCGTGGTCATGCCCTGCGGTTCGCCGCGGCACCCCCGTCACCTACGCGGACTCGCGGTCGCTGCGCGCCTGCCCGTACCTCGCCGATCGGGGCGAGCTGGCGGCCGCGTGTGTCCCCGTCTCCTTCATGGGTGACGCGATGGGTGTGCTGCACGTGACGGGCGAGGTCGGCTGGAGTCCGTCGGATCTCACGCTGGACTCCCTGGAGATCGTCGCCAGTCAGGCCGCGGTCCGGCTCGGCTCGATCCGCTCGTTCCTCAAGGCCGAGCTGCAGGCGAACACCGACGTCTTGACCGGGCTCCCGAACCGCCGTGCGATCGAGCACCACATCCGCGAGCGGCTGGCCGAGCGACGCCAGGCCGCGGTCGCGATCGCGGACCTCGATCGCTTCAAGCTCCTGAACGACACCTACGGTCACGAAGCCGGCGACCGAGCGCTGCGGCTGTTCGCCGACGTCGTCCGCGACTCCATCCGCGATGACGACTGGGTCGGACGCTGGGGTGGCGAGGAGTTCGTGCTCTACCTGCCCGGCCTGCCGGTCGGCGATGCCGCCGAGGCACTCGATCGCATCCGGCACAACCTGGCGGCGGCGTGCCGTCGCTTCGACGGGCCGAGCTTCACCGTGTCGATCGGCGTCGCCGACACCGCGGTGGCCTCGACCCTCGACGAGCTCGTGTCGGCCGCCGACGCGTCGCTCTACCTCGCGAAGGAGCAGGGCCGTGACCGGGTCGTCGTGGGCTCGGTCGGCGCGGATCTCGATCACGACGTGGACGCCGGGGTGCCGTCATGATCCGGTTCCGCCGACTTCCGATGCACCTCACGTTCGCACGCGGCTACCAGGCCGGGCTCGTCGTCGCCTTGATCGTGACGATCATGGTCTACCTGTCGGTCGAGACCGGCCTGGACCGTGTCGCCGACCGCGAGTCACACGCCCGCGCTGCGAACGTGCTGGTCGTCGAGGTGCATGAGACGGCGGTGCTGCTCGGTCGGATCGACACCGCCCCCACCTCGCTGTCGCTGCGTTCCGACCTCGTCGGTCAGGCCGAGCAGCTCGAAGCCGCCTGGACGGCGGTCGTCGACGGCGATCTGCCCGGTGCGGTCGAGACCCAGCTGTTCGGCCGTCAGGGCGTCGATCGTGAGATCGCGACCCTGCTCGAGGGGATCAGCGATCTGGGCTCGGCGGGTTTCGGTGGTCTCGGCGCGCTCGACCCGGCGATCGAACGACCCGAGGCTCGACGGCTCGAGGGACGAGCCGTCGACATCGCCGAGCAGCTCGTGGTCGTCGTCGGGATCTACGAGGCCGAGGCCGACGAGTCGATCGGGGTGATGCAACGCAACAACCTGTTCACCGTCTCGATCTCGATGGTCTTCCTCGTCGCTCTCGTGATGTTGCTGTTGCGTCCGCTTCGTCGCCGGATGGAGCGGGAGAGCAACGCCTTGATCGAGGCGAGCGAGGTGCACCGCAACGAGGCCGAGCGTCAGGAGCTCGCCAGCCACCTCGCCGACGGCCTCGAGGCCGCCGAGACCGAATCGGAGACCCACCGGGTCGTCGAACGCACCTTCGCCCGCCTCGTCCCCGATCAGCCCGTGGAGCTGTTGCTGGCAGAGGGGGCCAAGGGCGAGCTCACGACGCCGGTCGTTCACCCCGAGCACGGCGGGCCGGGCTGCGGTGTCGAGTCGCCGTGGGCGTGCCCGGCGGTGCGACGGGGTCGCACGATGACCTACGAGGACTCGACGGCGATCAACGCCTGCCCGCACCTGACGGCGCGCGAGGGCGATCCGTGCTCGGCGGTGTGCGTCCCGCTGTCGTTCATGGGCGAGTCGATGGGCGTGATGCACACCACCGGCCCCGTCGATGCGCCGCCCGAGACGTCGGTGGTCGACGTGCTCGGGCTGGTCGCCAGCCAGGTCGCGGTCCGCATCGGGACGCTGCGGTCCTTCGCCCAGGTCGAGCTGCAGGCATCGACCGACAACCTGACCGGGCTGCCGAACCGCCGGGCGACCGAGGAGCGGCTGCGCCGTTCGCTCGCCGACCACGACGTGGTGTCGGTGGTCGTGGCCGATCTCGACAACTTCAAGCAGCTCAACGACCGGTTCGGCCACGAGGCCGGCGACCGAGCGCTGCGGATCTTCGCCGATGCGGTTCGCACGGCGCTGCGCGACGAGGATCTCGTCGGGCGGTGGGGTGGCGAGGAGTTCGTCCTCGTCCTGCCCGGTCAGCGGGCGGCCCAGGCCGAGGACACCCTCAACCGGGTCCGCTCCCAGCTGGCTGACGCCTGTGCACGGGCGGAAGCGCCGACGATGACCGTTTCGATGGGGGTCGTCGACAGCACCGAGACCGGCACTCCCGACGACCTGCTGCGGCTGGCCGACGAGGCCGTGCTCGCAGCCAAGGCGCAGGGACGCAACCGGGTGGTCGTCGGGCCGGTGGTCGGTGACCTGCTCGACCAGGCGATGGCGGTCGAGGCGGAGTCGTCCGGCGACGGGGCCGGATCATGAGCCGTGGTCCGGGGCGCTTCGGCGCGCTGTCCCGGGCGCTGGCCAGGGTCGACCGGTATCGGCGGCTGAACTTCACGGTGCTGGCATGTCTCGCCGTCAACGTCGCGCTCGTCGTTTCGCTGATCGGTGCGATCGAGGTGCTCGATCGCACCAGCCGGGCGTCGTTGCAGCAGAGCTATGAGCACGATGCGGCGAGCCGGGAGCTGCAGCAGGCCGCCGCCGCACTCGAACGGCTCGACGACGGTGCCGTCGCCGCCGCGGGCGAATTGGCCGAACTCCGCGACGCCCTCGCGGCCCGCGCCGACGGCCTGCCCGATGCGTTCGCCACCGAGCGCGACGAGCTCGATCACCTGATCGCCAAGATCGGCACCGCGATCGACAGCGAGGACGGGGTCGTGCCGGCCACCGCCGACGCAGGGGAGACGATCCGTCGCCTGGAGGGTCTCGCCGAGACCTTCATCGTGCTCGCCGACGGCGAGGTCACCGAGGTGGAGTCGGATCTCACCGGCTGGTTCACCTGGATCCAGCTGGTGGCGGTCTTCTCGTCGCTGCTCTTCTGCTGGATCGTCGTCACCCAGATCCTGCCGCTGTCCTGGTCGATCGAACGGTCGCTGCTCAAGTTGCAGACGTGGCGCGAGCGCGCCAACCGAGAGCGGGCCCGCCGAACGCTCACGGTGCAGGTGACCGATGGACTCGACATCGTCGACAGCGAGTCGGCGGCCTACGACGTGCTCGCGCGGGCCCTGCAGGTCGCCGCACCGGATCACTCCGCCGAACTCCTGCTCGCCGACTCGAGCCGCGCTCACCTCCACGTCGCGGCGGAGCACCCCGAGAACGGGTCGGCCGGATGTCCGGTCGTCTCGCCGTCGTCGTGTCCGGCGGTCCGACGGGGCGCGACCCAGGTCTTCGAGGATTCCGACGCGATCCGCGCCTGCCCCCACCTCGCCAAGCACGCCGACCCGTGCTCGGCGGTGTGTGCGCCTCTGACGTTCATGGGCGAACCGATGGGCGTTCTCCACGCCGTCGGCGAGGTGGGCGTGGTGCCGCCTCGCGAGTTGGTGGAGGACCTCACGGTCGTCGCGGCCGAAGCTGCGACCCGGATCGGCACCCTGCGCGCCTTCGCCAAGGCGGAACTGCAGGCCAGCACCGACGTGTTGACCGGCCTGCCCAATCGCCGTGCCACCGAGGAACGGCTCCGCGAGGTGTTGGGCGACCCGGCCGGCGGTGCGGCGACGCTCATGGAGCTCGACGGACTGGCCGAGTTGACCGCGGCCCACGGCAAGGGTGCAGCCGACCGGGCGGTGAAGGCGGTCGCGGATGCGCTACAGCTCGGGGCGCGGCCCGACGACCTGATCGGCCGCTGGTCCGGGGCGGAGTTCGTCGTGGTGCTCGCCGGTTCGTCGGCGGCCGACGCCGCCGACATCGCCCATCGCCGGCGCGAGGACGCCGAGGCAGCGCGGGCCCGCGCCGACCTGCTCGGCGTCGCGGTGATCAGCGGTGTGGCCGACACCCGCCTGGCGGAGACCGTGCGCGAGCTGCTCGGGGCGGCCACGGACTCGCTCGGATTCGCTCGTCGCGCTCGGAACCGTCGTCGGGCGGTGGCGGCTCGATCCGTGATCTGAATCCCGTCCGCGAACCCGTGGCCGAGGGTTGTCGGACCCGGACTCGGGATCTATCGTTAGCACTCGGCATACCCGAGTGCTAACCGGTGCTCGGGGCCTGAAAAGTGCCCAAGTACACCACCGATCTCGGAGGATCGAATGAGCTTGCAGCCCCTCGAGGACCGCATCGTGGTCCGCTCCAGCGAAGCTGAGTCCACCACCGCCAGCGGCCTCGTCATCCCTGACACCGCCCAGGAG
>JBCCWI010000128.1:0-11712 GCA_039193795.1 Actinomycetota bacterium | reverse complement strand
CTCGCCCTGGCCGATCAGGTCATCGACAACGGCGGGGCGCTCGACGAGCTCTCCTCCCGCATCGACGAGGTGTGGGCGTGGGCCCACACGCTCGAACCCGTTCAGCTCGGGGCGATGTAGAGGAACGCTGGGGGTCCTTCGTCGCCGACTTCCCGGGTGCCGGTGCGCCGGTAGAGCACCTCGACGCCGGCTCCGACGCCGGTGAGGTTCGGTGGCCACACGTTCCGGAAGCCGATCACGCTGACGTCGTCATCGACCTCCATCCGTCGCCCGTCCCACGGCCCACCACGAAGTTCGACTTCGACCATCGGAACGGGACCGTACATCTCCCGGCGCTTGCGTACGGCAGGACGGGCCCGTAGGCGACAGATCGTCGGGAGGTAGCCGGCGTAACGACTGCTCGTGCGGTGGCAAGACGAGATGTGCCCAGATGGACGACCCGCGCTGACCGTCTCGACGCGGAGGCGCAACGCCTGTTCGACGCCGCCCTCGAGCTCGAGGGCTCCGACATCGGGAACGAGGACACCGCCGCCGTCGCCGCGATGAGGGCGAGCGCGATGCGGAAGCGACGCCAGGCCGGGCGGTGGTGGTCCCGACTGCTCCCGTAGGCATAACCCTCGATGGCGGTACGGTCGAGCGATGAAGGCTCGCGGGGAGATCGGGAACTGGTGGCGCCCACAGCTCGCCGACGACCACCCTCTCGTCCGGGGGGCTGCCGGAGCGGACCCCGGTCGGCGGCGCAATCGTCGCTTCGTGGCGGCGGCCACTCACCACGGTCTCGATTCCCCGACGCGCTGCTTCTGGTGCGAGGCAGAGGTGTCGGCGCGGTCAGCGGAAGCGACGGTCGATCACCTGATCCCCCGCTCCCGTGGCGGCGCGAACACCATCGACAACGTCGTCCCGGCCTGCACCTCGTGCAACAGCGCCAAGAGCGACACACTTCCGGCCGAGTTCCTGCACTCCTCGGCCTTCCGTGGCAGCGAGGAGCATCGCGCTCGGCTGGCCGAGAGGTGGCCTCATCCCTCCAACGGGAGGCGATGAGCGGACGGTTCGGTGTTGAGCCGCTCGAACACGAGCAGCGTGGAGAGGTTCCGGCGAGCGTGGACTTGCCGGCGGGGCACCTGACCGGACCCGAGGCAGATCTCACAGTCGACCCGGAGCGGTGGCCGGGTGATCCGGCCGGTCCCTGCGCAGAGCCGGCACTTCGTGGTGGAGGGCTGGCGGGGTGGTGGGCCGACGAACTCGAACCGGTCGACGTAGCGGAACCCGCCGGTCGCGAGCGCGTCGGTGATCGCCCAGTGGGTGCCGGGCTGGAGGTGCCCGCTGCTCACGTAGTCCTGGCACTTCACGAGCAGCCGGCCCGCCCGGATGCCGGGGGACGGTCGACGGAGCACGCGCTCGGCCTCGACGATGCCGGCCCGGATGAGGTCTCGGACCCCGTCGGGTGAGTCGGGCGCGGTGTCCATCCCGAACCGGTCGTCGGTGTGGTCAGCGGTGCTGGTCTCCCTGCCACCCATCGATACGTACGGTGGGTCGAACGCGACGACGGCGAAGCTGCCGTCGCGATGCGGGAGGTCGGTGAAGTCGTGCCGGGGGACGGTGTCTCCGTCGCCCTTGAGGAGGTCGCTGGCGGTGAGGTGCCGGGGCCGGACCTCGGTCCACCAGTTCCCCTTGCCGAAGGTCGGGTCGAGGACCTGGTCGTGTTCGAGGTCGATGTAGAGCTCGGCGACGTCGGCGATCATCTCGGCGTTGTTGCGCCACTCCCGGCGGCCGTTGGCACCGATCCTGCCGGCGGCGAGCACCGGAGCGGTCATGAGCGCAGTACTCCGAAGGCGGTCTGCACGGCTTCGAACTCGTCAGTGCTGCCACCGTGGTCCGGGTGCACCTTCATCACGGCCCGCCGGTAGGCCCAGGCGATCGTCTCGTCGTCGGCCGTGAGGAGATCCTCCGCCGTGTAGGCGGTGCCCTTCACGTTCGGCGTGCCCTGGAGGTAGCTGGCGAGCAACCGAGCCGCGGCCTCCCGGCCGGTCTCTCCGGTGCCGGCGGGGAGGGCCTGCCAGCCCCGGTATTGCTCACCACCGGGAGCGATCCCGTACCGGTCGACCTTCCGGAGGGCCTCCATCCCGAGCGCGATCGCGCGGACGTTGTCCTCCCAGTGCGTGAACGTGTCGCACGGGAACGACACCGGCCCGTGACGGGTCTCCACCGACACGACCACCGCGGGTGACGCGGGGCGGGCGGTGATGCGGATCCAGCCGTCGTTGCGGAGCTGGTTCTCGGTGACGTCGATCTGGAGGACGATCTCGGTCGCGCCGAGCTGGCGGGCTTCCCGCTTGAGCAGCTCCACGGTCGCGGTCCAGGTCGAGTCGAACGGGGCCCGCTTCCGGGACCGGTCCGTGGCGGGTGAGGTCAGAGGGCGAGCGATCAGTCTCACAGGTCTTCCAGGGATCGAAGGTCGGGGGAGTCGTAGGGCACGGACCACCAGCGGCGAAGTCGGAGGGAGGCGTCGCGGTGGCGTCGCGCTACCCGGTCGAATCCCTGCTTCCACTCGCTCGCCGGTGGCTGGTGCATCGCGGTCAGGCGGAGGGCGACGTCGGCGATCTCGGACTCGCGGGCCCGATCGAGGCATCGGCGGCGGTGCCTCCAGAGACTGAGCATCAGGAGACCTCCTCGGTCACGAGGTCGATCAGGTCGGGGGTGGGGGTCCAGAGCCCGAGCCGGCCCTTCACCGGGATCGGGTCGGTGAGTGGGCGGACGTTGGTGAGCACCCAGTGGTGCTGGCCGTTCTGGGCCCACGGTGAGTCGCACGGCCGAGGTCAGCCACCTGGAGACGGTCGATGCCCTTGCCGGCGTGGATGAGGAGCGGGCCCCGGTAGGTCGTGGACCAGGTCCGGTTCTCGATGTTCTTCCCGTGCAGGGCGATGCAGGATGCCCACGGCTGCCGGATCGTCAACGCCCTCATGCCGCTTCGCTCTCGACGATCGCGGCACGGGCCTCATCGAGCCGCCGCTCGAGGACGTTGAGCTGCTCCTGGACCCTGGCTCGGGCCTCCTGCATGGGGGAGGCGGCGCCGAGGAGGAGCTTGACGGCGGGGCCGACTTCGGTGAGTCGGGATCCCCACACGCCCCAGCTCCGCTGGTTCAACGGGTCCAGACCACCGGTCGCCTCCGTGAACGCCCTCACCTCGGCGAGCCGTGAGCGGAGGCTCTCGACCACGCGGTCGCTGTGCCCAGCCTGCGCCTCCCGGTGACCATGCTGTTGGCCTCGCCGGTAGCCGCGCTCTTCAGCGCGCATGAGCGCTCCGGGGCCGGCCTCTCCGGCTGAGCGCAGCATCGCGACGAGCTGAGGGAGGGTGAGCGGCGGTGGTGGATCGAGCTTCGTCGCGTCGGTCTCGACCTTGAGCTTGCTGCCTCGGAGGACGAGGTGCCCCCACGTGTCGGGCAGCTCGCCGGGTTGGACGACGTCGGGTGGGGTGACGAGCCACCAGCGGTGACAGCGCCGGATCCACGGGTCGGCCTTCGACGGGTCCTTCAGCTCGCGGAGCCAGTCCGACCGGGACGCCTTGATCTCGTGTCCGTGGTGGGCGTACCCGCGGGAGCCCCAGGTGTGGATGGCGAGGAAGTCGATCCGGCGGCCGCCCTGCTGCGGGTGCTGGGGGACCTCGGTGAGGTTGATCCACTGCCCCTCGCTCGACGGGTACCGATTCGCGAGCGCAGCCAGGAGCTCGCTTGTCGTGTCGGCGTCACTCATCGACGTCGACCCTGACCTCGTCGTCATCGAGCTCGGCCTCTCGACGCACCCAGGCCAGCACGTCGCCGCCGACGGTGACGTCCTCGTCGGTCACGTACCCGTTGATGAGGTGCTCCACGACGTAGCGGAACATCGACACGTCGCCCGGGGAGACGTCGGCCTGCTCGCAGAGTGCGACGAACTCGTCGTAGTAGCGGTCCCGGGGGATCCAGTCGATCGCTCGGAGGTGCTCCTCGGTGGCGAGCACCCCGACGGGTGGTGTGCCGGCGTCGAGGTCGGCGATGGGCATGAGGACGAGCGCCATCTTGATGGGCTGGTCCACGTTCACGGTCATCGGGTCAGGGGTCTGGCGGGTCATGCTGCCTCCGGTGGTGGTGATGGGGGTGCGGGTGGTGGGGTGAAGTCCCCGCAGTGCGGGCACCGGCCCTCGTTGCTGGTCGGGTCGATCTTGCGGGCGCGTGCGCCACGCTCCCGGAGCCCAGCTCGGGCAGCGGAGAGAGCGATCGCCGCGACGTCCGCCGGGCTGGGCTCGCTCACGACGAGTCGTCCACGGTGCGCTGGAGGAACAGGTCGGACCGCTCGTCGGGGGTCAGCCGATCCATGCACGTGAAGCAGAGCTCGTCGTCCTCGAAGTCGTTGGTCCCACCCCAGGGGTCGTACCGGCGTCGCCCGCAGAGCGTGTCGCTCACTCCGACGTTGGCGAACGGGATCTGTGACGGCCTTCGGACTGTCTGCCGGTCGGCCTTGATGTGGACGCGCTTCCCGCCTTCGAGGCGCACGAACCAGATCCGGTCCTGGTCGCGGTCGGGGGCGACTCGATCGCTCATCCCCGCCTCCGCGGAGTGCCGGCGATCGCCCGGGCCAGTTCGCCGATCGGAACGGCGATCCATCTCGGTCCGCGAGCGAGGCGCGAGAGCCGGAGCGCTGCGAGCAGCCGGAGCGAGTGTCGGATCGGGACCCGGCCGCTCATGCCGCCAACCCGTCGAGGCCGAGCTGGGTGTCGGCGTACAGCTCCTCAGCGAGCCGGGAACGGGTGAGGCCGACCTGTTCGGAGTGGAGATCCCCGCCGATGACGAGGCGGCCGAGTTCGGCCCCGGCGATCAGGGCGGTGCCGCTGCCCATCGTCGGATCGCAGACCACATCACCCGGATCCGTGTAGGTCTCGATGATCCACTTCGACAGCGGGATCGGCTTCTGGACGGCGAACCGGGCGAACTTCGGTGGAGCGAACCGCAGGATCGACGTCGGATGCCGCCGGGTCGCGGTCTCGGGGTCGACGTCGACGTCGGTGAAGTCGCCGTACACGTCATCGGTGTGCGCGGTGCGGCGCTTCCGCCGGCCACGGGAGTGGAGCGGCGGGTGCCCGTAGGTGAACTGGGGGTTGTAGGTCGGCTGGCGCCGGTAGAAGACGCAGATGTCCTCGTGCTGGCGGAGCGGCATCCGCCCGGCGTTGAGGAACCCTCGGACGGCGCCGACCTTCTCCCAGACGAGGTTGTACCGCCAGAACTTGCGGCCGGCAGCGGTCGCCCAGGCGGTCATGAGCTTCGCGGTGAACATGCCCTGCGAGTGGACGACCACCGCTGAGCGTTCGTGGGTGGCGTGCACGACCGCGGCGAGGAGCTCGTCGAGGTCGAGCTCGACGTCCCACCCGGCCTGGGTGACCCCGTACGGGGGGTCGAAGTAGACGAGGTCGACGACCCCGGGGCGGAGCCGTCGGAGGAGGTGCGCGGCGTCGCTGCACCAGACCTGCGGGTCGACGATCTCACTCACGGGAGCGCTCCGGGGTGAGCGAGTCCATGACGGAGCGGAACGCAGCCGGCGGGAACCAGCCGAGCAGCTCGGTGTCGTAGGAGAGCATGAGCGGGTGGCGGGGATCCCCGTCGGCAGTCGTGCCGAGGCACATCGGGCCGAGTCGGTAGAGCATCGACCAGACCTCATCGACGCGCTCGTCGTAGCTGGGCACGCTGCGAGCGACCCCGCCCCAGGCGACGATCACGGTGTCCGCCCAGTCGATCGCTTCGCGGAGAGCGGTGTCGGCGGCGGGATGGTTCAGCTCGGCGACGTCGGTGAGCTGGCGTGGGTAGGTGGCCCGGTAGGTCCAGAGGTTCACCACTCGGAGCCGCCAGAGGTCCCCGCCCGCGATGCGCTGTGTGAAGCCCTTCACCTTGCGGAGCGTTGGGTCGTCCTCGGTGCCGTCGGCCGTGGACGGGTTGCACATCACCCACGTGATCCGCCGCGTGTTCGCCGGGTCCCCGACGTCGATCGTGAGCGGGCTGACCCGATCGAGCCAGAGCCGATGCTGACCGTCCATGCGGGCGTCGTCGCGAGTGGCGATGCTCATCGGCACCACCGGGCGAACAGCCAGCCGGCGTCATGGGCGCCACCGGGCGCGCAGTAGGCGGTCTCGAACGTGAACGTGCCGGACACCTGGCCGGTGCTGTGCGGGTACCCGCGTGGGGCGAGCGTCCCGGCTGGAGCGCGCAGCAGGGCTGCGCCCACAGCGGCGGTCGTGAGCGGGACGGCGAGTTCGCGGGTCTCGAACACGGGCGGGGTTGCGGGCAACGGAGCACCGTCCGGAGCGTCCCGGTCGGGGGACTCGCGGCGGAGCGGGATCGCGATCGTCGGGGCGTCGCCCGGCCGGGGGTATCGCTCGGCGAGCTGCACAGCACGGAGCCGAGCAGCTGCTTCCACGAACGGTTCGACGACAGGGAGCACGATCGTGGCCTCGGGTTCGAGGCGGACAGGGAGCTCGCTGTAGGGCCACGAGGTGTCGACGACCTGAGTCGCCAATCCGGCGAGCCGATCGCTGACGTTCGCCCAGGCATCGTCGAGTACCCGAGCCGCGTCGGTCTCGATCCAGAGGGTCCAGCCCATCAGCGGGCACCTCCTCGGGCGGCCCACGCGATCGCAGCGACCACGACGGCGAGGAAGGCGATGAGAACCGGGGGGATCCAGCCCATCCCGCAGCCCTGATCGTCGACGTCAACACCGACGAGCGACGGGTCGACGACGAAGGCGTAGACGACGTCCTCCGGCCAGACGACCTCGTCGTCGAGCGTGACTTCGTCGGTCCACCCTCCGGGGTTCGAGAAGGTCATGACGGGTTGTCCTCCAGGCAGACGGTCATCTCGTGGGTGCCGGGCTCGTGGATGAGCTCGCAGAGCGACGGGAGCGGGCTCACTCCGGGGGCGGGGGTGGCGGTCTGGATCAGGACGATCCCGATCGCCACAGCGATGGCGATGATCAGCAGCGCGCGGCCGAGCTCGCCGACACGAGCCCAGGTGCGCTGCACCGGTCCGGGTCGCTCATCGGTGGTGGCGATCACGAGTCCGCCTTCGCCCGGGCGTTCACCCGGTCGAGTTCCTCGCTCGCTGCCCAATACTCGGAGAGCGGCCGACGCGTCCACAGAGCGCCGTCGATGTCCTCGGCGAGCCGGTCCTGGTGCTCGGCGGGCACACCCCAGCCCGTCCAGATCACACCGTCGAGCTCGAACGCACCTGGGCTGTACCGCATGCCGGCATGCATCCAGCCGAACGTGGTGAGCGGCAGCCCGGGCAGTGCGAACTGAGGCCGGGGAAGGGTGTCGTGGTGGCGGAGCGCTCGGGCGTAGAGCTTCCCAGACCTCGTGCGCCGGTCCGGGACGAGCATGTCCTCGCTGGCCTTGTACCTCCATCCGACAGGCAGTTCGTCAGTGCCGGTGAGGCGGATCCCGCAGGCGACGTTGTCGATGTCTCGGACCATCAGGTCAAGCGATGCGTCGCGGGCGTTGAGCCATGCGCTGAGATCGGCGCGGAGGGTGTCTCCGATGACGGCGGTCGCAGCGCGACGGGTGTTCACCTCGTCGAGGTAGGTGCCGAACGCCTTGCCGACGTCGGGGTGGTGGCTGGACCAGGCGCAGGTGACGCCGCTCATCGGGTCGTTCCTTCGTTCGAGGTGCGGTGGAGGTAGAGAGCGAGGTAGATGACGAGCCCGGCGGCGAGGAGGGCGCAGGCCCAGCCGGCGAGGATGGTCAGCGGGACGCCGAGCGGGCCCGTCAGCGGGAGACCGGGGTCGCAGCCGGGCTGTCCGTCGACATCGACGCATGGCTCGGGATCGGGCTGGTCGCCGCCGTCGTCGGTGGTGTCGTCCCCGTGGTCCGGGTCGGTGGTCGTCGTCGGATCCGGTTCGGGGACGATGGTCGGGGTGCTCTCGAGCACGATCGTCGGGACCGTCGTCGTCGGCTCCGGGTCCGGCTCGGCGCAGGCCTCACCGCTCGGGCAGTCGAGGTCGAACACGACCGTCGTCGTCGGCGCGGGTTCGGTGGTCTCGGGGGGAGGGGGCTCGGTGGTGGTGGTCGGTGCGGGCTCGGTCGTCGTCGTGGTCGGCTCTGGCTCCGGGAGGGGACAGAGCGGGATGCCGTTCTCGCGGTCGGTGCCGCCACCGTTCCAGGCCGCCCAGGCGGGCAGCTCCCCGTTGAGGCCGCCGATCGAGAAGTGGTGGGCGGTCCCGTCGCGGGTGGGTGCCTGCCGGGTCGTGCGGACGGTGGTCCCGTCGTTCTGGGTGAGGGTGACGGTGACTCCGCCGCGTCCGCCGGCCTGGGTGAGGTAGGCGATCCCGTCGGCGCCGATGCAGCCGCTCACGGTCAGCGGGTACGGCTCAGCTTCGGTGGTGTCGGGGACGGTCTGGACGGTGACGGTGTCGTCGGTCGTGGTCTCGGCGCCCGCCGGGGTGGCACCGACAGCGACCGCGGCTGCGAGGACGAGCATCGCGAGAGCGACCAGTCCGAGCAGCGCGAGTGTGAGGGAGAGGAGACGGTTCATCGGTCGACGCCGTTCTCGATGTCGAAGTCGACGCTCGCGACCTCAGCGATGACCCGGCCCCATGCGTCGGGATCATCCGGGAGAGCGCGGGCGACACCGTCGAGCCAGCCGCCGGGCTCCTCGCGGGCGAGGACCAGCTCACCCCATGGGGTCCGGCAGACGTGCCAGGTGCGGCCGTCGGGTCCGGTCTCGGTGTGGACCGACTCCTCGGTGGTGATCTCGCCGAGGGGCCTGTCTGTGGTGATCGGGGTGGTGGTGGTCATGCGGCGTTCCTGGAGATCTTCTGGGCAACGGCGTCGGCGATCCGAAGGACGTCCTCGTGGGAGATCCGGACGGTGACGCCGCTCTCGGTGCCGTCGTCGGCGTCGATGTAGACGCTGCGGTCGGTGACTCGGGCGAGGTGCGTGGACAGGCGAATCATGTGGTGGTCTCCGATGCTCGGTGATGCGTGCGACTCATGCAGCCTGGCGCGTGAACGGGATCTGCCGGGGGGCGGAGGCGAACTCGACGCCGCTGATCTCGATGACGGCGTAGTCGACGTCGTCGAGGGTGCCGTCGTCGAAGCGGACCCGGAGCATCGGTTCGCCGTTGTCGTCGTCGGCGCCGAGGCCGACGATGTCGCCGTCGAGGAGGCGGTTCGGGTCGTAGGTGGCGGGGATGAGGGCCCAGTGGGCGGTGCGGGTGAGGAGGTCGACGAACTCGGCGAACAGCTCGGGCTCGCCGCCGTCGATGCCGCGGTGGTCGGCGTACTGGGCGTACACGGTGTCGAGGGGGATGTGGGTGGTGGTGGTGGTGCTCTCCATGTCCTTAACCATACTATGAGACGGTAGAGTTAGCAACCCCGTCGTGAAGATTCCCACGCCACCGCCTCCAAGAACCCCGCCGCCGGGATCGCCCGCCACACCGCCCCCGGCGCGTTCGCCGCGACGAGGAACCAGCCCCGCCGATCATGGGCACGCACCCGCATCCGACCATCGGCCGTTGCGACCACGATCTCCCGCCATCCCGGAACTAGCAGCCATCGCCACCGCCGCCAGACCAACGGCCCGACGACGATGACGACGACCAGCAGGAAGAACAGCACTCAGGCCGCCTCGAGCTCCGTGATGGCCGCGACAACCGAGGACCGCAACTCGTCCACGGTCTGGTGCGTGTCCACCGCGAGATCGCGCTCCTGCACGAACGCGATCAGCTCGGCCTTCCGCATGGAGTAGACCCGGTCGAGGATCGTGTCGAACCCCGCCGTCTCAGCCTCCGGCTCGGGCTCGGAGTCCGGCGCAGCGGCCAGTGCGGGAGCATCATCGTCGGCCGACGCATCTTCGGGCGGGGTGTCGGCGTACTCGGCGGACGCCTCAGCCGCCCACTGCATCGCCCGTGCACCGTCGGCGGCGAGCATGTCCTTCGGGTCCCCGAACTCGGCGAGGAACCGGCGCTTGAGCGCAGCCCGGTCGGCCTTCACGTACGGGGCGTTCAGCAGCTCCATGATCTCGTCCTGCGCGGCTCGCGCCAGGAGCGGGCTGCCACCGGCGAGCCACTCCTGGTACTTCGCCGCGAAGTCGCGCTCATGCTCGGCGGGGAACTCCCGATCGGCGAGGACCGTCGACCGGGACTTGAACACGGTGAGCTTGTGCGTCCGGTCGAGCGTGACCGCGACCTGCATCTCGTACACGATGTCCTTGTCGAACTGCGGGCCGAGGCCGAGCATCTCGACGTTCTGCTTCCGCCGGCCGCGGTCGTCCTCCTTCTCGCTGATCTCCCACTCGGTCTTCGCTCGGACCGTGACGATCACGTGTGACGGGAACGACTTCACCTCGTCCATCAGATCGGCGAGCATCGGGCGGACGTCCTTCCACCCGCCGAACGTGTCGGCCTTCTCCAGCGCTCCACCTCGACCGGTCCAGAACGGTGCGATGCCGTCGATCACGAGCACGTCGTTCTCGCCCATGCTCTCGGCGAGATCGCGGAGGGTCATGCGGAGATCGCGTGGATCGAACCAGTTGTCCTCCCAGGGGATGTAGTCGAAGTCGAAGACGTCGGCGTAGGTGGTGAGAGCGGTGTGCTGGCCCTGCTGGCGCTCCGTGTCGATCGCCACGATCGATCCGCTGGTGCCGACGAGCTCGGTCGCGATCGAGAGAGCGGACCAGCTCTTGCCGGCGCCGGATGGGGCGAGCATGAGGAGGCGGGCCGGGAGCGCAGGCCGGATGGCCTTGCGTCGGAGTCCCGCTCGGGAGCGGGCCTGGTAGTCGCGATTCATGGGCATGGTGTGGTGGTTCCTATCCGTGGTGATGTGTGGTGGTCATTCGGGATCGGTCACGCGAAGCCAGCGAGCCGGCTTCCGGACCTTGAGGCGGGGATCGGGCTCCGCGCCGAACGTGCGGTGCTTGCGGGTGTCGATGCCGAGACCGCGAAGGCCCCCGATCTTGAAGCCGCCCGACGGGGAAGCGCTCAACGCCGGCAGCATCCGGACCTCGAGCGCAGCGAGCACCTCGGCGTTCAGCACGGGGTCTGCGATGAGTGCCTCACCCGTGTCGGTGCGCAGCGCCCGCCGGGCGATCTCGAGGAACGTGCGGGTCGGGTTCGTCCACATCGACTTCGCTCCCGGCTGGTCGATCTCGACGTCGGTCCCGGCGACCGTGGCGCGGGCGTCGTCCCCGACGGCCTGCATCGCGTCGACCGCCTTCGTGGCCATGTCGTCGCGGGCAGCCTGGAGCAGCTTGACCCACACCTCGATGTGAGCGATCAAGTCGAGGACGTCGTCGAGGCGTTCATCGCCGAGCAGAGCGTCGGCGGCACGGGTGAGGACTTCTTCGTCGCCGGGCATGCCGAGCACGTCCACGGCGAGCCGGGGGTCGGCCTGCGGGTCGGTGGTGGTCATCGGGCCTCGTGGTGGTTGAGTGCTAATGCGTTGCAATCATACCGCGAGGGTGTGCGGTCATCCAGTGCGGGAGGAGCGAGGACGCGAAGAGGCCGCGGAAACCACCACGGTCCCGCGGCCTCTCACAAGCCCGTCCGCTTGCCCCCCACCACAGGAGGCACGGTCGGAGGGATCCGAGTGGAGAGCAGATCCCGGTGGGCACCCATCACGCTACCCGCCTCTGGGGCGGCGATGAAGGTGGAACCGGCCACGCACCGCCTCGGCAAGCTCCTTCGCTTCGCCGATCGT
>JBCCWI010000127.1:0-11720 GCA_039193795.1 Actinomycetota bacterium | reverse complement strand
GCTACTACCCGCTCTACACCGCGTGCGTCGATCTCGGCATCCCGTTCTGCACCCAGGTCGGCCACACCGGCCCGCTCCGGCCCTCGGAGACGGGCCGCCCGATCCCGTACATCGACCAGGTCGCCATCGACTTCCCCGAGCTGGTCATCGTGTGCGGCCACATCGGCTATCCGTGGACCACCGAGATGATCGCGGTCGCCGACAAGCACCCCAACGTCCACATCGACACCTCTGCGTACACGACCAATCGGTACCCCGCCGAACTCGTCGACTACCTGAAGGGCCGAGGCAAGGAGAAGGTGCTCTTCGGTACGAACTACCCGATGATCACGCCCGAGCGGGCGCTGGCCCGGCTCGACGAACTCGAACTCGACACCGAGACCGAGCAGGCCTTCCTGCGCGGCAACGCCAAGCGGGTGTTCGGCCTGTGAGCGACTTCTCCCTCACCCCCGAGAAGCTGAACGCTTCGATGGACACCCTGTTCACGAAGTCGTCGTTCCGGTGTCTCGAGGTCTCCCCTTCCCACGTACTCACCGAGCAGCGGATCGACCAGAACGGTCTGCGCCCGGGCGGCTTCGTACCCGGGCCGGTGCAGTTCAGCCTCGCCGACCTCGCCCTCTGGTACCTCACCTCCGCGGCCGTCGACCGCATCGAACCGATGGCGCTCACGTCCGACCTCTCGATCCGGTTCCTCCGCCCCGGTCAGGGCGACATGCTCTACGCCCGCGCCGACCTCGACAAGGCGGGCCGGCTGATGGTCGTCGGCACGGTGAAGATCTGGGTCGACGATCGCGAAGACAAGCCGATCTCGGTCGCCCAGGGCACCTATGTGCTCCCGCAGCGCGACTAGGGACGCCGGGCGACGATTCGAACCTCGGCGCGGGCGTCGGGCAACGCGAGGCCGGTCGTACCGACCGCCGTCCACGCCGGCCACGGCTCGACCACATACCGATCGCGGACCCGCTGGAAGACCGGCAGCTCGGCCATGTCGGTGTGCCAGCTCGTCATCTCGATGAGGTCGGACCAGTTCAGGCCCGCCTCGACGAGGACCAGAGCGATCGACTCGAACAGCTGGGTGAACTGCTCCTCGGCATCGTCGGCGCACCGCCCGTCGGGACCCATGCCGGTGACGCCGCTCAGAAAGGCGATGCCGTCGTGGATCACCGCAGGCGCGAATGGCCACGCGTCGTAGAACGGCTGCTGTGACTCGGGGACGATGTGCTCCACGGCGACTCCTCAGGCCCGAGCGATGGCGAGGATGGCGGCGTCGACATCCTTGGCGAACCGCTTGTGGACCCACATCTCCTCACCGTTGACCGCGATCCGCTTCCAGAGACCCGAGTGCGCCGTGAGCGGAGCGTGCGCATAGAGCGACAATGGCTCCTTGGGCTTCGCCGGCATCCACATCGAGGCCGACCAGACACGGGTGCCCTTGGTCGTCACCGCGACGATGCGGTACTTGGTTCCGAACAGCAGGACCAGCCAGGTGACCAGGATCCACAGCGGGTTCGGACCGGTCTGGGCGAGGAACACCGCGTGGACCTCCTCACCGGGCTCGAGGGAGGGCTGGATGCGGTCTCGGACCTTGTCACGCAACGCCATGGATCTCTTCTCCTTCGTGCCGCGCTCCGCCGGCGGCGCCGCAGACCCTAGACCGAGCCGGGGTCCTCAGGTCTCGTAGCCGGGCGGGATCGCGGCGCCGCCGAGTTCGCGCTCCATGAAGGCGGCGAACGCGAGGGACTCGCGATCGCGGAGATGGCCGGCGACGATCTGCAAGCCGCACGGCAGCCCCGACGCGGTGAAGCCCGCCGGAGCGACCGTTCCGGGCAGATGGACCCCGCATGAGAACCCCGCCCAGAACAGCTGATCGACCGTCGGGGTCTCGTGGCCGTTCACCGTGATGGTCCGCTCGGCTCGGATCCCCTCGTGGTCATGGGGATACGCCACCGATGCGGCGGTCGGGCACAGGAGAAGGTCGTAGTCGTCGAAGAAGTCGTCCCACGCGGCCTGCATGTGTTGGCGTTCGCGGTCGTAGGCGGCCCACTCCCAGTGCGACAGGGTGATCCCGTGGCCCATGACGGCGAGGTAGTCGTCGTCCCCTGCCCGGAACCGGTCGCCGTGGCTTCGCCACTCGTCGATCTCGTCGGCCGACGATCCCGTGCCGGTCGCGGCCCGCAGGAGGGCGGTGTAGACCTCGTGGCTGCGGCGTTGGTCGATCGCGGGGCCCGCCTCCCGGTCGAGCTCGACACCGAGCGTGCCGAGCGCCTCGACGGTTGCCGTCAGTTGTGCCGTGAGCTCGGCGTCTTGTTCGACGCAGGGACTCTCGAGCATCACCGCAGCGCGGATCCGGTCCGGACGATCGACGCGGGGTGCCGGCAGATCGAGCCGCCAGCCCCGGGCCTGCAGCCCACCCGCACCGGCGACCACGTCCAGGCCGAGGGTGAGATCGGCCGAGGTGCGAGCGATCGGGCCACCGACGCCGATGTCGAGGGTCCGCGGATCGCCCGGCGCACCGTGCCCGTCGATCGGGACCAGCCCGAAGGTCGGTTTGTGGCCGAACACGCCGCAGTAGTGCGCGGGGTTGCGGATCGACGCGCCGATGTCGGAGCCGAGCTCGAGCCCGGCCATCCCGGTGGCCACCGCGACCGCGGATCCGCCGGACGAGCCACCGGGGATCAGGTCGGGGTTCCACGGGTTGCCGGTCGTGCCGTAGATCGGGTTGAACGTCTGCCAGTCCGCCATGCCGACCGGCAGGTTCGTCTTGCCGTAGATGACCGCACCGGCGTCGAGGAGTCGCTGAACGGCCTCGTCGTTGCGGTCGGCCACATGATCCCGCATCGACTCGTGACCCGATGTCGAGGGCGTGCCCTCCCACAGCCACGCCTCCTTGATCGTCATCGGCACGCCGTGGAGCGGGCCCCACGACTCACCCGCCGCTGTGGCGGCATCGGCCGCGCCGGCTCGGACCCGCGCCGAGTCGATGCGCTCGACGATCACCGCGTTGAGCACCGGATTGAACCGGCGGTAGCGATCGACGACCGCGTCGAAGAGCTCGACGGCGCTGATCTCCTTCGCCGCGATCGCCGCCGCCTGCACGGCCGCCCCCTGCAGCGCGAGATCCATCGGGTTCAGTTCCCGGTGTCCGCCGCGCTGGATCCGGTCTCGGCCGGCAGCGCCTCGTCGGCGCCCCACTGCGACCAGCTGCCGACGAAGAGCTTGGCGTCGGGCAGGCCGGCGAGGCGCCGGCCGAGCAGGTCCGCACATGCGGTGACCCCCGACCCGCAGTAGGCGACGACATCGTCGCCGGTCGCACCGAGGGCGGCGTAGTGGTCGGCCAACTCGGCACCGTCGCGGAACCGCCCGTCGGCGAGGTTCGCTCCGGCGGGGGCGTTCACGGCACCCGGGATGTGGCCGGGACGGGGATCGACCGGCCCACCGTCGGCGAAGCGGTCGGGCGAACGGGCATCGAGGATCGTCATCGCCCCGCCCAGCGATGCGGAGAGGTCGGCCTTGGTGATCACGCGGTCGGTCGGCCACGGCACCGGCGAGACGGTGCCGGGGGCCACCGTGGCCGGCCCGGTGGCCAACGGACCCGACCATGCAGCGAGCCCACCGTCGAGCACCGCGGCGGACCGGCCGATCACGTCGAGCATCCACCACAGACGGGCCGCGATCACCCCACCGGCATCGTCGTAGACGACCACCCTGCTGTCGTCGCCGACCCCGAGCCGACGCATCGCCTCGGCGAACGCGTCCGGGGTCGGGAGCGGGTGCCGACCGGCCTCGGTCGATGCGGGAGCCGACAGGTCGGTGTCGAGATCGGCGAACACCGCCGAAGGGATGTGGGCCTCCTCGAACGCCGCCCGCGCCGGACCCGACTCGAGCGACCAGCGCGAGTCGACGACGGTGAGGCCGTCATCGCCGAGGTGTTCCGCCAGCCAGGCCGTCGAGACGGTCGGGCCGAAGAGCGCCATCAGAAGGGCCGGTCGCCGACGACGGTCACCCGCTCCATCCGACGATGCATCGGCAAGAAGTCGTTGGTCGCCGCGTGCTGCGCCGAGCGGTTGTCCCACATGACGAACGTGTCGGGCTGCCAGCGGATGCGGCACTGGACCGACGGGCTCATGATCTGGCGCTCGAGGTGACGCAGGATCTCGAGCGACTCGTCCGGCTCGACGTCGAGAATGTGGGAGGTGAATCCGATGTTGGTGTAGATCCCCCGCTCCCCCGTCTCGGGATGCGTGCGGATCACCGGATGGTGTTGGACCGGGTACTGCTCGCGCATCGCCTCACGCTCCTCGGGTGCGACCCGGTTCGCGAACACGCGGGTGTAGTCGTGCGCCGCGACCAGATCGTCGACCCGTTCCTTCCACTCGTCCGAGAGGCGCTGATAGGCGGCGCACGCGTTGGCGAAACAGGTGTCGCCGCCATAGGGCGGAACGATCACGCCGCGCAGGATCGAACCCATCGACGGCTCGGCCCGCCAGGTCACGTCGCTGTGCCAGCCGGCGGCGACGAAGGTCTTCCCCGTGTCGCCGCCCGCCTCCAACACGACGATCTCGGGGTGACCGTCGTCGTTCTCGGTGAACGGATGGATCTCGAGGTCGCCGAACAGCCGACCGAACGCGATGTGCTGGTCCTGGGTGATGGGTTGATCGCGCAACACGAGCACCTTGTGATCGAGCCACGCCTTGCGCAGCTCCTCTGCGGTCTCGGTCGTCATGTCGGCCATGTCGATGCCGGTGATCTCGGCGCCGATCGAGGCGGTCAACGGATGGATGCCGATGGCCATGGGTGCTCCTGTGCTCGGGGCGCGCCTAGAACGGGGCGTCGCCGATGATCGTGACCCGCTCCACGTGGCGGGTCTCGGGCCAGAAATCGTCGGTCGCGAAGTGCTGCACGGCCCGGTTGTCCCACATCACGAACGTGTCGACCTGCCAACGGATCCGGCACTGGACGGACGGATTCATGATCTGGCGTTCGAGGTGGGCCACGATCTCCTCGGTCTCGGCCGCCGTGCAGCCGTCGATCTCGCGGACGAAGGACCGGTTCGTGTAGATCGTGCGCTGACCGGTCTCGGGGTGGGTGCGGATGACCGGATGGCGCGCCGGCGGGAACTCGCGGTGCTTCTCGGCTCGCTCCTCGTCGCTCAACCGCTGACCGAACGTCTGGGCGAAGTCGTGGACGGCGACCAACGGGTCGACCCGGTCCTTCCACTCCTGGCTGAGGCGTTGGTAGGCGGCGCCGGCGTCCGCGAAGCAGGTGTCGCCGCCGGCCGGCGGGATCACCACCCCGCGCAGGATCGAACCCATCGACGGCTCGGCCCGCCAGGTCACGTCGCTGTGCCAGTTGTTGGCGGCGTACTGACGCTCCGCGGTCGACTTGATCTTGACGATCTCGGGGTACCCCCTGCGGCCGGTGGCGAAGGGATGGATCTCGAGGTCGCCGAAGCGGCGGCCGAACGCGATGTGTTCCTCGACCGAGATGGCCTGGTCGCGAAGCACCAGCACCTTGTGGTCGAGCCACGCCTTGCGCAGCTGCTCGAGGGTCTCGCCGTCGACGTCGGCCATGTCGAAGCCGGAGACCTCGGCTCCCAACGTCGCGGTGAGTGGTCGGACCTCGAGCGCCATGCATCCCCCTTCGCTGGGCGTCGATCGCTCCAGAGTGGCACGATCAGGGGGTGGATGCACCTTCGCTACGCACCCAGCGGCTCGTGTTGTTGCCGCTCGCGAGCGCCGACCTGGACGAGGCGGCGGCGCTGTTCGCCGACCCTCGGGTCATGCACCACATCGACGGTGGCACCCGCGACCGTTCGACCACCTCGAACCTGCTGCAGGCCAACGAGCGGTGCTGGAAGGCCGAGGGCTGGGGGTTGTGGGCGGTGCGCGACGCCGCATCGGGCGCATTCCTCGGCCAGGGTGGGCTCCAACGGATCACCGACCTGCACGGCGCCGAGGTCGAGTTCTCGATGATCATCAGCCGCCGCAGCTGGAAGAAGGGTGTCGCCACCGAGGCGGGCAACGCCTTGCTCTACGACGCCTGGGAACGATTCGCCGGCGACGAGATCCACGCGCTCATCCATCCCGACAACAGCGCCGGTGCGCCGATGCTGCGAAAGCTCGGGTTCCGACGGCTCGACGATCAACTGGCCCGGGGCGAGAACCTCGCCGTGTGGCACACCCAGCGGCTCGGCTGACCTCACACTCTCCTCATCTCCTCCTCGCCGGGCGCACAAACCCGGCGGCCATCGTCGGAGGACATGAAGCACGCCACGCTCGTCGTCCTCCTCCTCACCGCTGCGCTCTTCGCCGCATCCTGCGGTGGCCGAGCAGCCCGCGTCGCCGACCGCGATGCGGCATCGACCACCACGACCGTCGTCGTCACCACCACCGGCACGCCTGGCGCTGACGAAGCGGACACGGGCGACGACGCAACGGCGGCGACACCCGACCCAACCGACGCACCCACCCTCGAGGCCCAGGCTGCGACGACGACCACCACCGTCTCGACGACCGCACCGACCACGACGGCGGCACCGGTCGACGATGCCGCCGTCGCGGCCGCCGCCGATGCGCTCGCTGCGGCGGAGGCCCTTCTCGACGCGCTCCAGGCCGACGGTGACGCGATCGCCGCCGACCTCACCGCCGATGCCGACGCCGCTGCGGCGAGCGACTGATCTCCCCCCACCCCTACCCGAACCCAGGAGACTCCCATGCCCACCTTCATCACCCGCCTTGCGACGGTCTGTGCCGTTGGCGGCCTGACCCTCGGACTCGCCACCCCCGCACTGGCGCAGACCGACGACACCGACGAGGGCCGCGACCCGTCGGCCCGGTGCCAGACCCAGATCGAGCGTCGCCTCGGCGATCTCGCCACTGCTCAGAGCCGGGTCGCCGGGGTCGAGGCGCTGACCGATGCTCACGAGGCGACGATCAACGCGATCATCGATGCCACCGAGGCGGGTCTCGCCGATCAGTCGGTCGCGATCGCCGAGGCCTCCGACCGGGAGACCCTCGCGACGCTGTGTGCCGAGATCGCGACCGAGTTCCGCGTGTACCTCGTCGTCCTCCCCCAGACCCACCTGACCGTCGGCGCCGACCGGGTCGACCAGGCGGTCGAGCGAGGCGAGGCCCTCATCGCTCGCCTCGACGAGGCGATCGCAGCGGCGGACGCTGCCGGCGCCGACATCGCCGCCGCCCAGGCGCTGCGAGACGAGGCGGCCGCCCATCTGGCGGCTGCGGAGGCCACGGTCGACGGCGTCGGTGACACCGTGCTCACCGTCACCCCCGCCTCGTGGAACGACGGCGACGGCGCCGCAGTCATCGAGGCCTCGCGCACGGCGGTGCGCTCGGCCCACGGCGAGATCACGGCCGGCATCGAGGACGGGCGCGATGCCGTCGAGGCGATCCGCGCTGCGCTCGACGCCGTGGCCACCTGAGGACGGACGGGCCGTTCACCCATCCATTCCCGCAACCGAGCGTCCCGTTCCCGGATGGACCCCGCCTCGCCCGGGCGGGGTCCGTTCGCGTCCGACGACGCAGCTCGCGCCGGGGCGGTCAGCTCCAGGCTTCGACGTCGGCGGGATCGCCGAACAGTTCGATCGAGTTGAAGTCCGGGTCGGGGGTCACCGTGGCGCCCTCGGGCCAGATCCCGGCCTGGGCGGCGACGTCGGCGCGACCGCCCCCGGTGCCCCACTGCACGTAGGCGATGATCGCGGACGGGTCCGAGAAGTTCGGCGAGGAGTACAGGGCCGCCTCGCCGCCTGCGATGCCGAGCCCGCCGACCTGGTTGCCGGCGATCTCCACCGACTCGCCCGGCTCGAGCGGCGCGCCGACGAGCGGCCCGAGATCGACATAGGTCGGGAACTGGCAGAACTGGATCCCGTCGAGCACGGCGGCCTCGTCGCCGACGTTGGTGATAACGACGAAGCCGTCGTTGCCGAACGTCACCGAGCTGATCTGGAGGTCGGGGAGCTCGGTCGCCTCGGGTGGGATGGTGTCGGTCGTGGGCGGCGCCGTCTCCTCCGGAGCCTCGGTGGTCGAGGTCGTCTCCTCGGCGGAACCAGCGTCGGCGCCGGCGCTGTCGGGGGCATCGTCGTCGCTGGAGCTGCAGCCGACGGCGAACAGCGCGGCGACCGCGAGCAGGGCGATGAGGGAACGACGCATGGGGGACACCTCCGGAAGGGGACGCCGCAACGCTAGTTGGCCCGCTTCGCCGGGCGATGTCACGGCACGGACGGGACGCGCAACCGGGCGGCGGTGCTGGAGGGGAATCTCGTTCGATCGCTTCGGTGGGGCGGGGGGTGTCGCACCACCGAGCGAGACACGAGGGCCCCGGTGGGAGCCGAAGCTACCCACCGGGGTTCGTAGGACCGCCGCCCGAGAGCTGACGTCAGTGTGCCCGAATCGAACACAACTGTCTGTCACTCAGCGGGCGCTCGGTGTGTCACCAGGCTGACACACGTGTCCGGGCCCGGGCGGGGCGGCCACTATGCGTCGACCGACTCCGGGTCCGGGGTGATGGCCTGGACGCCGTCCAGCTGCGCCGCCTGCTGCAACAGCGCGGAGATCTCCTCGAGGAGTTCCGCAGCCCGAACCTCGTCGGGTGGCGACTGCGACAGGGCGTCGTCGCGGTCGTCGAACAACTCGGCGACCTCGGCGAGGATCTCCTCCGCGGTGAGATCACCCGGATCCACCGGGTCGGTGTCGTCCTCTTCGGCATCGTCGGCGGGCTCCTGCTCGTCAGGATCCGGGCTGAGGTCGGCCGCGCCGAGGATGTCGGAGAAGTCTTCCCCGTCGAAGAGCGCACTCAGGGCGTCGTTGAGGTTGTCCGCGATCGCGATCTGCTCGCCCTCACCGACGGTGGCGATCACCCGCTGCAGCGTCGGCACCGACGCGTCGCCCTCGGCCGCCACGTAGAGCGGCCGGACCCACAGGATCGAGTCGCCGATCGGCAGCATCAACAGATCGCCGAACTCGACGGTCGAGCCCTCGTCGTTGAGCAGGGAGAGTTCCCGCGAGATCGCCTCGTCCTGTGCGATCGCGGATGCGACGAGTACGGGGCCGGGTGCATCGGGCGAGGTGATCTCGTAGGAGACCAGGCGCGACGATCCGTCGGGTCTCGTCTCGCCGATCATGAACGCCTCGAGTTCTCGGCGGTCGTCGTTCTCGTCGAAGGGTACGAAGCTGCGGATCGTGACGAAGCTCGGATCGGTCTCGCCCGGCAGGTTCATCAAGGCGTAGTACGGATCGACACGTTACTCGCGGTCGGTGACGATGCCGTCCTCGTCGATCAGGACCTCGCGATCGGCGGCGACCCGCACCTGACGACCCGGGCTCTGCGCAACGTCCCACCGCTCGGTGCCGAGCACCAGGCTCTCGGGGTCCGACACCTGGTAGCGGGCCCACATGTTCGTCTGGACCCGGAAGAGGTCCTGGGGGTAGCGCAGGTGGTCGCGGAGCTCCTCGGGCATCTCGTCGAAGTCGGTGAAGAGATCGGGGAACGCCGATTGCCAGGCGTCGACGATCGGATCGTCGATCGGCAGTCGGTAGAAGGTCACGTCGCCGTCGTAGGCGTCGACGACCGCCTTCACCGAGTTGCGCACATAGTTGTAGTTCCCGCCGGCGAGGTCGCCGGCCAGGCTGCCGGACTCGGCGTGCTGGGAGTAGGGGTAGCGGTCGGTGGTCGTGTAGGCGTCGATCACATAGTGGATGCGCCCACCGAACACGACCGGGTAGGCGTCGGAGTCGAACTGCAGGAACGGCGCAAGGGCTTCGACACGATCGTGCACGTCTCGGACGTAGATGATGCGAGTGGAGTCCTGGACGAAGTTCGAGATCAGCGGCTCGATCTGACCGAAGCGCATGGCGAACGCCGCCCGTCGCACCAACGAACCCATCTCGACGCCGCTGTCGCCGTCGTATCGGATCAGCACGTTCTCGTTGGTCTCGCTGTCGACGTAGTCGATCTCCTCTTCGGTGGCGCCGACGAGGGCGTACCCGCCGAGACCTTCACCGTGGTAGATCTGCGGCTGTTCGAGACCGAGGGCGAGCGAGGCGTCGACATCGACCGGAAGACCACCGGCGATGAACCGGGGCGAGCCCTCCGGCGTCGTCTCGTTGGCCTGGGCGAGCGCGACGCCGTAGCCGTGGGTCAAGCGAACGTGCTCGCGCTCCCAGCTGAGGTCGCTCAGGTTGAGCTCACGGGCCCCGAGTACGACCTGGGTCAACTCGCCGTTGATCATGTAGCGGTCGGTGTCGAGCGAGGTCGTGTCGGATCCCTCACCGATTCGGTAGAAGTCACGCAGCGCTTCGAAGCGCTCGAAGGTGGGCTGCACGACCACGGGATCGAGCACACGCGTGTTGCGCACCGTCGCTTCGTTCTCGCGGACTTCGGCGACGCTGAGGTCGGTGGTGTAGGCGAATGCCGACTCCACGACGTCGTCGTCGGGCTGAAGCCCGTACGCAGCCCGGGTCGCGTCGATGTTGCGCTGGGTGAACTCGACCTCGCGGCTCGTCTCGTTCGGCTCGACCTGGAACCGCTGGACGAACGCGGGGTAGATCCCGCCCATCACGATCGCGACGAAGGCCCAGAGGCCGACCGCGATGATCGGCAGGGTCCAGCCGCGCTGGCGGAGGTTGACGACCAGCAGGACGACCGCCGACAAAGAGATGGCGATCAGCAACGACAGCGCGGGCAGCTGGGCGTTGACGTCGGTGTAGAGCGCGCCGTCGACGACACCTCGGCGCGACACCGTCAGCTCGTAGCGGGAGAGCCAGTAGTCGGCGGCGCGGATGACCGCGAGCACCGCGAGGATCGCCGACAGATGCACCTTGACGCTCGCCGTGGTGCGCTCGCCGGTGGTGGCCGCCATACGGATCCCACCGTTCAGGTAGTGGGCGATCACCGTCAGGATGAAGATGATGATGAAGGCGGCGAACGCCCAGTCGACGACATAGCTGAGGAAGGGCAGCTGGAAGACGTAGAAGCCGATGTCGGTGTCGAACTGCGGGTCGCGAATGCCGAAGTCCTGACGGTTGACGAAGAGCAGCCACTCCTCCCACTGCGACTGCACGCCGGCGGCCGCCAACAGCGCGAAGACGAGGGACACCGCGGCGCGGACCAGACCGGTGCGGCCCGACACGATGTCGTGGTAGCGCGCCAGGAGCTCCTCTTCGGGACCGGGGATCCGAGTCGCCGGCGCCGACCGGTCGGCGATGAAGAGGTTGAGCCACAGCAGGGCGAAGAACACCCCGAAGAAGATCAGAGTGAGGACCACCTTGGCGCCCAACACCCGACTCCACACATCGGTGCGGTCGAGTGAATCGAACCAGAGGTAGTCGGTGTAGAAGCCCGCGATGCCGCGCAACGACAGGGCGATGATGATGAGGGCGGCTGCGAGAACGGCCAGAACGATCCGTCCCCGCCCGCTGAACCGGCCGCTACCGGGTTGACGGCGCGGCGGCATGTCTTCGACTCGACGCATGGTCCGTCGATCCTACCGGCCGCCTCCGCCCTGACGTGATCGGCGGCGCCGGGTCATCCCAAGTCGATGACGAGGAAGCAGCCGCAGGCCGGATCGATCGGCGGATGGCGCACCCCGGTGGGGAACGCCTCGCCGGCCGTGATCGCGCCCGCGAGGGCGTTGTCGGCGCAATCGGGCCCGCACACCCCGCTGGGATCGAGGATCCATCGGACCGGACCGGTGGCCGTCGCGATCG
>JBCCWI010000126.1:0-11874 GCA_039193795.1 Actinomycetota bacterium | reverse complement strand
TTCCTCGGCCCGACGGGCGTCGACAAGACCGAGCTCGCCCGGTCGCTCGCCGCGTTCTTGTTCGACGACGAGCGCTCGATGGTGCGCATCGACATGTCGGAGTACCAGGAGAAGATCAGCGTCAGCCGCCTCATCGGCGCGCCGCCGGGCTACGTCGGGTACGACGAGGGTGGCCAGCTCACCGAGACGGTGCGCCGCCGGCCGTACTCGGTCGTGCTGCTCGACGAGGTCGAGAAGGCGCACCCCGACGTCTTCAACACCTTGCTGCAGTTGCTCGACGATGGTCGACTCACCGATGGTCAGGGCCGCACGGTCGACTTCAGCAATGTGGTGCTGATCATGACCTCGAACCTGCCGGGGGAGCCCGGCGACTTCTTCCGCCCCGAGTTCGTCAACCGCATCGACGACATCGTGCGGTTCCGACCGCTGTCGGAGACCGACCTCGTGTCGATCGTCGACATCCAGCTGCGGGGTCTCGCCCAGCGTCTGGCCGACCGGCGCCTGGCGCTCGAGGTCACCGCCGAGGCCAAGCAGGCGCTCGCGGCGAAGGGGTTCGACCCGGCGTTCGGCGCCCGACCGCTCAAGCGGCTGATCCAGCGCGAGATCGGCGACAAGCTGGCCCTCGCCGTGCTGGAGGGCCGCTACCTCGAGGGCGACACCGTGACCGTCGACGTCCGCGTCGGCGAGTCCGACGGCGTCGGCCCTGTGGACAACCCTGAGGACAGTGTGGCGGTCGATCCGGGCATCGTGGAGTTCGTCATTCACTGAGCGTGGTGATCGCGCTGCCTATCGCCCCGCAGAGTTATCCACAGGGTTACGATCGGCCGGTAACGACGGGAGCGTCCGGTGATCCGACGGTTGTGCGCACGACTGTCATTCGTCCTGCTGGTGGCTCCGCTCGCCCTGTTCGCGTCGACGGAGGGGGCGGCGGCCTCCGGCGCGGGCGGATGCGATGGCGACCATGTGGTCGTCGTGGATCAGCGCGTCGACAGTCGGACCAACAGCCCTCTCCCACACTCGCTCACCGTCGCCTTCCCGAGCACCGTTCCGGCCGGCACCTACGACCTCACCGTGGTGACCTTCGACGGCTACGACGGCCGCGCCGACAGCACCCAACCCGCCGAGCAGGTGGTGCTCGGTCTCGGGGCTGCGTCGTTCGGGCCGACCCCGGATCTCCCCGACGGCGATGATCACGCGACGACCACCACCGGCGGCGAGATCGAACTCGTCGGCGACATCGACACCCTGGTCGTCACCCATCGGCTGAGCGACACCGCCGACAACAACAGTGTCGGTGTCTCGTGCGTGTCGCTGACCGCGGTCGCACCGCCACCACCCCCGCCCCCGCCGCCCTCGGTCGACGTCGAGATCCTGCTCGACCAGCGCTGCACGCCCGGGTCCTCGATCTTCGTGGAGTTCCAGAACCTGGGTGGCTCGACCACCGGTTCGGTGACCGTCGACGGTGTCGTCACCACCGTCCAGATCCCAATCGACGTCGCCACCTCGGTCGTGATCCCGGCCGAGCCCGGGATCCGTCTCGTCGTAATCGAGGCGAGCGGCGTCGTTCTCTTCGACGGTGAGTTCGAGGTCACCTGCGAGGTTCCCGACCCGGGTGAGGACCCCGAAGCCGACCCGTTCGAGGCGAGCCCCGGCGAAGATCCCGCCGAGGAGGATCCCGCCGCGCCGGGCGCCGGCTCCGGCAACGAGGGGTCGTCGAACGGCGGCGCGACCAGCGGATCCACCCCCGGTTCCGCCCCGTCCACCTCGTCGCCGCCGGCTGCGGTGCTGGCGCCGCTCGGCTTCTTGCCCGAACTCGCGCTGCGCGTCGAGTGCGCCGACGCTTCGATCGAGGCCGTGGTCGACAACGTCGGCGACCTCGACGGCGGGGTCACCCTCGCCGTCGCGCCGAGTGCGAGCGCCGTCGGCGCCGAGGTCGCCGCCGCCAGCACCACCACCGTCACCCTCCCGCTCCCCGGCGACGCCGAGGGTTCGGTCACCGAGGTCGTGCTCGTCACCGACGACGGCACCGTGCTCACCGACGAGATCGAGATCGACTGCCTGGGCCCCGCCGACCCGGTCGCCGAGGTGACCGTCGACTGCGCCGCCGGCACCGTCGCCGTCCTGGTCGAGAACGCGGGCGGCGAGAGCATCGTCGTGCGGGCCTTCGCCGAACAGGTCGCCCTGCTCGGGTCCGACGAACTCGCCGGCGGGGCCGCAACCACCTACGAGGTCGAGATCGCCGGCGCGACCGTCCCGGTACGGATCATCTCCGACGACGGGCGCGACATCCTCCGCGACGAGATCGAGCACGGCTGCAGCCAGACCGACCTCGACCCCGGCCTCTCCCTCGTCTGCCCGAGCGGCGACCTCCAACTCCGGATCACCAACGCCAGCGACGAGCCCCGCACGGCCGTCGTCGCCGTGGGCGACGACGCCGAGACCGTGACCCTGACCGGTGGGGCCGAGACCCTGCTCGTTCGCGCTCTCGACGACACCCCGTCCGTTCGGGTCACCTCGGCCTTCGGCGACGTGCTGCTCGACCAGTCGCTCGACGACTGGGCGTGCGAGGCGGCGCCGGGCGATGCCGACTGTGCGGTGACCCAGCGGGTGGCCGACCAGTGGGTCGTGTCCGACGACGGCGGGGTGGTCCCGTGCTCCGGCTTCCAGAGCCGCCTCGTGCTCGACTGCGCCACCGACGTCGGCGTCGTCGAGATCGGCAACGGCACCGATCGTGCCGCGACGGTCGCGGTCGACGCCGACGGTGAGCCGGTCGGTCGATTCGACGTCGCGGTCCAGCAGACCGGCAGCCTGGCGGTCGAGTCCGCGGGCGGCGCACGTATCACCGCCGATGCCGGTCCGGACCGTCTCCTCGACACGATCGCCGACTGTCGAGGCGAGCCCGACCGCACCGCCGCGGTCCTCAGCGGACTGCTCGTGGCGCTCATGAGCATCGTCGCAGTGGTGGTTGCTCGCTTCGACCCCTGGATACGCGTCTAGAGTGGTGGTGGCGGTCCTGTCGAACGAGGGTTCGAACGGCCTATGGCAACGGCGGATTCGGGATCGCTACCTTTGAATTGCAACGGGAATGCACCGACCCCCTGGACCGCAATTGGTCGCTTCATCCAGGGGAGAGCAAGAGCGAAACCGGCCCGTACCCCACTGTCTCCCGGACGAGGTCGGTTTCATGAAGTCCCGAACCCGCAAGCTCATGGCGATCGCCGCGATTTCGTCGGCTCCCCTGCTCCTGCCCGCCACGATCACCTCGGCGCAGGCCGGCGGCTGCAATGGCGACGCACAGGTCGCGGCGTGGCCCAACAGCGGCTTCGGCGCCGGCGCCACGGCGACCGTCGTCGTCGGCAACAGCTGGTACCCGACCAGTATCACGACCGCCGTCTCGGTCCCCGCCGGCGAGTACGACGTCCAGCTCGGCTCCTATGACGGCTACGTCGACCGTGACCTCACCCCGACCCAGTCCTTCGAGCAGTACGTGCTCCAGTTCCTCGACGCCGGCGGTGCGGTCATCGCGACCACCGGCGCCACGAGCGATCTCGCCGACGGTGTGCTCGAGGCGCAGCGCGTCGATGCGGTCGGCACGGTGGTCCTCGACCGCGACGCCACCCAGGTGCGGGCCGTGCACGCCCACCTCGGCGACGCCGCCATCGTCGGTCTCGGCTCGGCTCAGTCGGTGCAGCCCTCCTGCTTCGGTCTGAGCACGGTCGTCGCCACTACGACGACCACCACGACGACGACCACGACCACGGCGCCGACCACGACCACCACCGTCGTCGGCCAGACCACGACCACCACGGTGGCGCCGTCGACCACGACCGTCGCCCCGACCACGACCACGGTCCCCACCGAGGTCCTTCCCACGGTCGAAGTCGCCGATCCGGCCGATCCGGTCACGGCGACCCCCACGTTCACCGGCTGAACCGTCAACCAGCTGCGCCCGCTCCGCCATCAGGGTTGGACTCCTGACGGCGGCGGGCACGTACGAATGCACCCTGGATTGTTCGAGGGAGAGACTTCGGTCTCTCCCTCGTGCGCGTCCCGGCCGGACCTCGACGGCAAACGTCCGGTGAACGGCCTTCGGTTCCGTTAGCCTTTCGCGGTAACGCAAACCCGCGAGAGGAGTGCGCCGTGCCAGCGACCGTCGTCGTCGGTACTCAATGGGGAGACGAGGGGAAGGGCAAGTTCACCGACCTCGTCGCCAAGGAGATGGAGCTGGTCGTCCGGTATCAGGGCGGTCACAACGCGGGCCACACCCTGGTGGTCGACGGTGAGAGCTTCGCCCTCCAGTTGATTCCGAGTGGAGTTCTCTACGACCACATCACGCCGGTCATCGGCAACGGCGTGGTCGTCGATCCGAAGGTGTTGCTCGCCGAGATGGACATGCTCACGAGCCGCGGCGTCGACTGTTCGACGCTGAAGGTCTCGGGCAACGCCCACCTGATCATGCCGTACCACCAGGAGCTCGACGCCTTGCACGAGCGCCACCTCGGCGACGGCAAGCTCGGCACGACCAAGCGCGGGATCGGTCCCGCCTACGCCGACAAGTCGATGCGGGTCGGCATCCGGGTCCAGGATCTCACCGATCCGAAGATCTTCCGTCAAAAGCTCGACGTCGCACTCGGCTACACCAACCAGGTCCTGACCAAGGTGTTCAACCGACTCCCCGTCGACGCCGACGAACTGGCCACGCAGTACCTCGACGAGTACGCCCCCCGCGTGATGCCCCACATCGGCGACGCTATCAGCATCGTCCACAACGCGTTGGAGGCCGGGCAGCACATCCTGCTCGAAGGCGCGCAGGCGACCTTCCTCGATCTCGACCACGGCACCTATCCCTTCGTCACCTCGTCGAACCCGGTGGCGGGCGGTGCCTGCACCGGCGCCGGCATCGGCCCGCGCGACATCGAGCGCATCATCGGCATCGCCAAGGCCTACGTGACCCGGGTCGGTTCGGGTCCGTTCCCGACCGAGTTGTTCGACGACGTCGGCGATCACCTGGTCGACGTCGGTCGGGAGTACGGCACGAACACCGGCCGCCGCCGTCGGCCCGGTTGGTTCGACGCCGTGATGATGCGCCATGCCGTGCGGATCAACTCCCTCACCGAGGTCGCCTTGACCAAGCTCGACATCCTCGACGCCCTCGACACCTTGAAGGTGTGTGTGGCCTACGACGTCGACGGGGAGCGGGTCGAGCACCTGCCGTACCATCAGTCCGATCTGCACAAGGCCACGCCGATCTACGAGGAGCTCCCCGGGTGGGGAAGCGACATCAGCGGGATCACCAACCCCGACGATCTCCCCGCGAACGCGGCGGACTACATCGCATTCCTGGAGCAGCAGATCGGCTGCGGGATCCGTCTCGTCGGTGTCGGTCCGGGTCGGGAGCAGTTCCTCGACCGGGTCGCGTGAGCGACGTCGTTCAGCCGAACGGGTTGTTCCAGTCGACCGCCGGCGCCACGCCTTCGGCCGGCTGGCTCGGAGGAGGCGGCGGTGGCGCGCTCGCGTCCGGGGTCGGCGGTTCGACATGACCGGCGGGCGCGTACTCGAACTCGGGCTCGGGCACCTCGGCCGGATCGACCTCGGTGGTGTCGACGATGGCCGGCACCTCCGGTTCGGGCATCGGGGCACTCGCGCTGGTGACCGCCTTCGCGAACTCCTTGGCCCGTCGACGCACGAAACGCGAGGCCATCTCCGGTCGCCGCGCCTGGCTCTTCACGCCGGCGATCATCATGGCGCAGTCCTTGCACAACGGCTTCTTCTCGCCGAAGGGGAAGACGAGGCAGTTGTCGCAGAATTCCTGACCACAACGGCGGCAGATGGCGGTCGCCGACTCGAACGAGTGGTCGACGCACAAGCCGGTGAGTTCCATGGACATCGTGCGGTTCCTCCGAAAGGGTTCCCGTACCCGTCGGCACGAACACCCGGGTTCTTGAAGACTCCTGAGACGGATGGGACGGTGACGAGATGACGATCGACCCGATGCACAACGTGCTTTCGGCCCGCTACGCCAGCGACGCCATGAACGCGATCTGGTCCCCCGAGCGCAAGGTCGTGCTCGAGCGGGAGCTGTGGCTGGCCGTGATGCGGGCCCAACAGCAGCTCGGGGTCGACATCCCCGACGACGCGATCGCCGCGTACGAGGCGGTGCTGGACACCGTCGACCTCGCGTCGATCGCCGAACGGGAGGCGATCACCCGCCACGACGTGAAGGCCCGCATCGACGAGTTCTGCGCCCTCGCCGGCCGCGAGCACATCCACCGCGGCATGACGTCGCGCGATCTCACCGAGAACGTCGAACAGCTCCAGGTGCGCCGCTCGCTCGAGCTGATCCGTGATCGGCTGGTGGCGCTCCTGTCGCGGTTCGTGTCTCTCGCCGAGCGCCACGCCAGCCAGGTGATGGTGGCTCGCACCCACAACGTGGCCGCCCAGGCCACCACGCTGGGGAAGCGGTTCGCCGATGTCGCCGAGGAGACGATGCTCGGCTTCGAACGGGTCACCGATCTGCTCGACCGCTACCCGTTGCGCGGCCTCAAGGGTCCCGTCGGGACACGACTCGACCAGCTCGACCTGCTCGGCGGCGCCGACGCGGTCGACGAGCTCGAAGCGTCGGTCGCCGCTCATCTCGGCTTCGCGCGCGTGCTCGACTCGGTCGGTCAGGTGTATCCGCGGTCGCTCGACCTCGACGTCGTGTCCGCCCTCGTGCAGGCCACCTCGGCCCCGGCCAGCGCGACGACGACGCTGCGCTTGATGGCGGGCCACGAGTTGGCCACCGAAGGGTTCCGCCCGGGACAGGTCGGCTCGTCGGCCATGCCCCACAAGATGAACGCCCGCTCCGCGGAGCGGGTCAACGGGTTGCGGCTCGTGCTCGACGGTCACCTCACGATGGCGGCCGGGCTCGCCGGCCGGCAGTGGAACGAGGGGGACGTCAGCTGCTCGGTCGTGCGGCGGGTGATGCTCCCCGACGCGTTCATGGCCGCCGACGGCCTCATCCAGACCGCCCTGAGCGTGTTCGACGAGTTCGGTGTGTTCCCCGCGGTCGTCGAGGCCGAGCTGCGACGCGATCTGCCGTTCCTCGCCACGACCCGCATCCTGACCGCCGCGGTCGAGGGCGGGCTGGGTCGGGAGGCGGCGCACGAGATCGTCAAGGAGCACGCGGTCGCGGCCGCGCTCGACCGCCGCGACGGCGGCACCCAAGCCACGTTGGTCGAGCGGCTGGTCGCCGACCCGATGCTGCCCCTCGACCAGGCCCGGCTCGACGAACTGCTCGCCCGCCCCGCGGACTTCACGGGTACCGCGGTCGCCCAGGTCGAACGGGTCGTCGCCCGCGCCGGCAAGATCCTCGCCGAGTTCCCCGACGCGGCGGCCGCCGACGCCGAAGTCCGGGTCTGAGCCGGCTCAGTCGGCCCGGGTGATCCCCGCCCGCTTCAGCACACTCGCCGGCACCCCGACCTCGCGCCAGGCGGCGTAGCTGATGCCCTTGCGGGCGCCGTAGGCCTTCGCCGCGTCGGCGAAGCCGTCCTCGAGGGCGGTGAGGTCGACCGTCTGCTCGGCCGCGTCGAGCGCAGCGATCAGATCCATGCGTTCCTGCACCATCTGCAAGCGCGCCATCGGGTCGGCGTCGTCGATGGTGGCATCGATGACCTCGAGGCGCGAACGCATCGATTCCGGCGACCGCTTGCGACCTCGTTTCGGCTTGTGGGCCTCGAGTGCTTCGAGGTACGCACGCACGGCGCGACCCTGGGCTCGGCCTTCGGCGAGGGCCGCCTTGTGCTCGTCGGTCATCTGTCCGGGGCGGGGAGCCATGCCCACGACGGTACCGGTTCATTATCCACCGATGCCAGCGTCCATTGTCACAAACGACGTTCGGTGATTTACGGCGTGACGGCGGAAGACGCGCCGCCGGGCAGGCGCTTCGGCGATCGGGGCCGGTAGCGTCGCGGCCCATGAGTCTCGTGCCAACGGCCGCCTATTCGATCGGGCTGAAGATCGTCCTCGACAACGTCCCCGGCACCCTCGGCCGGTTCGCCGTCGCCGTCGGCGAGGCGGGCGGCAACATCGCCGGTGCCACCGGCTTCGAGGCGAAAGGCCCGAGCGTCTCGCGGATCGTCGACGTGCACGCCCGCGACGAAGCGCACAGCCGTCGGATCGTCGAGGTCGTCGACGCGCTGCCCGGCGTCACGGTCGTCGAGTGGTGGGATCGCACGTTCCGGATCCACGAGGGCGGCAAGATCGAGGTGCTCCCCCTGTGCGGTGTCGCCGACGCCCACGATCTGGCGATGGCGTACACCCCGGGCGTCGCCCGTGTCTGCCTGGCGATCCACGACGACGTCGCCAAGGCCCACGAGTACACGATCAAGAAGAACACCGTCGCGATCGTGAGCGACGGCACCGCGGTCCTCGGTCTCGGCGACATCGGCCCGGAGGCGGCCATGCCGGTGATGGAGGGCAAGGCGCTCCTGTTCAAGGAGTTCGCCGGGGTCGACGGGTTCCCGATCTGCCTCGATACGAAGGACCCCGAGGAGATCATCGAGACCGTCGAGCGCCTGGCGCCGACCTTCGGCGGCATCAACCTCGAGGACATCGCCGCACCGGCGTGTTTCACCATCGAGGACACGCTCAAGGAACGCCTCGACATCCCGGTGTTCCACGACGACCAGCACGGCACCGCCGTGGTGACCCTCGCCGGCCTGACCAATGCGCTGAAACTCGTCGACAAGGCGCCCGAGAACTGCCGCGTCGTGATCTCGGGGATGGGGGCCGCCGGCCTCGCCATCGGCAAGATCCTCCGCGACGCCGGATACGGAGAGCTGATCGGGGTCGACTCGACCGGTGCCATCTACTCCGGCCGCGATCGGCTGAACTTCGCCAAGGAGTGGTTCGCCGAGCACACCAACCCGGCGCGCGAGGCCGGGACCCTCCACGACGTCATCAAGGGCGCCGACATCTTCGTCGGCGTGTCCGCCCCCGATCTGCTCGATGCGGCCGACCTGCGCAACATGGCCACCGATCCGATCGTGTTCGCCATGGCCAACCCCGACCCGGAGATCCGGCCCGAGACGGCAGACGGACTCGCTGCGGTCATGGCGACGGGGCGCAGCGACTTCCCCAACCAGATCAACAACGTCCTCGCCTTCCCCGGCATCTTCCGTGGCGCCTTCGACGTCGGCGCGACCGGCATCACCGAGTCGATGAAGGTCGCCGCCGCCCATGCCATCGCCGGCACGGTGTCCGACGACGAGCTGAGCCGCGACTTCGTCGTGCCTTCGGTCTTCGACCGCACCGTCGCCCCCGCCGTCGCGAGCGCCGTCGCCAACGCCGCCGTCGTCGACGGCGTCGTGCGCGGCTGACCCGAGCGCACCCCAGCCGGGTCGAGCACTCGGCTCGGTCGTCGCCGGGGTCGGTCGCCCGCTCCGGACCCTGTCGCCTCGCCGGGTTCCGTTCGTCGCCGATCGCTGCGGTTGGCTACGGTCGCCGCCGATGTACGACCACCTCCTGGCGCCCGTCCAGATCGGCACCATGACGCTCGCCAACCGCGTCGTCATGGCGCCCATGGGGGTGGAGATCGTCGGCGCCGACGGCATGGCCAACGACGAGGTCGTCGCCTACTACGAGGAGCGGGCGCGCGGCGGGGCCGGACTGTTGATCACCGAGGTCGCGGCCTTCGCCTACCCCCACGGCGCCAACTCCGTGCACCAGCTCGCCGTGTCCGACGATCGCTACGTGCCCGCGCTGCGCCGACTCACCGACGCGGTGCACGCCCACGGCGCCAAGATCGCGATCCAGCTGGTGCACCATGGCAAGATCAGCCGGGTCGACGTCGCCAACGGTGACCCGGTGATGGTGCCGTCGATCCCGCAGTGGCCGGGATCGCTCGACATGATCCACGACCTCTCCATCGACGAGCTGATGGCGATGGCCGCCGCGTCGGGCGGGGCGGAGTCCAAACCGCAGTACCACCCGATGACGACCGACGACATCGCCGCCATCACCGAGCAGCTGGGCGACGCGGTCGGGCGGGCCCGCGACGCCGGCTTCGACGCCGTCGAGATCCACGGTGCGCACGGTTACCTGTTCTCGGGGTTCCTGTCGGCGCAGTGGAATCACCGCACCGACGAGTACGGCGGCCCGATCGAGAACCGCGCCCGGTTCCTGTGCGAGGCCATCGCCGAGGCGAAGGCGCGCGCCGGCGCCGACTTCCCGGTCTGGACCCGACTCGACGCGCTCGAGTACCGCACCCCCGACGGCATCACCTTCGACGAGTGCCAGCAGACCGCCCGCCTCGCCGTCGCGGCCGGCGCCGATGCGATTCACCTCTCGGCCTACGGCGACATGACTTCCGGGCAGGCGTTCACCGACGGCACCCTGCCCGACCGCGAGGCCAAGCACGCAGCCCTGTCGGGCAAGCTGACCCGCGAACTCGCCGTGCCGGTGATCGGGGTGGGGCGGATCCGCCCTGCGGTCGGCGACGAGATGATCGCCCATCGCAAGGCCGATCTCGTCGCCATGGGCCGCCAGCTCCTGGCCGACCCGGCGACGGCGGCGAAGGTGGCCGACGAACGGGTCGAGGAGATCCGTCCGTGCATCAACTGCTACGTGTGTGTCGCCCAACCGTTCTTCGACCGCAAGGTGAAGTGTGCGGTCAATCCAGTCCTCGGACGCGAGGCCGAGCTGGCGGACGTCGAGCGGACCGCGGCGCCCGACCCGAAACGGATCGTGGTCGTCGGCGGCGGCCCGGCCGGTCTCGAGGTCGCACGGGTCGCCAGCCTGCGCGGGCATCACGTGACCGTCATCGAGCGCGGCGACCACATCGGCGGCGCCCTGCGGTTCGCCGCGCTGCTCTACGAACCGAACCTGCGTCTGTTGCGCTGGTACGAACACGAGATGGACCGGCTCGACGTCGACATCCGAACCGGGGAGGAGGCGACCGCGGATCGGGTCGCGGCACTCGCGCCGGATCGGGTGGTCGTGGCGACCGGTTCGGCCCGGAGCCGATCGACCCTCCCGGGCGCGGATCGCCGCCACGTCTTCGACGGCGACGACCTCCGCGACCTGCTCACCGGGTCGGGGGACGGTTCGGCCGCGAAGAAGGTCCCACTGCCGGTGCGGACCGCGATCGCCGTCGGCCGCCGCATCGGCGTGCTGGCCGACCCGGGCCAGGTCGCCCGGTTGAGCGAGCGGTACATGCCGGTGGGGAAGCGGGCGGTCATCATCGGCGGCGGCCTCGTCGGAGCCGAGCTCGCCGAGTTCCTGATCGACCGCGGCCGGGAGGTCACGGTGCTGGAGGAGGGCGACAAGCTGGCGCTCGAGATGGCGCACCCCCGACGGTGGCGTGTGCTCGGCGATCTCCGGACCCACGGTGCGTCGCTCCACACCGGCGTGCGCGACGTCGAGATCGAGGCCGACGTCGTGCGGTGGACGACCGACGACGGTTCGGCCACCGCCGCGGCCGACACGGTGGTGATCGCCACCCTGGTCGACGGCGACCGCTCCGTCGCCGACGCGTTCCGCGCGGCCGGCCTCGACCCGATCGTGATCGGCGACGCCGACGGGATCGGCTACCTCGAAGGCGCGATCCATGCGGGGTGGCACACCGCCGCCGCGTTCTGACCGGCGCCGATCCGCGGTGCGAAAACCACATCACCCCGGCCGTGGGGCCGGGGTGATGTTCGAATGGTGGTCGGGACCGGCGTCGATCCGGTGACCTACCGCTTTTCAGGCGGTCGCTCTGCCAACTGAGCTACCCGACCTCTCGGTGCGTTCCCCGAAGCGGGTCGCATGTGCGGTCCTGACGGGATTTGAACCCGCGGCCTCCACCTTGACAGGGTGGCGATCACTCCAAACTGATCTACAGGACCTCCCGTC
>JBCCWI010000125.1:0-11893 GCA_039193795.1 Actinomycetota bacterium | reverse complement strand
TTCCAGTACCCCCAGGAGATCCCCGGCGTCTCGGTGATCAACTTCTTGCGCCAGGCGCTCTCGGCCCGCAAAGGCATCGACCTCTCCGTGCTGGAGCTGCGCCTGGCGATCATGGAGTGGATGGAGCGCCTCGAAATGGACCCGTCCTTCGGGGAGCGCTATCTCAACGAGGGCTTCTCCGGTGGCGAGAAGAAGCGCAACGAGATCCTCCAGATGGCGATCCTCGAGCCGGAGATGGCGATCATGGACGAGACCGACTCCGGGCTCGACATCGATGCGCTGCGGGTCGTCGCCAGCGGTATCCAGGAGGTCCGCAAGGACCGGCAACAGATGGGTGCACTCGTGATCACGCACTATCAGCGCCTGCTGGACCAGCTGCAGCCCGACACGGTGCACATCATCGTGGACGGCGCGGTGGTCGAGTCCGGCGGCATGGAGCTGGCGGAGGAACTCGAGCGCGACGGCTACGTCCGGTTCGGGGTCGGCTCGTGAGTGGCATCCCGGCCGACATCAAGCAGGACTTCCCGGTCCTGCAGCAGCAGGTCCACGACAAGCCGCTGATCTACCTCGACTCGGGTAACACCTCGCAGAAGCCCCAGGCGGTCATCGACGCGATGAACCACTACTACGAGACGACCAACGCCAACGTGCATCGCGGCAGCTACGACCTGGCCGTCCGAGCCACCGACGCCCTCGAGGGGGCGCGGGTCAAGGTCGCCCGCTTCATCAACGCACCGGCCACCAACGAAGTCGTCTTCACCAAGAACGCCACCGAGGCGTTCAACCTGCTCGCCCGCTCGTGGGGCGCCGCCAACCTGGGGCCCGGCGACGCCGTCGTCATCTCGGAGATGGAGCATCACGCCAACATCGTCCCGTGGCACATGCTGTCGGCCGAGAAGGGATTCGAGCTTCGCTGGATCCCCGTCGGCGACGACGGCCACCTCGACCTCACCGACCTCGACACCCTGCTCGACGGCGCCAAGCTGTTGTCGGTCACCGCAATGTCGAACGTGCTGGGCACGCTCAACGACATCCCCCGACTCGCCGAGGCGGCCCACGCGGCGGGCGCCCTGGTGGCCGTCGACGGCAGCCAGTACGTGCCGCACGTCCCCACCGACGTGCAGGCGATGGGCGCCGATTTCCTCATCTTCACCGGGCACAAGATGCTCGGTCCGATGGGGATCGGCGTGCTGTGGGCCCGGGCCAAACTGCTCGAGGCGATGCCACCGTTCCTCGGCGGCGGGGAGATGATCCTCAACGTCACCAAGGAGGGGTTCACGACCACCGAGATCCCCTGGAAGTTCGAGGCCGGCACCCCGATGGTCGCCGAGGCCGTCGGGCTCGGTGCCGCCGTCGACTACCTCTCCGAGATCGGGATGGACAACGTCCGCCAGCACGAGATCGAGCTGACCGCCTATGCGCTGCGCACCCTGACCGAGCGCTACGGCGACAAGATCGAGATCCACGGCCCCTCCGAACCAGCCGAGCGGGGCGGAGTGCTGTCGTTCGTCTACGGCGAACCCGACATGCGGGTCCATCCCCACGACATCGCCCAGGTCCTACCAGGCAGGCGTCTGTGTCCGGGCCGGCCACCACTGCGCCAAGCCGCTGCTGCAGACGATGAAGGTGCCCGCCACGAGCCGCGCGTCGCTCTACGTCTACAACGACGAGTCCGATGTCGACGCCCTCGCCGACGCCCTGGAGGCGTCGAGCGACATCTTCGCCTTCTAGGCCCACCCTCGTAGGATTCTGACGATGCCCGGACTCGACGACCTCTACCGCGAAGTCATCCTCGACCACTACCGCTCCCCCCGGAACCAGGGCGAGCTCGAAACGCCTCCCGCCACCCGGACCGAGGGGTTCAACCCGCTCTGTGGCGACGAGGTGATCGTCTACATCGACGTCGACGACGACAACATCATCACCGACGTCGCGATCGGCGGTCAGGGCTGTTCGATCAGCCAGGCCTCGGCCTCGATGATGTCGGCGGCGATCAAGGGCAAGACGGTCAAGGAGGCCCGGCAGTTCATCAGCGCCTTCAAGGGACTGATGAGCATCCACGAGGGCGAACTCGGCGGCGACGGATCCGAGTCCGAGATGGGCATCACGGCCGACGTCGACGACGCGGGCGACATCAAGCTCGGCGATCTCGAAGCGCTGAAGGGCGTGGTGAAGTTCCCGGTCCGCATCAAGTGTGCGACCCTCAGCTGGAACACCCTGGCCCAGGCCCTCGACGAGGCCGCGCCGATCGAGTCCTGACACCGTGACCATCACGGTCACCGGTCTCCAGATCGCCAAGGCGACCCGGCTCGAGATGCGAGCGGTCGAGCGCCTCGAGGTCGAGGCCGGCGCGGGGATCGTCGGCGACCGCTACCACGGATCGCGTCACCGGCAGGTCAGCGTGCAGTCGCTCGAGGAACTCGCCGAGGCCGAGGCGGCGTTCGGTGCGCCGCTCGACCCGCTCCTCACCCGGCGCAACATCACGATCAGCGCCGGCCGGGTCCCCCGCACCCCGGGCCATCGGTGGTCGGTGGGGCCCGTCGAACTCGAGGTCGTGCGCGACGCCGCGCCGTGCAAGCTGCTCGACGACAACCTCGGCGACGGTGCCCGCACGGCGATGCGACGCCGTGCCGGTGTGATCTGCCGGGTGATCGCCGGTGGCCCGATCGTGCTGGGCGACGTCGTCGACCTCGGGGCCGACCGCACCGATCAGTCGTCGGCGACCGCCTGACGGATCATCACTGCGACCTCGGGCCCGACCAGTGCCTGCAGTTCGTCGGCGAGGAACTCCGCCGTCGGCTCCGTGCCGACCTGGGCGTTGTCTCCCTCGGTGCAGCACCAGTGCATCGCGGCGCCGTCGTCGCCGCGATCGGTGCGACCCCACCGACGCAGGATGGCGGTGCCGTCACCGCGGTGCCGGGTGATCAACGGCAGCTGCCAACACACCGACGGCTTCACGTCGATCGGCCGGTCGCCGTCTCGGACGGCCTGAAGGTGCAGCGCGCATCCGGCACCGGCGGTGAACCCAGGCCGGTTGAGGAACACGCAGGCACCGTCGACGGTGATCGTTCGCTGTCGCGTGTCGTCCTCGTAGATGCCGTGCCGGTCGGCCCAGGGACGGAACTGCCAGACGTCGTCGTCGAGGGTGGCGGCGAGCGCCGACAGCAGCATCGCCTCTTCCTCGTCGAGCAGTTCGGTCCCGACCGAGCAGCAGCCATGACCGAGGTGTTCGGTGGACTCCTCGAGGATCCCCTGGCAGCCGTCGCCCCAGATGCATGTCCACCGAGATCCGAGGAACCCGACATCGACGGACCATCGGGTGCCGTCGACGGGATCGACGAACTCTTCGAAGCGCTCGATGGCCACCGGCCCAGGGTAGGGGCCACTACGCTCACGGCCCATGACCGACGTCCCCGCCGGCTGGTACGACGACCCCGAACACCCCGACCAGTACCGCTACTGGGACGGTACCGACTGGTCCGATCATCGGGCGCCGAAGAAGCCGCCACCCGCCCCGTCGAGCGAGGCGGGCTCGATGGTGTCGGAGGGCTGGAACCTGATCGTCCAGAATTGGTTGCCGGTTCTGCTCGTCGGTGTCGCCGCCGTCGTCGCGACGATCGCAGCGCTCGTGACGTTGGCGATCCAGGGCTCCTCAGCCCTGGATCCGGGCTTCTTCGAGATCGTGGAACGGGTTTCGGAGCCCGGGTTCGATCCGGCCAACAACGCCTCGGACGAGGCGTTCATCGAATCGATCGAGTTCAACCCGTCGACCGGCTTCTGGGTGACCGTCGGACTCAGTGCGATCCTGTGGTTCATCGCCCAGGGCTTCTTCCTCGGCGTGATCCAGATCCACCTCGCCACCGCCGCGCTCCAGCGGCCGTTCACACTCGGCGAGTCCTTCGGTCTCGCCTTCCGGCGTCTGCCCCGCTGGATCGGCATCTATCTGCTCTGGATGCTGGTCTATGCGCTGCTGCTCGGGTTCGTCGGCTTCGTGATCTTCCTCGGCACGCTGCTGCCCGTGCTGTTCCTGCTCATCATCCCGGGCCTCATCGCACTCGTGGTGTTCGGCTACCCCTACGTGTGGATGGCGACGACGTCGCTCGTCCTCGGCCGTCCGAGCGATCCGCCGTTCCGGACCATCATCGGTCTGATCCGGGTGAAGGGGTGGAGCGCGGTGGCCTGGCCCGTCTTCCTGGTCAACCTGCTCTTCGTCGGGGCGAACTTCGTCGCCGGCTTCTTGCAGGTGATCCCCGTGCTCGGTCAGATCGTCGCCCTGGTAGCGCAGCTGTTCCTCTATGCGATCCCAGCGGCGCTCAACATCCCGATCTGGCGGATGATGGATGGCCCCATCGCCGAAGAGATCTCGGGCGAGGCGCCGACCACCTGAGACGACGGCATCAGCCGAGGGCATCGACCCGCTCGATGAAGAGCCGATCGTTGCTCGAGATGCCGCCGGCGTCGTGGTCGGTGATCGCGATCTCCACCGTGGCGTAGACATTGCTCCACTCGGGGTGGTGGAAAAGCTTCTCGGCGACGAGCGCGACCTGGGTCATGAAGCCGAACGCCTCGACGAACGAGCCGAAACGGTAGGACCGGGTCAACCGGTCGCCATCTCGACCCCAACCGGGATGGGCGTCGAGGAGGGCGTCGATCTCAGGGTCGGTGAGGAGGGTCCCGGGCATGAACCCACTATCGCATGAGCGTGGCGGTGCGGACATCGCCCGCGGCGCGGAACCGGCGCACCAGCCGGTGCCCCTTCGGGCAGGTGGCGTAGGCGATCGGGCCGTCGGAGGTGTTGTGGATCGACCCCAGCGCACTCGATTGGAGGAGGTAGCGCTGGTCGCAGTGATGGCAGTGCACGTCGAAGTTCATGGTGTCGTCCTGTCTCGATGAGGGGGATCGACCTCATCGTGCCGAATCCAAACCATTAAGAAAAGCGATGGTTTCTGCGCGATACCTTTCAGTTCTCCTACTGCTTCGACTACCATCGGTGCATGGACTTCAGCGTGCAACAGCTCCGCATGCTCCGTGAGGTTTCGCAGCGGGGAACGATCGCCGCCGCGGCCGACGCACTGGGCTACACCCCCTCCGCGATCTCTCAACAGCTGGCGGCCCTCGAGCGCGGCACCGGGGTCGCCGTGCTCGAACGTGTGGGTCGCGGCGTACGCCTGACCGACGCCGGCCGCGAGCTGGTCCGACACGCCGACGAGCTCCTCGCCGGCATGGAGGCGGCCCAGGCCGCGCTCGAGTCGGTCGACGGCGAGGCCCGCGGCACGGTCGAGATGTCGGTGTACGAGTCGGTGGCGTCGACCCTGCTCCCCGATCTCCTCGACCGCCTCTCGAGCACCCATCCCGATCTGACCGTCCGCACCCGCGAGACCGACCCCGACGCCGCGATCGACGCGGTCGCCAGCGGCGAGATCGACGTCGCCTTCTCGATCGACTACCCGCACGCCCCCGCCGCGAAGCGTCCGGGCATCGAACGCGAGCTGGTCGTGAACGACCACTTCCACGCGGTGGTCCCCGACGATCACCCGTTGACCGCATCGGTCGCGCTCAGCGAGCTGGCGAACGAGCGCTTCATCGCGTCGCCGCTGCACCTCAGCTGCGGTCGATGTGTCGCCGCCGCCTGCCGGGCCGCCGGGTTCGAACCCGACGTGGTCCACCAACTCGACGACTATCCGACGACGCTTCGCCTCGTCGCAGCCGGCCAGGGCATCGGGCTCGTTCCCGACCTCGGCCTCGTGCACGTGCCACCCGGCGTGCGGATCCTCGATCTCGAGACCCCCGTCCTGCGGGTGATCGAGTTGGCGTTCCGTTCCGCGAGCGCACGCCGCCCGGCGATCCAGGCGATCCGGTCCGCCGTGTCCGACGTCAGTCGGGCTGCGATCGGTCGGGTGGCCGCCTGAGCGGAGACGGCCGGCTCAGGCGAGCGGGTCGGCGAAGGGGTCGTCGGGCAGACCGGCACCCGACGGCGACGCGGCGGGCGCCGTGACCCACCGCTCGTAGCCCGTCTCCTCGAGCTCGGCGGCGAGGCTCGGCCCCCCGGACTCCTGAATCCGACCGTCGGCGAACACGTGCACCGTGTCGGGCTTCAGCTGCTCGAACAGCCGGCTGTAGTGGGTGATGGCGAGCACGCCGAGACCGTCCTCGGTGGTCGACTCCTCGATGCGCTGGCTGACGATCCGCAAGGCGTCGACGTCGAGGCCCGAGTCGAGCTCGTCGAGGATGGCGAAGGTCGGTCGCAGCACGCCGAGCTGCAGGGTCTCGTTGCGCTTCTTCTCGCCGCCGGAGAGATCGACGTTGAGTGGCCGTTCGAGGAACTGGGCACCGAAGCCGATGCGCTCGGCCTCCACCCGCATCCGGTCGCCGACCTCGGCGGGATCCGACGGGGTGCGGACCGATGCGGTGAGGAGGTCGCGCAGGGCGACGCCGGGTACCTCGGTCGGGTACTGCATGGCGAGGAAGAGGCCGGCCTCGGCCCGCTGCCAGGTCGGCTTGTCGAGCAGCTCGACGTCGTCGATCCGCACCGAGCCGCCGAGCACCTCGTAGCCGGGACGGCCGGCGATGACGTGGGACAGGGTCGACTTGCCGGAGCCGTTCGGACCCATGACCGCATGGACCTCTCCGGCGGGGACCTCGAGATTCACGCCCGTGAGGATCTCCTGGCCGTCGACGGCGGCCCGCAGGCCTTCGATGATGAGTGTGCTCATGCGTCCTCCTCGACTGCTGCGAGGGTCAAGACGACGTCGCCGTCGACCACGGCGACGTCGTAGGTGGGGATGGGGCGGGTGGCGGGCAACGACAGCGCGTCGCCGGTGCGGAGATCGAACAGCGCACCGTGCTTCGGGCACTCGATCGCGCAGTCGTCGGCTTCGACGAAGCCTTCCGACAGCGAGACGTCCTGGTGGCTGCAGGTGTCGCCGATGGCGTAGACGTCGTCGTCGATCCGCACCAGCGCGATCTCGCGGCCGTCGATGGTGACCTTCAGCGCCTCCTCCGGTGCGAGCCGATCGAGCTCGAACAGGGTGTAGGCCGTCACACCGTCTCCAGCTCGGAGTCGGTGTCGTCGTCGGCGTCGGCGTTCTCCAGCTCACGCTGACGAGCGAGCTTGGCGGCGATCGCCGACTTCAGGGCCGGGACGGCCGACGGCACCGGGACCCCTTCGAGGACTTCACCGAGGAACCCTGCCACGATCAGACGCTCCGCCTCCGGGGTCGGGACACCACGGGCTTCGAGGTAGAAGCGCTGGTCCTCGTCCACCGGGCTGACCGTCGAGGCGTGACTGCACTTGACGTCGTTGTTCTCGATCTCGAGATTCGGCACCGACTCCGCCCACGCGTCGTCGCTGAGCTTCAGGTTGCGGTTGGTCTGGAAGGCGTTGGTCCCGCGGGCGTCGGGTCGGACGCGGATGAGTCCGGTGTACACGCTGCGCGACGAGCCGGCGACCACACCCTTGTAGAGCAGGTTCGAGGTCGTGTCGGGGGCGACGTGGTCCTGGTAGGTCCGGAAGTCGAGGGTCTGCTCGGCCTCGCCGAAGTAGATCGCCATCAGGTCGCCGTGGGCGCCCCGCCCCACGAGCCGGGTGTCGGCCCGAGTCCGGGCGTAGGCGCCACCGAACGCAGCGGTGGCGGCGGAGATGGTCGCGTCGCGCTCGGCGCGTGCGAGCACACTGCCGAACTGCCAGGTGTGCTCACCCTGCTCCTGGACCTTGAGGTAGCCGAGGCGGCCGGCGGCCTCGACGTCGAGTTCGACCACCGGGCACACCAGGATCTGGTCGCCGCTCTCGGAGGTGTGGAGATCCATGACGTCGGCCTGGGCGTTCTCGCCCACCCGGACGACGAGTCTGGGGAACGCCGCACCGCCGTCGCCGGCGGCGTGATGGGTGACCACGATCGGCCGGTCGACGACGACCCCGCGGGGCACGTCGATCAGCAGCGGCCAGTCCATGAAGGCGTCGTTGAGGAGCGTGAAGTAGTCCGACGCGTCCTCCGCGACCGAGCCGAGGCGGGCCTCACCGTTCTCGTCCTCGGCCAGCGGGCCGATGTGCACACCCTGGTCGATCAGTTCCTGATCGACGTCGACGAACATCACGCGACCGTTGACGCAACGGATCAGCGCAGCGGGCTCGACGTCGAGCCGAGGCATCGGCGCATCGCCGAACACGATCGACGGGGCGTAGCGGTCGAGGTCGAACTCGCCGATCAGGCTGTAGCGCCACTCCTCGGCGGAGTCGTCGGGCCGCTCGGCGGCGGCGAACGCCTCGGCGGCGGCGCGACGGCGAGCGACGAGCCAGTCGGGGCCGCCGAGTTCGGCGGCGGCCGTGGGGGAAAATGCTGCGGACATCGGGATTAATCCTATCCCGATAGTGCTAACTACCCGACGGTCGGGCCGACGGCCTCGCGCCGCTCAGCGGCCCTCGCGGTACCGGCGGCGGAAGCGTTCGCCGAGCCCGTCGCCCTTCTGCTTCTTGGGCTTCTTGCCCTTCTTCCCCGACCCCTTCGGGGGTGCGGCCGGCGGTTGGCGGTAGGAGCCACCGGGGCCGGCGTCGGCCCCGCCCTTGTTGCGCTTGAAGCGTTTGAGACCCTTGCTGTCGCGCTTGCGGCGCTCCTCCTCGAGGTCGGAGACGGTGCCCGGCACCGCGGCGTTGATGATGTCCTCGGCCGCATCCAGGAGGGCGGCGATCGAGTCGTCCTCGCCGAGGCTCTCGGGCTCGTCCGGGGTCGCCGGGGTCACCAGGGTGCCGTAACTCCAGTTCACGTCGGCCATGCGACGGGTGTACTTCGGGCAGTCGGCCGGGCAACGCCAGGGCGCTTCGGGCGCGAGGTCGAGGTCGCACTTCCGGACGGTGTCACCGTTCGCGTAGCTGCGGGATTCGAAGTACTTGCAATCCTGACGCATCGGCATACGTCCATTGTGGCCCACGGCCGACCACTTTCGGAGGTCAGGTCACACCCCGGCGAGCTCGGCCAGAAGCGCGGTGACCGAGAGGCCGTCGCCGATCTCGTTGTCGCGCACCAGGGCGGGGATGTCGGCGAGGGGCACCCACTCGATGCGGGCCGCTTCGTCGGGATCGGTCGGCGCGCCGACGTGTTCGGCACTGGTCGCCCGCTCGACGTGGAACGCCAGGTCGACCGATCCGTTGCTCGGATGCCACGACAGCAGCGGCGACGTGGGCCCGGGACGCCAGCCGGTCTCCTCCAGGCACTCGCGCGCCGCGGCCTCGGCGACGCTCTCCCCCGCCTCGAGACGGCCGGCGGGGATCTCCCAGCCCCACGTGTCGCTGATGAAGCGATGTCGCCAGATCAACAGGACGGATCCGTCGACCACCACGAGGGTGCCGGCCGCGTCGAAGGGCATCCGGACGACGTGGTGTTCGAAGCGACTGCCCGAGGGGGTCTCGACATCGACCATCCGCATCGACATCCACGCCGAGTCGTAGATCGATCGCTCGCCGTGCACGGTCCACTCGCCGGGAATCGCCATGGGCGTCACCCTAGGCCCGGGTACGGTGCGGGCATGGGCGCCATCCAGGTCAGCCATGTCGGGTGGTCGGTGCCGGGCGGACAGTCGATCCTCGACGACGTGTCGTTCCGCGTCGGGGACGGCGAACACGTCGCGCTGGTCGGCGCGAACGGTGCGGGCAAGACGACCGTCATGAAGATCCTCGCCGGCACCGAGAAGGCCCGCGAAGGCACCGTCTCGATCGACGGGTCGCTCGGCGTGATGACCCAGCTCGTCGGGGCGCTGGACGACTCGACGACCGTGCGCGGTCTGTACCTGTCGCTGGCCTCCCCTCCGATTCGCGAGGCCGCCGATCGACTCGCCCGGGCCGAGGCGAGGCTCGCGGCCGGCGACGACGACGGGATGAAGTACGCCGCCGCCCTCGAACGCTGGGAGAGCGCCGGCGGCTATGACCTCGAGGTGGTCTGGCAGGAGTGCGCGCATCGGGTCGTCGGCTTGGCGTGGCCCGACATCGAGAACCGCCCGATGTCGACCTTCTCCGGCGGCGAACAGAAGCGTCTGGCCCTCGAACTGCTGCTGCGAGGCGAAGACGACGTGTTGCTGCTCGACGAGCCCGACAACTTCCTCGACGTACCCGGCAAGGAGTGGCTGACCGAGCGGATCAACGAGTCACCGAAGACCATCCTCTACGTGAGCCACGACCGCGAGCTGCTGGCCGACACGTCCCACAAGGTGGTGACGCTCGAGGCGAAGGGTGCCTGGACCCACGGCGACTCGTTCCGAACGTGGCGCGAGGCGCGTGAGCACCGCATCGAGGTGATCAACGAGGAACAGCGGCGTTGGTCCGAGGAGCGCAAGCGCCTCGTCGCCCACATGAAGGAGCGCAAGCAGCGAGCCTCCGAGGTCGATTCCAGCAAGCTCGGTCGCCAGGCGCGGGCGGCGGAGACGAAGCTCCGGCAGTTCGACGAGCAGGGACCTCCGCCCGAGGCGGCCAAAGAGCAGCACATCGACATGCGGCTCGAGGGCGGCCGCACCGGCAAGCGGGTCGTGATCGTCGAGGATCTCGAGCTCTCCGACCTGACGTTCCCGTTCGACCTCGAGGTGTGGTTCGGAGAACGGGTCGCCGTCGTCGGTCGAAACGGCACCGGGAAGTCGCACTTCCTGCGGCTGCTCGGCGGTGGCGAGGTCGGTCACGAGGGCAGCTGGCGGCTGGGCGCTCGGGTCGTCGCCGGCCACTTCAACCAGACGCATGACCATCCCGAGCTCGTCGGGCTCACCGCCCTGGAGATCCTCGGCACGCGTTATCTCGACCGGGGACAGGCGATGTCGAGGCTGCGGCGCTACGAGCTCCAGAACCAGGCCGAGCAGCCGTTCGAGACGCTGTCGGGCGGGCAACAGGCCCGGCTGCAGATCCTGTTGCTGGAGATCGACGGCGCAAACCTGCTGCTGCTCGACGAGCCGACCGACAACCTCGACGTCGCCTCGGCCGAGGCGCTCGAAGCCGGGCTCGAGGTCTTCGAGGGCACGGTCATGTGCGTGACCCACGACCGCTGGTTCCTCCGCGGCTTCGATCGCTTCGTCGCCTTCACCGAGGACAACGAGGTCGTCGAGATCGAGGACCCCGCCAAGGCGTGGACCTGAAGGCGAGTGGCGGCCGAGGTGTGACGCATTTGGCGTCTGGATCTCATCGAGGTCCCCAGGCGACCGAATACTCTGAGTGAGGCACCGACGACCGAGCGTTCGAGCGTGCTGAGCGGCGAGCGTCGCCGCTGTCCCTCCGCTGAAAAGGTCGTCGATGCCATCCCCCGAATCCCCCTCGCTCACGCGCGTGTCGCGTCTTCGTGAGTCCTGGCTGAGCAACCCCCGAGCCGATCTGCTGTCGGGCCTCGTCGTGGCGCTCGCCCTGATCCCCGAGGCGATCTCGTTCTCGATCATCGCCGGTGTCGATCCCAAGGTCGGGCTCTACGCCTCGTTCTCGATCGCGATCATCATCTCGATCGCCGGCGGGCGTTCCGGGATGATCTCCGCCGCCACCGGCGCGATGGCGCTGGTCCTGGTGCCCCTCGTGGAGGAGTACGGCGTCGCCTACCTCTTCGCTGCGACGGTGCTCGCCGGCATCATCCAGATCGGCCTCGGCCACCTCGGCGTCGGCGGGCTGATGCGGTTCGTGCCCCGCACGGTGATGGTCGGCTTCGTGAACGCGCTCGCCATCCTGATTCTCCTCGCTCAGGTGCCCCACATCCTGTTGAACGGGGACGATGCCGACCGCTCACAGCTGCCGCTCAACCTGCTCTTCATCGCCGCCGGTCTCGTCATCATCTACGGGCTGCCGCGGATCACGACGGCGATCCCCTCGCCGCTCGTGGCCATCGTCGTCCTCGCCGGGCTGGCGATGACGCTCGACCTCGAACTCCCGACGGTCGGCGAC
>JBCCWI010000124.1:0-11984 GCA_039193795.1 Actinomycetota bacterium | reverse complement strand
GCCCTCGATGCCGGCCTCGATCATGTGACGCATCACGGCCCGGGTGCAGCGCATCGTGCCGTCGAGGGTGACGGTGAGCACCGAAGACCACTGTTCGTCGGTCATGTCGACGAGCTTCACCTGCCCACCGAGGCCGGCGTTGTTCATCATCACGTCGATGCCACCCATGGCATCGACGGCCGCGCCGACCAGACCCTGCACGTCGTCTTCGACGGTCACGTTGCACAGGGCGGTGTGCGGCCGCGTGCCGGTCGCCTCGGCGAGGCGGTCGGCGGTCTCGTCGAGACGACGCTCGTGGATGTCGGAGATCAGGACCTGCGCCCCCTCGAGCAGGCAGCGCTCGGCGACGGCGGATCCGATGCCGGTGCCGGCCGCCGCGGTGACGACGGCCCGCTTGCCGGCGAGCAGGTCACGAGCGGGCGGCGGCGTGCGCATCGGAGTCAGCCTTCCGTCTTCTCGGCCGCCATCTCGGCCATCCGCCGTTCGAGGTCGGCGATGAAGGGGTTGGGCTCCTGGCCGACCTCGTCGAACCGGGCGGCGATCGACTCGGGCGTCCAGCCGTCGTCGCCCGCGGTCATCGTGCGGACCTCCATCGGCTGGTTCCAGACACTGATCCGCCCACCGACCACGGTGTAGATCTGTGCGTTGACGTCGCGGCCGGCGTCGGACAGCAGGTAGATCGCCATCGGGGCGATGTCCTCGGGTTCGCCGGTCTCGATCTCGAACGGCACGTTCTCGCTCATGCGGGTCTTCGCGACCGGCGCGATGCAATTGGCGTTGATCGCCGGGCCACCCCGCATCCGCAGACTGGCGGCGGTGAGCGCGGCGGAGCGGGTGAGGCTGACGATGCCGCCCTTCGCCGCGGAGTAGTTCGCCTGCGCGGTCGAGGCGGTGAACGCACCCGAGGTGAACCCGACGAGCGCGCCACCGGTCTCCTGCTTGCGCATCCGGGCGAAGGCGGCCCGGTACACGTTGAAGTGACCCTTGAGGTGCACGGCGACGACGTGGTCCCACTCCTCCTCGCTCATGTTGAACAGCATCCGCTCGCGCAACACCCCGGCCGGGCAGACGACCCCGTCGATCGACCCCCAGGAGTCGACGGCGGTGGCGACCACCTGCTCGCCGACCTCGAACCGCGAGATGTCGCCGGCGACCGCGACGGCGGTACCGCCGGCGGCCTCGATCTCCGCGACCACCGCGTCGGCGACCTCGCTCGACGGATCGCTGCCGTCCATGGCGACGCCGTAGTCGGCGACCACGATGTTGGCGCCTTCGGCGGCGCAGGCCAGGGCGATCGCCTTGCCGATGCCGGAGCCGGCTCCGGTGATGGCGATGTTCTTGCCGGCGAGGTGTCCACTCACGGTTGCTCCCAAGGGTTGGTGCCCGCCAGTCGAACAGGGTGAGGGTGGCCGGGCGCCCGGATCGTACCCACCGTGTTCCGACCTGACGAAACCACCACCGGCTGTGGTCGAAACGCTCACGCGCGGTACCGCTCCATCCACCCACACACCACGGGCCAGCAGTACCGTCGGCCCCAGGACCGACCGTCGACCAGGTTCGTGAGGGACCGCCGGGTGAGCGAATCGCGCCAGCACATCTCGAACGCGGCACCCGCCGAGCGGCGGGACGCGCTGGCGCGTCTGGGCAACCTCGCCGACCCGACGATCGACGACCTCACCCGCGAGCTCCAGATGCGAGTAGCGTTGAGCGCGATCGACGCCCCGGCGATGCTCGTCGACCTCGACGGCACCGTGCTCGACACCAACGACGAGATCGCCGCCTTCGGATTCCGCCGCGATCTGGTGCGGGGCCGCCCGCTGTGGGCCGATTCGGGATGGGGCGAGGTCGACCCCGCCGCCGCGATCGCGCCGCTCGTCGAGCGGGGCGCCACCGGCGAGACCGGGAGCCGCACCGTCGAGGCCGGCGCCGACGATCCACGACCGCTGCGCCTCGAGGTCACGCCGGTGCACGACCCCGACAGCGACATCGTGCTGCTGCTCGCCGAGCTGCACCGCCTCAGCGACCGGGTGGAGACCGACGCCCTGATCGCCGAGACCAACGAGCGGCTGGCCGCCGCCGAGGACATCTTCCAGGCGGTGGCGGAATACACCTCGGACCTGGTCTGCCTGCACCAGCCCGACGGCACCTACACCTATGTCTCGCCGTCGGTGCGCCGGCTCCTCGACCTCGACCCGGCGACGCTCGTCGGCGGTCATCCCGTCGACCTGGCCCACCCGGGCACCCGCGACGCCCTGACGACGGGCCTGCAGGACGCGTCACGCCGCGGTGCCGAACCCACCCGCTTCCGGCACCGGGTCCGCCACCGCAACGGCGGGTACCGCTGGTTCGAGACGGCGGTGACACCGATCCTCGACACCGAGGGCGCCGTCCGTCAGCTCCAGTCGTCGAGCCGCGACATCACCGAACAGCGCGAGACCGAGCAGAGCCTCATCAAGAAGGCGTTCCACGACGAACTGACCGGACTCGCCAACAAGGCCCTGCTCCTCGATCGCATGAACCAGGCCTTCGCCATCAGCCGGCGCACGGCCCAGGCGACCGGCGTGCTCTTCATCGACCTCGACGGCTTCAAGACGGTCAACGACACCCTCGGCCATCACGTCGGCGACACTGCCCTCACCAAGGTCGCGGAACGCCTCACCGCCATCGTCCGCCCCGGCGACACGCTCGCCCGGATCGGAGGCGACGAGTTCGTGATCCTGTGCGCCGGAACCGACGGGGCCCGGGGCGCGTCCACCGTGGCGCGGCGGGTGCTCGACGCGTTCACCAAGCCGTTCGTGCTCGAGGGCCAGGAGATCGCCCTCGGCGCGTCGATCGGCATCGCCACGTCCTCGGGAGGCGACGACGCCGACGCCGTCCTCGAACAGGCCGACACCGCGATGTATGAGGCGAAGCACCGCGGCAAGGGCCGCTATGCGATCCACGATCAGGTCGACCAACGCATCGAGGTCCATCGCGACGACACCGAGGCGGCGCTGCGCGACGCGATCGCCAACAACGAACTCCGGCTGCACTACCAGCCCGAACTCGACCTCGACTCCGGCCGCATCGTCGGCTTCGAGGCCCTGGTCCGCTGGCAGGGCCCCGACGGGAAGCTGATCCCGCCGAGCGAGTTCATCCCGCTCGCGGAGGAGACCGGCCTGATCGTCGAACTCGGCCGCTGGGTCATCGCCGAAGCGTGCCGGCAGGCGAGCGTGTGGCGAGTCCACCGCGACCCCGGTCAGGAGCCGATCCGGATCTGGGTCAACCTGTCGGCCCGCCAGCTCGGCGACCCCGACCTGGTGTCATTCGTCGAGCGGGCGGTCGCGGACGCCGGCATCACCACCGACGAGATCTGCATGGAGATCACCGAGTCCGCACTGATGGGCGACGCCGACTCCGCCACCCAGCAACTCGATCAACTCCGGCGTCTCGGCATCAGCCTCGGCATCGACGACTTCGGCACCGGGTGGTCCCAGTTCGAGTACCTGAACCGCCTCCCCCTCGACGTCTTGAAGATCGATCGCTACTTCGTCGACGGCCTCGGCAAGGACGAGAACGCGGCCGTGATCGTCAACGCCATCATCGAACTCGCCCATGCCCTCGGGATGATCGTCATCGCCGAGGGGGTGGAGACGGCCGAACAGCTCGCCGTGCTCGAGGAGCTCGACTGCGATCAGGCCCTCGGCTTCTACTTCTCCGAGCCCCGCGAAGCGGTCGCGTTCGACCAGACCCTCGCTCGCAGCTGAACCGGCGGCGGTCAGACCCTGGACGGCACGCCGACCAGCATGCGCGCCGCGTGGACCAGCTCGACCCCGACACTGCCGTCGGGCGCCATGCCGCTCACCCACCGCGTGAGCGACGACGACCACACGTGACCGATCACCCGGGCGACACCTTCGGCGTCGTGGCCGCTGTCGGGCCCGAGGGCGGTGACGACGATCGCCCGCAGCTGCTCCTCCACATCGCGCTTGTACTCCGCGGCCGCCGGCGACGTGGTGCCGAGTGCGGTGATGAGCGCACCCATCAGGGTGGGTCGCTGCTCGGTGCGCTCCGCTGAACGTTCGAGGAGCCAGATCAACCGCTCGCCGGGGGTGTCGCCGAGCAGCACACCGGCCTCGATGCGGCGCCGCGAGCGGCGCAGCCAGCCGGCCAGACCCGCGATCAACAGCTCGTCCTTGCCCGAGTAGTAGCGGTAGATCGTGCCGAGCGCGACGCCGGACTCCTCGGCGACCGCCCGCATCTGCACCGCCTCGTACCCCCCGTCGCCCGCCATGCGCATCGCCGTTTCGAGGATGCGGATGCGGCGCTCGACCTGCGCCGGGGTCTGCCGCGGTTGCTCGGACATCTCGCGAGTGTGGATGATCGGCGGGAGTCGAAGCGAATCGGGGCTACCCTGCGGCCCGTGACCGGCGGCTTTCTCGACATGCTCGGCCCCGAGGCCCCGCGATGGCGTCAGAAGATGCGTCGTCGCCGCTTCGGGCGAGACGAGGTCGTGTTCCACGAGGGCGATCCCGGCGACACCGTGCACGTCATCGACAAGGGCCGGGTGCTCGTGGAGGTCACGACCAGCCGCGGCGACGTCGCCGCCCTCGCGGTCCGCGGTCCCGGCGAGGTGATCGGCGAGCTGGCGATCGTCGGCGACGGCCGCCGCACCGCCCGCGTCACCACGCTCGAGCCGACCGAGACGCTCACCCTCGATCAGAACATCCTCGAGGACCTCCGGGCCACCGACCCCCGCGTCGACCGCTACCTGATCGAGTTGCTCGCCGACAAGCTCAACGAGACGATGGCGCAGCTGATGGAGGTGCTGTTCGTCCCGGTCGAGAAACGGGTCCTGCGTGTCGTCGACCGGCTCGCCGATGCCTTCGACAACGGCGCCGAGGTCATCACGGTGCGGGTCCGCCAAGAGGACATCGCGGCGATGGCCGGCACCCGCCGTCAGACGGCGAACCGCCCCCTCAAGGCGGCCGAGGCCGAGGGGGCGATTCGAATCCGACGGGGTCGGGTCGAGGTCATCGACCGCGAGATCCTGTCGCGTCTGGCTGACTGAACCTCAGCGCGAGGTGATCACTCCGCCGGCGGGGCCGGAGGCGGGGGCGGCAGCTCCGAGCCGGCGGCGCTCGGCTCGTCGTCGCGCATCGAGCTGAGGATGTCGACGCCGGTCGCGGCCTCGATCTGCTCGCTGATCGACACGACCGCACCGGGGAGCTGGGACACCAGGCCGGGGATCCCGCCACCGCTGCCACCGCCGTTGTCGACGATCGCGACCCGGTCGATGTCTACGTTGTTGACCGTCGAGACGATCTTGTCGACCAGCTCGGGGAGCATGTTCAGCACGAAGATGCGCTGCCCGTCGTCACCGGCGGCCTGGTACTGCTCGGTGAGGCGCTGGAACACCTCGACCTGGGCCTTGCCGTCCTCGATGATCTTGGCGGCCTCGGCCTGGGCGGCCAGCTGCTTGGCTTCGAGGTTGGCCTTGGCCGGGGTGACCACGTCGGCCTCGAGGCGACGCCGCTCCAACTCGATGCGCTGCTGCTCGAGCTCCTGCTCGGCGGTGGCACGGGCGATGTCGCCCGCCACCTGCGCCTCTTCCTCCTTGGCCTTGGCGACCGCCTCGAGCTCGGCGGTGCGGACCCGGAGCTGGTTCTGCTCCTCGACGATGTTCTTGTCGGCCTGCACGCCGGCGATCTGGGCCCGCTCCCGAGCGGTGGCCTCGGCCGCCTCGGACTCGGCCATGCGCTGGGCCTCGGCCACGCGGGCCTGCTTGACGACCTCGGCGGTGAGCCGGCGACCCACCGAGTCGAGGTACTGGTTGTCGTCGGTGACGTTCTGGATCTTCATCACGTCGAGCTCGAGGCCCAGCGTCTTGATGTCGTCGTCGGCTTCGTCGATCAGCTGCTGGGAGAACTTCAGCCGGTCCTCGTTGACCTCTTCGGGCGACAGGGTGGCGAGCACGCCACGAAGGTTGGCCTCGAGGGTCTCCTTGGCGATCTGGCCGATGTGCTCGGTCGGCTTGTCGAGGAAGCGCTCGGCCGCGTTCTCGAGCAGACCCTCGGCGCTCGAGACCTTGACGTTGGCGATGCCCTGCACATTGAGCGGGATCGCACCCTTGGAATAGGCGTTGGTGACCGACACCTCGAGGGGGATGGTGTTGAGATCCATCCACGACACCTTCTCGATGATCGGGATGCGCAGGGTGCGGCCACCCTTGAGGATGCGGTAACCGACCGTGCGCCCGTCGGACAGGACACGGTTCTTGCCGGTGATGACCGCGATGCGGTTCGGCGGACAGATCACGATCAGCGAACTGACGATCATGATCGTGAAGAGCAGGGCGAAGACGATCAGCAGCCCGGCGCCGAGGATTGCAACCATTGGGGGTTTTCTCTCTTTCTGTTGCGATCGGGGGTGACTACTCGAGTTCGAGATCGGGCCCGAGCGGCGTGACGAGGGCGACCCCGCCTTCCACCCGGACGATCACGACTCGTTCCCCCGAGTCGATCGTTGCGCCGTCGACCGGCGCGGCGGTCATCTGCTCACGGGCGCCCGCCTTGGTGAGGATGATCTTGCCGCGGTGCTCGGTGCTGATCGGCAGCGAGACGTTGGCGATGGTGCCCTGGAGCTCGTGATCCATCACCTCGCTGGAGGTGCTGTTGTTGCGGATCCAGCGGAGGGCACCGGTGTTGATCGTGCCGGCGACCACGCCGACGACGACCGCGAGCACGAAGGCGAGGATGCCGGCGACCCCGGTCAGGTCGAACAGGAGGCCGCCGAGCCCGAAGAAGGCCAGCAGCGACGCGAGCGTCGAGAGCGGCAGGAAGCCGAGGATGCCGTCGCCGCCGTCCGCGTCGCCGAACCCGTCGGCATCGCCGTCACCGGCGAAGACGAACCACACCAACAGCGGAACACCCACCACTGCGCAGAACAGATAGAGATTCGTCATACCCGCATCACCGTCCTGACCCACACTAGACCGATTCGACACCGTGGATACCGCGGGTACGGTGCCTCCGGATCCAGGAGGGGCCATGGCCGAGACCGTCGTCGTCAACCACACCGAGTACCCGCTGCCCGACAGCATGCACGCCTGGCCCGGGATTCGCATCGTCGAGTGCCCCAACGCGGGTGAGATCGACCCGTCGATCGCCGGCGACGTCGTGTTGACCCGCACCAGCGGCGGCCCGAACCTCGGCGAACTGCTCGTCCGCGACGGCATCGAGTGGGTGCACGTCGTCGGAACGGGTGTCGACGGCTTCCCCTTCGATGCGCTCCACGGACAGCTGTTGACGTGTTCGCGCGGCATCAGCGGCGACCTGATCGGCGAGTGGGTGTTCGCCCAGATGCTCGCATTCGCGAAGGGACTGCCCGACGTCTGGCTCGACGAGGGCCCGGGCGAGTGGAGCGTGCCCGATCGCCGCATCGGCAGCCTCCGCGGCGCGACCGTCGTGATCCTCGGAACCGGTGGCATCGGCGCCGAGGTCGCCCGACTCGCGCTGGCCCTCGAGATGCGCGTGATCGGCGTTCGCCGACGCGGCACCGAGGCACCCCATCCGGGGATGACCGTCGTCAACGACCTCGCCGCCGTCATCGGGGAGGCCGACCACGTCGTGGTGGCGGCGCCGGCCACCCCCGAGACCGAGGGCCTGTTCGACACTGCGATGTTCGGCGCCATGAAGCCGGGGGTGCACTTCTGCAACATCGCCCGCGGCACCCTCGTCGACCAGGACGCCCTGCGGGTGGCGCTCGACGACGGGACGGTCGCCCGGGCGTCGCTCGACGTGGCCACACCCGAGCCCCTCCCCGCCGACCACTGGATGTTCGACCACCCGCGGGTGCTGCTCACCCCCCACACCTCCTGGACCGGCCCCGGCGCCTTCCAGAACATGATCGACACCTTCGAGGCCAACTACCGCAAGTGGCGGGCGGGCGACCCGCTGGACGGGGTGGTGGACACCGCCGCCGGCTACTGAACCGCCGGAGCCGGCTCGTTCGACAAGCGACCCCGGCGGCTGACAGCCTCGGCGCCATGTCGTTCACCGACCGTTTCCACGAGATCAGCGCCGAGGTCCGCAACTGGGGCCGCTGGGGCGACGACGATCGACTCGGCACGCTCAACCTGTTGACCGACGAGGCGGTCGCCGCCGCCGCGGCATCGGTGCGGACCGGCCGCCGGGTTCCGATGGCGATCGACCTGTCCGCCGCGGGACCCCAGATCGGCTCGGTCCCGGGGCGGGTGAACCCGCTCCGGGGGATGAACTACATCAACAACCCCGACCTCGGCGACCCCGCCGGCGACGGGATGGTCCCGCACTTCAACGACGACCACGTCGTCATGGGGCTGCAGGCGGCGACCCACTGGGACGCCCTCGGCCACGTCAGCTACGGCGGCTCGCTCTACAACGGCGTCCCGGCCGACACCGTGACCGCGCTCGGCGGTTCGACGGTGCTCGGCATCGAGAACGTCCGGACCTTGGTCGGGCGAGGCGTGCTGCTCGACGTCGCCGCCATGCGCGGCGTCGACCAGCTCCCGGGAGGCCACGAGATCACCAGCGACGAACTCGACGAGACCGCCGAGTGGGCGGGCGTCGAGATGCGACCCGGCGACATCGTGGTGATCCGCACCGGACGCATCCGGGCGTTCCGGGAGGGCGGCGGCCTCGCCTACATCATGGGACCGGCGGGCGACGCGTCGAACCCCGGACCCGGGCTCGACGCGTGTCGCTGGTTCCACCGCAACGACGTCGCCGCCGTGGCCGACGACGTCATGACCTTCGAGGTGTTCCCCGGCCCCGAGCCCGAGAACATGTTGGGCGTCCACTGCCTGGCGATCGTCGACATGGGCCTCACCACCGGCCAAATCTGGGACCTCGAGGCGCTGTCGGTCGCCTGCCGCGAGGAGGGGCGGTCTCACTTCTTCCTCGCCGCCAACCCCGAGCCGTTCGTCGGTGGCTGCGGTGCTCCGGTCAGCCCGGTCGCCGTTTTCTGATAGAACCTGGCCGTCCCTCGGGGGGGCGTGATTAGGGAGGAAATCCGATGACGACGTTGGTAGAGCGACTTGGCCAGATCGAGCTCTTCTCCGAGCTCACCGCCAAGGAGATCAAGAAGGTCGCGTCGTACATGACGACGATCGATGTCCGCGCCGGCCGCGATCTCACGGTGCAGGGCACCGTCGGCCGAGAGTTCATGATCATCGCCGACGGCGAGGCCACCGTACGCCGCAACGGCCGTCTGATCGCCACGCTCGGCCCGGGCGACTTCTTCGGCGAGCTCGCCGTCATCGCCGGTGTGCCGCGCACCGCCACCGTGACCGCCGAGACCAAGATGACGGTCGAGGCGCTGAACCGGCGCGAGTTCTCGTCGCTGCTCGACAACAGCCCGAAGCTGGCCCGCAAGATCCTGGTCGGTGCCGTGAAGCGTCTGCACGACCTCGAAGAGGGCGTCGTCCGCTGATCCCATGACCGAGGTCGCCGTCGTTGGCAGTGCCAACCTCGACCTCGTCGTCGAGGTCGACACGATCCCGCTGGTCGGCGAGACGGTGCTCGGCGGCGACCTGCGGCGGATCCCCGGCGGGAAGGGCGCCAACCAGGCCGTGGCCGCCGCCCGGCTCGGACGCGGCGTCGCCATGATCGGGCGCGTTGGCGACGACGAGGGCGGTGCGATCCTGCGAGCCGCGCTCGACGCCGACGGGGTCGACACGAACCACCTGCTGACGACTGGGGCCGCCCCGAACGGCGTCGCCCTGATCGCGGTCGGCAGCGATGGCGACAACGCGATCGTGGTGTCGCCGGGTGCCAACGGCAGGGTGAGCGCTGCCGACGTCGACGCCGCAGGCGAGGTGCTCGAGGCGGCCGCCGTCACCCTTCTCCAGCTCGAGGTCCCGCTGGACGCAGTCGCGGCCGCCGCGGCCCGGTCCACCGGCACCGTGATCCTCAACCCGGCTCCCGCGCCGCCGAACGCCCTGCCGCTCGAACTCCTCGCCGATGTCGATGTGCTCGTGCCCAACCAGACCGAGCTCGCGACACTCGCCGGCCACGCCGGGCCCGTCGACACGACCATCGCCGGCTCCCTCGCGGCACAGCTTCCGAGCCCGGCGGTGGTGGTCACCCTCGGCGCCGACGGAGCGCTGGTGATCCGGGACGGTGTATCGACCCACGTGCCCGCGCCGGTGGTCACCCCGGTCGACACGACCGCGGCCGGCGATTCGTTCTGCGGGGCGCTCGCCGACGCGATCGTGCGAGGTGCCGACCTGGTCGAGGCCGCCCGTTGGGCCGTGCGGGTCGGCGCGGCGACGACCCAGCGTCCCGGCGCCCAGCCGTCGCTGCCGACCGCCGACGAGGTCGACGCACTCCTCGCCGACGACTGACCCCCGGCCCGTCGGCGAGCGCCGTAGCATTCGACCATGGCGCGTTTTCCGATGCTGATCGACTGCGACCCGGGGCTCGACGACGCGATCGCCCTGCTGACGGCTGCCCATCTCACCGACCTGGTGGGGATCACGACCGTCAACGGCAACGTCGGGATCGAGCACACGACCCACAACGCCCTCGCCGTCGTGCAGGTGAGCGGTCTCGACATCCCGGTCCACCGAGGAGCGGCTCGGCCGCTGCTCGCCCCGACGATCGACGCAGCCCACGTCCACGGGCCGACCGGGCTCGGTTCGGTCGACATCCCCGATCTCGAGCGGTCGGTCGCCTCCGACGACGCGGTCGGCTTCATCCTCGACACCGCCCGCTCGGTCGACGATCTCCAGCTGGTCGCCGTCGGGCCGCTGACCAACATCGCCCTCGCCCTGCGCCGCGATCCGACGCTGCCGAGCCGGCTCGGCGGGTTCACGATCATGGGCGGCGGTACCCACACCGGCAACGTCACCGCGGTCGCGGAGTTCAACGTCTGGGCCGATCCGGAGGCGGCGGCGATCGTCTTCCGAGAGTTCCCGATGACCACGATGGTGGGCCTCGACGTCACCCACCGGGTGCTGATGCGCCCGAGCGAACGGGATCGCCTCCGTGCTGCCGGGGGTCCCGCCGCCGTCCTCGCCGCGGATCTCCTCGACTACGCGGTCGCCCGCGCCGGCGAGATCAGCGGTCGCGACGGCGCACCGATCCACGACGCCACCGCGGTGATGGCCGTCGTCGCCCCCGAACTCTTCCAGGGTCACCACCGCCCCGTGGAGGTCGAGCTGCAGGGGGCGCTGACCCGGGGCATGACGGTGGTCGACGAGCGACCCGGCGGGCGCGCCGGCGAGGGGCCGGCCGAGGCCAACGCGCTGGTGATGCTCGATGCGGACGAGCAGGCGATCGTCGACCGTATCGTCGATGCGATCCTGGCCCTGGACGCCGCCCGATCGTGATCCGCGAGTTCATCGACGAGGTCCTGTCCGGCGATCGGGTCGTCTTCTCGTTCGTGTCGGTCTGGGTCCTGTCGATGGCGGTGTGGATCGTGCTCGACTGGGTCGGCAACCCCAACCGCGGCCGATTCCGACCGAAGGGCGACCGCTACGAGGGCACCCGGCCAGAACGCCGAGAGGCGCGGCGCCGCCAGCGCGCCGAAGACGACGCGGCGATCCGGGCGACGCTTCGTGATGCGTACGGCGCCTCGAGCCTGCGGCTGGCGTGGAACAAGAAGCGAGAAGCGGCGGCGATCGACGCCGACGAGGAACTCGTCCGCCCCGACCCGCGGCCCCGACCCGCGGTTCCGGCCCGCCGACCCGCCCTGTTGGGCGTCTTCAACGAGGCCGGCGTCGAGCCGCTGCTCGGCACCTACGACCCCGACCGGCCCTTCGTCCCCGAGCCGACGATGCCCCGTGGGCGGTGGCGTCGCGGCGACGACCCGCTCATGCTGAGCCGGACCGGCAAGCCGCCGAGCGCTGCGACCGTGCGGGCCCGAGTCTGGAAGAACCACGCCGACGCCGACCTCTGGGGTGTGGTCAACCGCGACCGCATGCGCAACGGCAAGCCCCCGAAGCGCTACAACCCCCTCATCGG
>JBCCWI010000123.1:0-12017 GCA_039193795.1 Actinomycetota bacterium | reverse complement strand
TGGCAGGCTTGTATCGCCTGCTGGTTGTCGGGATCCTGGGGGTTGAAGTCCTCGCCGAACAGTCCGGCACCTCCACCCCCGCCACCGCCTGGCCCGAAGCTGTCGAGGTCGGGGTCGTCGACGTCGAGCCCCTGGTCTCGCAGGCACTGGGCGAAGGCCAGCATCTGGTCTTCGAACTCGGCTTCGTCGAAGCCGCCACCGCCGCCGAGGAACGAAGCGCCGTCGAGCAGGTCCCCGCAGGCTTCGAAGGCCTCCTGGAATCCTTCGGGTGGGCCACCACCTTCGCCACCACCTCCGCCGGGGCCCTGGCCTCCGCCTCCGCCTCCGCCCGGTCCGCCGCCGAGGTTGACCGACCCGTCAGCGTTGACGGTCGGGTCGGCCATCTCGACGCCTTCGCCCCGCATGCACTCGACGAATCGGATGGCGATCTCCTCGTCGGTGAGCCCCGTGGTCTGGGCGGGGCCGTCGTCGGGCTGGTCGTCCTGGTCGGCCTCGTTCGAGGTCGAGCCGTCGACGATGATCTGCGGTGCGGCTTGCACGTCTTCGTCTCCTCCGCTGCATGCTGCTGCGAGCAGGACGATGGCGCTGATGAGAATGGTGTGCTTCATGAGAGGTTCGCTCCTCGAGAGATGGCCCGGTCGCAGGGCCCGAGTTGGTCGATTGCGACGATGCCCGGGGCGACTGAAGTGGGGCTGAGCCGGACCTGAGGATTGGGTGAAGTCGGCCGCTGTGCCGCCTCGCGGCTGTCGCCGCAACCCGTCATGGTTTCTTCAGGTTGCTCTCACGTCCTCATAAGAAGTCGGTGAGACACTCGCAGGTCATGCCTGGAACCAAGATGTCGGTGATCATCGTCGAAGACGATCGGTCGGTCCGCGACATGCTGGGAGCCGTTCTCGGTCACGAGGGATATGAGGTGACGAGCATGGCCGACGGCGAGGCGTTGCTCGACGGTCGCGCCGCGTTCGACGCCGGGCTCGTGATCCTCGATGTCGGGTTGCCAGGCGCCAGCGGTCTCGATCTGTGTCGTCGGCTTCGCCGTGACGGCCGCACCGGCCCGATCCTGATTCTGACGGCCCGTCACGAGATCGACGATCGGGTGGCCGGCCTCGATGCGGGGGCCGACGACTACCTCGTCAAGCCCTTTGCCCTCGACGAGCTATTGGCCCGCGTGCGGGCGGCCTTGCGGCGGGCGACCTCGAGCGAGTCGGGGACGGGGTCCGAGCTGTTGGTGCTCGGCGATCTGGAGATCGATCCCACGACTCGCGAGGTCTGGCGCGATGGTGAGCGTCTGGGTCTGACCAAGATCGAGTTCGATCTGCTCCACCTCCTCGTCTCCAGCTCTCCGGCTGTCGTCACCCGGGACGTCATCCACGACCGGGTGTGGGGATTCGATGCCGACCACATGTCGAACTCGCTCGAGGTGTTCGTCTCGCAGCTTCGCAAGAAGACCGAGATCGGGGGGCGCGCTCGGGTCGTTCACACCGTCCGGCAGGTCGGCTACGTCGCCCGGATCGGGTCGTGAGGCTCAGCCTTCGACTCACCGTTGTGTTTGGGTGTGTCGGCCTGCTTGCCGTGGCCTCCCTGGCGGTCGTTGCGTGGTTGCTGGCCGCGGACGAGGTTCGGGACTCGATCGATGATGAGCTCGTCCGTCGGGCGACGGTGCTGGCTGAGCGACCTGCGCCATCGACGAACTCGATCGAGGCCGACCGCCAAACGGGGCGTTCGCCTGCGGCTCCCGTGCTCGGTTTCGACGACGCCGGCGTCCAGTTCTTCGCGGCCGATGGCACTCCACTTGGCGAGGCTGCGTTTGCGGTCGATCCGGAGGTTGTGTCGGCATCGAGGAGCAGTTCTCTCGAGCCGATGACCGTCGCAACGAGCTCGGGAACCTACCGCATCGTGACCGTTGCCTTCGACGCTGGGATACCCGACGCAGGATTCATCCAGTTCTTTCGTGAGATCTCCGACGAGGAGTCGGCGCTCTCGGATCTGGCGCTCCGCCTTGCGGTTGTGACCGCCGTCAGCCTCGTGGCCTTGGCCGCTGCGAGCTGGATCGTTGGCCGTTGGCTGTCAAAGCCTCTCGACGAGCTGACCGTGGCGGCCGAGCGGCTTGCCGAGCTCGACGACATGCCGGGGCGAATCGAGATCACACGAGGCGACGAGATCGGCAGCTTGGCCGGAAGCTTCAACCGGGTGCTCTCCGCACTCGAGGTCGGTCGGGCGCAGCAACGGCGGTTGGTCGCAGACGCCAGCCACGAGCTGCGAACGCCGCTGACGTCGGTCAGGATGCGCACCGAGTTCCTCGCCGCCAACCTGGCGATGCCGGTCGAGGAACGAGCGGCGATCCTCCGGGCCGCCGTGTCCGATGTGGAGCAGCTCTCGACTCTGGTCAGTGAGCTGCTCGAGCTCGCGGCTGATCTGCGTGGCAGCGACGAGGCACCCCAGCGGGTTCGCCTGGCCGATCTGGTGGTCGAGGTAGCTCAACGGTCTGAGGTTGCGACGGGGAGGTCGATCATCGTTGATGCCGATGAATCCGAGGCGACCGTTCGACCGAGCATGGTCCGTCGAGCCCTTCAGAACCTGGTCGACAACGCCGTGAAGTACAGCCCTGACACCACGCCGATCGGGATGCGCCTGAACGGAGGCCGGTTCGAGGTCGAGGACGAGGGCTGTGGCATCCCCGACGACGACCTCGATCGGGTCTTCGACCGGTTCTTCCGATCTGAGCAGACCAGGACCCGACCGGGCACGGGCCTTGGCCTGGCCATCGTCGCCCAGGTCGCCGAGGCGCACGGCGGGAGCACCTGGGCAGGCAGCGCGGGGACCGGGGCACGAGTCGGTTTCTCGATCGGACCCGCCCTCCGGCCTCAGGGGTAGGTCCCGTCGATTGCGGTGCCGGCAAGAATCGGCTCGTCGCTCGCCGGCGGCGATCGAGGTTTCAGCCGATCCTCAGGTCCGCCTCACGAGCGGCTCAGGAACGTCTCCGACCATCGGGCATCGCAGGAACGAGGTGTTGCTGCGGAACCTCACGAAGGAGAACGTGTCTGATGAGACAGCCCTGGGCCAGTGCCCTCCTCGAGTCGACGTGCGGCGGGTCGGACGACGGCGCCGACCAGGGGCCGTTGGCCCTCGCCCTCGGAGGTGACTGATCATGCCCGTCCTCTCACGTGGTACCAGTAGTGACGATGCCGACCGTCACCTCGAGGGCCAGCTCGCCCCGACCGCGTCGGCCGTCGCAGTCGGATCGAGCAATGACGAGCACCCGCCGAGCTCGGACCGCAAGCTTCCCTGGCGGTGGATGCTCCTCGCCATCGGTGTGTTGATCGCCGTCGTCGCAGCGGTCGTGTTCTCCGGCCGATCGACCGACGACACCGACGAAGCCGAGGCCGAACCACTTCGCGCCGTCGAGGCGGTGCAACAGGACCTGATCGAGTTCACCGACCTGGACGGGACGATGCGCTACGCGCTGATCCAACCGGTCACCGCCGGCACGGACGGCACCGTCACCGAGGTGGTGGCCGACGGCGACACGATCGTGCGTGGCGACACCCTGTACGCCATCGACGGTCTGCCCGCGGTCGTGTTCTACGGGGAGGTGCCCCTCTACCGGTCGCTGACCGATGGCAGCGAAGGTCCGGACGTCGAGATCCTCGAGGCCAACCTCGCATCGCTCGGCTACAACCACACCGAGGACGACGATGGTGAGGAGATCGACACCGGGTTCACGGTCGATGGGGTCTTCGATGGGGCCACCGCCGATGCGGTCATCCGTTGGCAGGAGGATCTCGGCGTCGACGAGACCGGTTCGATCGATCCGGCGCTGATCGTGGTCGTCGAAGGTCCGGCCATCGTGTCGAACCTGGCCGTCGACATCGGCTCCCGGGCCCAGAACGGCTCATCCCTGCTCGAGCTGAACGTCGTGTCGACCGTGAGCGCCTTCTACGCCTCGCACACCGGCGAGATCACGGTCGAGGCACCGTCGGGTCCGGTCGGCTCCGGCGACGTCATCTACGTCGTCGACGAACAGCCGATCACGGCCATCGTCGCCCCGGACGATGTCGAGACGCTGAGCTTCGATCGCGACCTCTCCGAGGGCGTCGAGGCTGGCGACGACGTCCTGGCCCTCGAAGAGATGCTGTCGGCGCTCGGCTACGACGCCGGCGGTGACCTCGAGGTCGACGACGAGTTCGACAACGCAACGACCGAGGCGGTCCAGGACTGGCAGGGCGACCTGCAGGACCGCTGGGAGGACGTCGACGACGACGGCATCGTCGACAGCGACCAGATCGTGGTCGTCGACGAGGGGCTCAGCCTCGGCGAGGTCACCGAACGCGACAGCGACAACGTGGCAACGGGATCGGAGCTGTTCTCGACCACGTCGGATCGGGCGACGCGGATCGTCGCGACCGCTATCGACGTCGCCGACCAGGATGACCTGGTCGAGGGCCAGCAGGTCGACATCGAGTTCCCCGATGGTTCCGTCGTCGCCGGGACGGTCATCGACGTGGCCACCTCGTCGACCGTCGACCCCGCAAATGCGGACGCGGACCCCCAGCTGTCCGTCGAGATAGCGCTCGACTCGGTGCCGGCGAGCGCCGAGCCCCTCAACGAGCTCGACGTAGAGGTGAAGCTCGTCGAGCGGATCGCCGAGGCGGCAACGGTGGTGCCGGTGAGCGCACTGGTCGCCACCGGAAACGGTGGGTTTGCCGTCGAGGTGGCGAGCGGGAACACCACCAGCTTCGTCGCCGTAGAACCCGGCATGTTCGCCGACGGGTTCGTCGAGGTCTCCGGCATCGAGCCGGGCACGGCCGTGGTGGTCCCCCAATGACCACCATCGAGCCTCGGACCAACACGACGGCCCGGCACCACGGCGCCCCCGCACTCGAGCTCCGCAGCGTGACCAAGCAGTACCCCGGCCAGCCCCCGGTCCGAGCCCTCGACGACGTCTCGGTGCGGATCGACCACGGTGAGCTGGTGGCGGTTGTCGGCCCGTCGGGGAGCGGGAAGTCGACCCTGCTCAACATCATGGGCACGCTTGACCGGCCCTCGAAGGGGGTCGTCGCCGTCGAGGGAACCGACACGTCGGACCTCTCGGACCGCGCGGTCGCCGGTGTCCGAGCCCGCAAGATCGGGTTCGTCTTCCAGCAGTTCTTCCTGCTCGACGGCATGTCCGCAGTCGAGAACGTGGCCAACGGCCTGCTGTATCAGGGGGTCGCGCCCCGCGATCGGCGAACTCGCTCGATCGAGGCGCTCGAACGGGTCGGTCTCGGCCATCGTCTCGACCACCCGCCGAACCATCTCTCGGGAGGCGAGCGCCAGCGAGTCGCCATCGCCCGAGCCCTCGTCCACCGGCCGGCGTTTGTGCTCGCCGACGAGCCGACTGGGAATCTGGACTCCACCTCGACCGGGGCGGTCATGGACCTGATCGGCAACCTCCACGCCGAGGGAACCACGATCGTTGTCATCACCCACGACACGGCCATCGCCGCCTCCCTGCCACGGCAGGTGACCGTGTTCGACGGTCGCATCCAGTCCGACACCGCGCTCCAGGGGGGCCACCGATGAACGCAACGACGACCTCTGGAGGCGGCAACGGCTCCCGCCTCCGCTTCGGAGACATCTTCCGCGTCGGCGCCTCCGGGCCCCGGGCCCGCAAGATGCGAACGGTGCTGTCGGCGCTTGGTGTCTCGATCGGCATCGCCGCCCTGGTCGGGGTGCTCGGACTGAGCGAATCGTCCAAGTCGGCCCTCCTCGAGGAGATCGCGAAGCTGGGGACGAACCTCCTGACCATCGAGGCGGGGTCCGGCTTCGGGGCCGGCGACAGTGAGCTGCCGCCGACCTCGGTTGCGGCCATCAACCGGATCCCGACGGTCACGAACGCAGCCGCCGTCTGGGACGTCGAGGCCAACGTGTTGAAGAACGAGTTCGTCGACGAGGGGCTGACCGGCGGTATCAACGTGGTCGCAACCGAGACCGGGCTGGTCGACACCCTCAACGGTGCGGTGGTCGAGGGGGTGTTCCTCGACGAGGCGACCAGCGCCTACCCGGCTGCGGTGCTCGGCTCGGTGACCGCCGAGCGGCTGGCGATCCGTAGCCTGGACCAGCCGACGTTCGTGCTGATCGGCGACCACTACGTCGAGGTGATCGGCATCCTCGACGAGTTCCCACTCGCCGCCGACCTCGACCGATCGGTCATGATCGGCCACGAGGCGGCACAGGCCTTCTACGACACCGGGGACGCACCGGCCGTCATCTACACCAGGGTCCTCGACGGGGCGATCGACGACACCCGAGCGGTCCTCCCGGCCACCGCGGATGCCGAGAATCCCGAAGAGGTGACCGTCAGCCGACCGTCGGACGCGCTCGAAGCCCAGGCGGCCGCCGACGATGCGCTCACCACCCTGTTCCTCGGGCTCGGCGCCGTCGCCCTCCTCGTCGGGGGGATCGGCATCGCCAACGTCATGGTGATCGCCGTGATCGAACGCCGAGGCGAGATCGGCCTCCGACGGGCCCTCGGGGCGACCCAGGCACACATCCGACGCCAGTTCCTCACCGAAGCCGTGCTCCTCTCGGTGCTCGGCGGCGTCGCCGGGGTCCTCCTCGGCATCGTGGCCACCTACGTCTACGCCGTCAGCCAGGGCTGGCAGGTCGTCATCCCCCGGGAGGCGGCGTTCGGCGGGCTCGCCGGCGCCGTGGCCATCGGCGCGATCGCCGGGCTCTACCCGGCCATGCGGGCCGCCAGGTTGGCCCCGACCGAGGCCCTCCGAGCATGACCACCCCAACGAGCGAAGACAGGAGACACCAACTCATGCGACGGCTCCGGCTGCCCCAGCACCGCACGGACAGAACCGCCCGCGCACCGACCGGGCGCTCGCCGCAACCCGATCGAGCCGGCCAAGCCCCACTTGGCCCCGCCTGTGTTGAACCGCTCAGCCGCGAACCGGTCGATCAGAACGAGATCGCAGCTCGGAGGTTCTTCGAGATTGCGGAGCACGGCCTCGTCGACCACTACCACCAGGTCCTGGCCGACGACGTGGTCTATCTCGTCCCAGGCCGAGGACCGTCTGCCGGGCTCCACACGGGCCGCCAGGCCGTGATCGCTGCCCTCTCGACCGAGGTCGCCGACGGAGTCGAGATCGACAGCTGTCGGACCACCGAGCTGATGCTCGGTCGCGATCGAGCGGTGGGGATCCTGCTCCTCGAGGGCCGCCGCTCAGACCTCACGCACTTCGGCTTCGAGGTTGCGTTCCACCTGCAATGCGACGACGGTCGGATCACCGCCATCACCGAGTACGCCGGCGACCAGTACACGGCCGACGAACTCCTCCGCCCCTGACTGCTTGGATCCTGCGCCCCAGATACGTCCGAGCTGTCGGCGGTCCTTGCTGCACGTCCGCACGCCGTGCTCGCTCGCTGATCGCCGTCCTCGCGGCGACTGTGCCGTCGCGAACGATGAGGCCCCCGGATTCTGGGTCGCCGTCGCCCCCCCGCTCGCGGGACCGTGACTCCGATGAATCAGGCCTGAGCCTCGAACGTGAACGCGGCGGTTGCGGTGTCGCCTTGAGCCGCCGGGTTGTTCTGGACCTCGACGGTGAACCGGAAGGTTCGGCTGGTCGGGTTGGCGGAGGCGGTGAAGGTCGCGAGTCCGCTCGTCCAGTCGGTGTGGGTGGCAGCGAAGTTGGCGAGGGTGTTGTCGAAAAGGGCAGAGCTGGGGGTGAAGCCGGTGCAGTCGCCGAAGCTCCCGCCAGTGCCGATCTCGATGTCGGCGTCGAGGTAGGTGTCGAGTGTTCCGGTGGTCGAGCCGTAGACGCGCACCGGCGCCGGCACCTGGTCCCCCGAGTAGGTGACAGTGATGCACTCCACAACAGGGGTGCCCGGCGTCATGTTGCTGACGGTGAACATGGCGGTCCCGCCATCGTCGTCAGTCAACACAACGGTGCCGGTACCGAAGGCGTTAGCTTGGTTGTCGCTCGTGTCGCTGAACGCCGCTTCAGTTCGCGTGATCGTGAGCAGCGACACGGCCAAGAGGCCAGCGGCGACAGCCGTAGCTCGGACGAGCTGCACGCTGAATAGCGCGTGACGTTCGTTCACGCTGGTAGCTTCGGCCCTTCCCGCGGGCGACTGGATGGGTCGTTGGACCCGCACCTCCATCTACCGGTCGGTGTTCGCCGGGGGCCTGGCTCATGAACTCGTTTTCGAGCCATCGCGGCCTGGTGGACGAGCGTCCGTGCGTTCGCTGGACCCACACCGTCCGCAACACCGATGCTGACGCACGCTCGCAGCTGAAGACCGTCGATCACAACCGGACGCCGGAAGGCGCTAGCGAGGTCGCGGCCGAGCCGGTGACCATGACGGGCTGCTGGTCCGGTGAGCAGAATGGCGAATTCGTTGTCGTCGATCCGACCGACGAGTCCGTGGTCGCCGACAGCGCGCTGGAGGTGGCGGGCCGCGACGACGAGGTACCTGTCGCGGATACGGTCCTCGCCGGATTCGGTGTTCGCTTCGAGGTCGTCGAGGTTGAGTGAGAGAACGGCGACGGGTCGGGGTCGTGTGGTGGCGACTTCGAGCTCGTCATTGAACGTGCGGCGGTTGGCCAAGTTCGTCAGGGGGTCGTGCGTGGCTTGATGTCGGGCGTGATCGAGGTGGATGGCGGCCTCGACTGCCTTGGTCGTAGCCGCAACGAGTTCGCCGAGCGCTCGAGCCGAGTCGTCGTCGATCGGCTCGTTCGACCAGGCGGTCACGGTGATCCCGGAGAGTGGTTCACTCAGGCTGGCACTGTGGCGGTCGGTCCGCTCGCTAGTGGTCCAGGTGGTGATGCGGATCTCGCCGAACGGCGGTGAATTGACGTTGGTTTCGGACGGCTCCGCTCCTCTCGCCCCGGTGGCTGCGATCACCTTGGCACCGCGCGTCGCCATGGCGGCATCAAAGCCGAGGTGGACGACGTGGTCGAGGCAGATCGACACGAGTTCAGTTGGCGAGGCAGCCCGCATCGCACCCGTCGCCGACTCGATCACCGCCAGCCGGTCCAGCCGAGACTCGATCTGACGTGTCAGGTCGGCCTGGTGCAACCACCCCTCCTGAAGCCACCGGGCGAGCAGTGCGAGAGAAGCAGCGATGGCGAGGAGAACCCCGAGCCGCCCGACAGCCGTCGCCGCCTCTGCACCGAGACCGACCTCGGGGATCTGCAGCGCCGCCAGATAGGCGGCCGAACCGGCCGACCACGTGCACATCGCTCCTCGAGCCCCGAATCGAATCGACGCCAAGACGATCGGAATCGCAAGCAGCGCCCATGCCGCCTCGACCACGTAGACCTGAACGGCGACCGAGGTCGGTACGAAGAAGGCCAGGTCGATCGTCTGAAGATGCACAGCCGATCGCCACCCTGTTCCGGAGCGACCTTGAATCCGCCGATGCGTGAGCTCGACCGTCACTGCGAGAACGGCGACGACACCGGCCACCAAGAACGGTGAGTACGTCTCCTGGCCCGGGCGCGCAGACCCAACCACGACGATGGCGACCGCAGCCAGCACCGTTGTGACACCACGCACGGCGCTCTTGCACGTCTCGGCGCTCGTCCCGGAGCGGGCCGATCGATCCATCGGAGCTAGCGGCCGTCTGCTGCCGTCACCGGCGGGACGCCCCAGGCTCGGTTCGACACCGCACCCGCTCCGACAAGAACTGCGACGAGGCCAACGAGCTCGGGCCAACGACCGTCTTCAGCGAGGACCACGGGCCACCCCGCGAGTGGTACGACCATAACGCCGACCCCGTCGACCTGGTCGACGGGCACCTCGAACCCGTCGGGCGATCTATTGGCATCCCCCTTCGTTCGATAGCCCGCGGTCGTCACCTCGACGACCCGGTGCATGACTCGACGATCATCCGAACCGAACTCGATCACGGCCCCCACCGGCAACCAGTCCGGCGCCGGAGTCATGACCACGACGTCTCCGGTCCGGATCGCCGGTGCCATCGACGCCGACGTAACGGCGACTGGTCGGTAGCCGATGGCGGTGGGCGCCAGCGCCAGGAAGCCGACGCAGGCCGAGATCACCGCCACGAACAGGCCCGCGGCGCTGATCCCCTGCCTCAGCCACGACCACCGTGCATCGCTCGCCCCGTCTCCTGCTGCGGGATGAATCTCGTCTCCGACCTGCACGAACCGAACCACCCGCCATCTGGCGGACTCAGCGTCCGGCACTGACGCCGCAAGGGACTCTCTGCAGGCAACCCGAGTCTCGAGATCGACGACTACGGTCAGATCGGCCACCGTACTCCCGTCGGTCGAGCGGATCGTTCGTGAAGACACCGAGCTCGTCTGCTTGATCCACGCGTTGCCCCGCCGACCTGAAACGGATGTCGGGACCCGAGACCGCTACCCGACCGGTCAAGAGCTTCTATCTGCGCTCGGTCCGAATCGGGGCTGTCGCTTCGGGCCTGCTCGTCGTCGCACTCCTCACGATCACCCGGACCGAAGCTGCGTTCAGCGGTACGACGCAGAACCAGACCAACACGTTCGACGCTGCAGCCAGCTTCGCGATCAACCTCCACCTCCACAACAACCCCACACCGCCGACCGGCAACACAACCTCCCAGGACCTTCTCCCACTGGATGCAACCGAGCCGACCGCCACCACCCTTCGCAACTACGACACCGATCGAGACGCAGCCGAAGGTCTCCTGCTGGCCAAAGGGTCCGGACTCGGCGAAACCGATCTCGTCAAGTTCCAGAGGTGGCGGCATACCCCCAGCTCAAGCCTGACACTGTCGGGCACTGCGCAGCTCACGATCTACACGGCCATGAAGGACTTCACGGCCGGAAAGAGCGGGGCCGTCGATGTCGGCCTCTACGACTGCACCACTGGAGGAAGCTCCTGTACCCAGCTCGCCAGTGGCTCTGCGAGCCAGAACCCCTGGCCAAACACCTGGCAGGCAGTGACCGTCGATCTCGGGGCCGTCTCCCACACCGTTGCCAGCGGCAGGGCTCTCATCATCAAGGTCGTTGTTTCCGACAGCTCGGGTGACGACCTCCTTTTTGCCTACGACACCACCGCCTACGCTTCAGAACTCGAGATCAGCTGACCTGGGGCCGAGCCTCGACGTGAGCGAAGCGCCCGGTGCCCCGAACCCGGCGGTGCCTAGAGCGAGTAGGCCTGGCGACGTTGGTGCGCGTGATCCTTCCTCGGGTCAACTCCGCTCTACCCTCCGACAGCTCGACCTACGTCGGGCCGGCTGATACGGCGACATGCCCGTCAACGCATCGCCGCACTAGAGCAATGGTCGCGCTCAGCCTGCCACGAGGAACAGCGGTAGTTTCGATGCCCCATCCAATCTGCTCGAGTTCGGCACGCCCGCCCGATGTGCGACGGGCTTCGCCAGATCGGGGAAGGTCTGGTCGTCGCCTCGCACTGTGGGGTGGAGCCCGGTCGGTGGGCAAGAGGCCGACTCTCACGGTCCATGTGAATCAGCCGACGGATCGGGGATGCGGTGATGGCCTCAGTCTTACTCATCCTGCCTCGGTGGCCATCGCCGCAGGCCTGCCCCAGACATGCATTGTCGACGACCAGCCTGAGGTCAGTTGATGCCGCCAACGTGGGCAGGGCTACTCTCCAGGCGTCGTGTGGTTTACGTCCCGAGAGAAGCCGGATCCTGGGACCAAGAGATCGCCGGCCTGGCTGGCTGCACCCCTCCAACCCGCAGCCAGCCAGACCGGCTCCCTGGCTGGCAGTGGCCAGATCCGGAAGTGGGCACCCGGGGAGCAGAACGGCACCAACGAAGGCCCGCTGGCCGAATCGCACGGGTCTGCTATTCGTCTCTGCCAGCTGGGCTTGACCTGCTGCAGGGAGGGGCCTCAGCATTGGCTGGTGATACAGGAATGGACCAGCTCTGCACCTGCAGCGGACCCGCCTTTGGTCCCGGGCGTCTACTTCGAGGACCTGTCGGTTGGCGTTGTTGGTCGCTGGAGTTCCTACGCCTGACGAGCGACGAGATCGAGCACTTCGCTCGACGGTTCGACCCCC
>JBCCWI010000122.1:0-12476 GCA_039193795.1 Actinomycetota bacterium | reverse complement strand
GGCCGAGATGCGTGAGCAGTACCCGGTGGTGCATCACCCCGTCGTGCGTACCCACCCCGAGACCGGTCGCAAACTGCTGTACGTCAACGCCTACTTCACCTCGCACATCGTCGACATGGACGACGCCGAGAGCACGGCGCTGCTCCGGTACCTGATCTCCCGGGCGTCGATCATGGAGTACCAGTACCGCGTGAGCTGGGAGCCCGATCAGCTGACGTTCTGGGACAACCGCATCGTCCAGCACTACGCGCTCAGTGACTACTACCCCGACGTGCGGATCATGGAGCGCGCCAGCATCATCGGCGACCGGCCGTTCTGAACGACCGTCGCCGATGGCCCCCACCACCGACTGGAATCCGATCCTCCGGGGCGAGTTCGACAAGCCGTACTGGCCCGAGCTGATGGCGTTCGTGGCCGGGGAACGGGCGGCGCACGAGGTCTACCCGCCCCACGACGAGGTCTTCGCCGCGCTCCACCTCACACCGTGCTCCCAGGTCAAGGTCGTGATCCTCGGGCAGGATCCGTACCACGGGCCGGGGCAGGCGCACGGTCTGTGCTTCAGCGTCAACCCGGGCGTGCGTCAACCACCGTCGCTGGTCAACATCTACAAAGAACTCGAGACCGACCTCGGCATCGCACCCGCCGCGAGCGGCGACCTGCGCCCCTGGGCCCGGCAGGGCGTGCTCCTGCTCAACACGACGCTCACCGTTCGCGCCCACCAGGCCGCGAGCCACCAGGGCCAGGGATGGGAGACGTTCACCGACGAGGTCATCCGCGCCGTCGGTGCCCACGACGAACGGGTGGTGTTCGTCCTCTGGGGCTCCCACGCCCGCAAGAAGAAGACGCTGGTCGACCGGAGCCGCCACACGATCATCGAGTCCCCGCACCCGTCGCCGCTGTCGGCCCATCGGGGCTTCTTCGGCTCGAGACCGTTCAGCGCCGCGAACGACGCCTTGGTGGCCGCCGGCCGGACCCCGATCGACTGGCGGCTCGACGCAACCCCGTGAGGCCGTCGCGCAGCTCGTGCTTCTCCTCGGGTGTGATCGCGTCCCACTCGCCCGGTGCGAGGCCGTCGAGTGTGATCGGACCGATCGCGATGCGAACGAGCCGGAGGGTGGGATGCCCGGCCGCAGCGGTCATGCGTCGCACCTGTCGGTTCTTGCCCTCCGTCAGCGTCAGGCGGATCCACGAGTCGGGCACCGATTTGCGTACGCGGATCGGCACCGGCCGGGGCGGGAGGGCGGGTTCGTGCTCGAGGAACTCCGCGATCGCGGGTCGCGTGCGCCCGTCCTTCAGATCGACACCGGTCGAGAGATGGTGCAGGGCGTCGCCGGAAGGGATGCCCTCGACCTGTACGAGATAGGTGCGAGGGTGGCCGATCGTGGCGTCCGTCAAGTCGCCGCGAAGCTTCCGGTCGCGGGGGAGCAGGAGGAGTCCTTCGCTGTCGCGGTCGAGGCGGCCGGCGGGGTAGACCTCGGGGACGTCGATGTGGTCGGCGAGCGTCTCGCGACCGTCGCGGTCGGTGAACGCGGTGAGGCAGTCGTAGGGCTTCCAGAACCGCAGGACCAGATCGCGGTCGTCGAGCCCGGTCATCGCACCTGCCTCGAACGGACGCTCAGAAGTACCAGGGGAAGGCGGACCAATCGGGCTCACGCTTCTCGAGGAAGGCGTCGCGTCCTTCGACGGCTTCGTCGGTCATGTAGGCGAGGCGGGTCGCTTCGCCGGCGAACACCTGCTGGCCCATGAGACCGTCGTCGACCAGGTTCATCGCGAACTTCGCCATGCGCTGGCCGGTCGGGCTCTTGGCGTTGATCTCGTTGCCCCAGGCGAGCGCGACGTTCTCGAGTTCGGCGTGGGGCACGACCTTGTTGACCATGCCCATGTCGAAGGCCTCCTGGGCGGAGTAGTCCATGCCGAGGAAGAAGATCTCGCGGGCTCGCTTCTGACCGATCTGGCGGGCGAGGTAGGCCGAGCCGTAGCCGCCGTCGAAGCTGGCCACGTCGGTGTCGGTCTGTTTGAAGATCGCGTGTTCCTCGCTCGCGATCGTGAGATCGGCGGTGACGTGCAGGCTGTGGCCTCCACCGACCGCCCACCCCGGCACCACGGCGATCACGACCTTGGGCATCGTGCGGATGAGGCGCTGCACCTCGAGGATGTGGAGGCGACCGGCGCGGCCCTGCTCGACCGTGTCGGCGGTCTCGCCGTCGGCGTACTGGTAGCCGCTGCGGCCCCGGATGCGCTGGTCACCACCCGAGCAGAAGGCCCAGCCACCGTCCTTGGGCGACGGGCCGTTGCCGGTGAGCAGGACACAGCCGACGTCGGGGGTCATGCGGGCGTGGTCGAGGCAGCGGTAGAGCTCGTCGACCGTCCCGGGCCGGAACGCGTTGCGCACCTCGGGACGGTCGAACGCGATCCGGACCGTGCCCTGGTCGACGGCGCGGTGATACGTGATGTCGGCGAGCTCGCCGAGCTCGTCGACCGCACGCCAGCGGGCCGGGTCGAAGGTCTCGGAGACGGTGGCGTCGGTCATGCGGGCAGCGTAGGCGGTCGCGCCCCGATCCTTCGTCCCGCGGCGCTCACCGGGTCGGAATCCGGGGCCGGCGCCTCATGCGTTCCATGGGTCGTCCGAGACTGTTCATGGGCCACACCGCCCACCCCGCTCGAAAGGTCTCCGGCCCATGGAACGCTCGCTCCATCTGCTCGGTCTCACCGCCGACCAGCAGACGTCGACATCGCCTCGTATGGCCGCCGATGTCGCCGAGCGCATCCATCAGGAGTTCGCCACTCGCCGGCCCAGCGCCGGGCTCTTGTTGCTCCCCACCAACGGAGGAACCGAGTTCTATCTCGACGGAACCGACGACGACGTCGAACTCCTCGACGACTTGATCAGCGCCCTGTGCGATGGTGCCGACGACGGCCTCGACCCGCGCTTCGCGCTGATCGACGACGCCGCGGTCGCCCACCTGTTCCGGTCCGCCGCCGGTCTGGAGTCGCCGATCCTCGGCGACACCCAGGTGCTCGCCGAGCTGCGGCTCGCGACCGAGCGGGCGAATCGCTTCCACGCCCTGTCCGCCGTGCTCGCCGAGGCCGTCGATCGTTCGCTCGCCCTCGGCAACGAGGTGCGGCGTCTCACCGAGATCGCCGCCGGACGCGCCGACATCGGTGGTGCGATCGCCCGGGCGATCGGCGAGCGCGGGCTCACCTTCTCGCCGGTCGTGCTCGTCGGCACCGACGACATCGCCGCCCGAACGCTGGCCGCGTTCAGCCACGCACCCCGGCCTGTGGGCCTGCTCGCACGGCACCCGTCGGAGGCCAACGTGTTGGCCGATGCCTTCGGCGCATCGGTGCTCGACGTCGAACAGCTCCACCAGTGGGCGGGTTCGGTCTATGTGATCACCACCCCGCTGGTCCCGGCGGCGATCCGAGCCCTGCTCGACGAGGCCCGCCTCGTGATCGACGTCGTGCCCGGGGGTACCTCGATCGAGTCCGACCTCGGACTCGGCGACCTCTCCGACTGGTCCGACCCCCGCCGCCTCGCTGCGGTCGTGCCGGCCGCCGACCTGTGCGACCGCGCCGTCGCGGAGTGGCAGGCGTGGACGACCCGTCGGCCTTTCGAGGCTGCGGTCGGGACGCTCTACCGCGACCTCGATCGCCTGGTCGAGGATCTCGAAGCGGGCGACGCCGCCGTCGCGGTGCGCAGCGTCGTCCGCCGCTGGCTCAACCCCCATGTCTCCGCCCTGCGGGACGCCGTGACCCCGCCGAGCGACCCGGGGACGATGCAGAAGGCCGTCTGATGGCGCCCATTCGCGTGCTGGTCTGCGACGACGACGTCGCGGTCAGGCGGATGATCGCCGAGATGGTGGACCGTGATCCCGACCTCGAGGTGTGCGGCATCGCCGGCGATGGCGCCGACGTGGTGCGCAAGGTCGAGGCGCTACAGCCCGACATCGCGACCCTCGCCGTCGAGATGCCGGTGATGGGCGGACTCGAGATCCTCCGCAACCTCCGAACCGTCCGGCCCTCGCTCCCCGTCGTGATGGTCTCCGCCCTCACGCCGGAGGGTTCGGGCGCCGCGCTCGACGCCCTCTCCCTCGGAGCGGCCGACTGTGTCGGGAGCCCGCTCGAGGCCGATCGGCTCGATGCGGAGCTCATCCCGAGGCTCAAGGCCCTCGTTCCGGGCAAGGCTCGACCCGTCCCCGGCGTCGTCTTCGGCGGGGGACCGGGCAGCCGCACCGACGAGGCGTTCGGCGCCCGCACGACCCAGATCGACGCCCTGTTGATCGCGTCCTCCACCGGGGGTCCGGTCGCGCTCGAATCGGTCTTCGGTGCACTGCGCGGACCCCTGCCGGTCCCGACGCTCGTCGTTCAGCACATTCCACCGGTGTTCAGCGAGATGCTGGCCGCCAGACTCGATCAGGTCGGCCCGACGCGTTTCGTCCACGCCGAGGCGGGCATGACGCTCGAGCCCGGGACCGCGTATCTCGCGCCCGGAGGCCGACACCTGACCGTCCAACGGGACGGCGCCGAGGTCGTGCTCGGCACCAACGAAGGTCCCCGAGTGAACGGCTGTCGGCCCGCGGCCGACGTGCTCTTCGAATCCGCGGAGTCGGTGTGGGGCGGGAACCTGCTCTGCGCGGTTCTCACCGGCATGGGTCACGACGGCGCCGAGGGGGCTCGGCGCCTGGCCGATCTCGGCGCGTCGGTCATCGCCCAGGATCAGGGGTCATCGGTCGTGCACGGCATGCCGCGTGCGGTCGCCGCGACCGGCGCGGTCAACGAGATGGTCGCACTCGACGAGTTGCCGAGCCGGCTCGAGACGTGGCTCACGCGACACGGGCGCCGTCCGGTCAGCAGCCTGGGCTGACGTTCGCCCGTTCGCCGACCGTCGGGCCGGTTCAGACGATCCGGACCATTCGAGCATCCACCCGCCGCAACCACGTCTCGATGAGCTGCTGACCCCGGTCGTCGCCGAGTTCGAGGGAGTCGAGGCCGGACATCCGATGGAGGAGCAGGAGCAACGCCTCGTCGTAGTCCGCCCGCAGTCGCGCGAGGTCGTAGTCGCCGACACCGGCGTCGACGAGGCCTGCGTGGTAGTGCGCGAGCAGGTCGTCGACCACCGACTCCGGGGTCGCCGGATCGATCGAGCCGGTGAGGAAGTACGCGACGTCGAGCACCGCGGGGCCGCGGTTGACCGACTGCCAGTCGATGACCGAGGCGACGTCGCCGTTCCGATCGAAGAACAGGTTGTCCAGCCGGAAGTCGGCGTGGAGGAGACAACGCGGGGCTCGTTCATGCAGCTCGCGGATGCGGGCGAGTCCGGTCTTGCGGACCGACCGGGCGAGTTCGAAGACGGCGGGGCGGAATACGGAGGTGACCTGGCGCTCGAAGCTCTTGCGATTGTCGAGATAGATCGCATGGAAGAGCCGCGGGACGACGTCGCCGTTGACGAACCAGTGTCGTTCCTCGGGGCAGCGGTCGCCCCAGGTGGACGCGTGCATGCGTGCAGCGACCGTCAGCGCAGCGGCCGCGCGGTCCGGGTCACACCCTGCGACCTGGTCGCCCATCGACAGGTCATCGAGATCGTCGAGCACCAGGATGCAGGGCGGCACGTCCGCGTCGGTCTGCTCTCGGCGCACGAGGCGACGGAGCAGCCACAGCGGCAACCGCTCGGCCTTGATCATGTCGGCGAGGAAGTCGGCCTCGTCGCCTCGGGCCTCGTAGATGGCGACATGGCTCCGCGGTACGGGTACGTCGACCGAGGCGAGGAGCGTGTCGTAGGCCCGGACCTCGCGCTCGTAGATCCCGAGGCTGCGGCCGGTGGCGCGGTTGCCGGGATCGGACGTGGGCACCTTGGCGACCACCGACGCCGGCCCGGTGCCGCTGCCGTAGGTGAGGCGCAGACGGGCGATCTCGCCCATGAACCCCTCACCCTCGCCGAGGCGCTCCTGCTCGAGCGCGTCGATCGTCGCGTCCCCGCTGATCGAGCCGGCCTGCGCCAACGCCCCCGTGAGCCAGGCGGCGTCGATGTCGGCCAGGGTCACCGGTGTCGTTTCCCCCATCGGGGGACGGTAACCCTCAGCGCTGGAACGGCGCCAGCACGGCGGCGCTCTCGTCGGTGAGGACCAACACGTCGGCTCCGGACTCCGTGATGAAGCGGGTGGTGGGCACCGTGGCGGTCGTGGGCTCCGCCCCGCGCAACGTCAGTCCGAGACCGGCGGCGGTCCGGAGGCCGAGGCCGTCGTCGACCCGCACGTTGTCGGCGACCGCTCGGAGCGCGTCGAGCAGGACGACCGGGTTGCGGGTCGCGCCCAACTCGGCCATGACGGCGGCGAGGAAGGCCTGCTGTCGTTGGACTCGCCCGAGATCCGAGGTCGGGTCGGTCACGAGGCGGCCGTCGATCAACTCGCTGTAGCGCCGCGAGCGCACGTAGGCGAGCGCGTCGGCGCTGTCGAGTTCGTTCGGCCCCGCGACATCGATCGCCAGTCCGGAGGCTTCGTCGTAGGCCGGGTACGGGAAGTCGATCGTCACGCCACCGAGGGCGTCCACCAGGCCGAGGAAGCCGGCGAAGTCGACCTCGAGATAGTGGTCGATCGGGATCGCGAGCTCGGCCTGCACGGTACGGATCAACGACTCCGGCCCTCCGAACGCGAAGGCTGCGTTGATGCGGTTGCGCCCACCGCCGTCGATCGAGACGTACAGGTCTCGCGGGATCGCCAACAACGACACCTGGTCACCGTCGACCCGCATGACGGCGATGGTGTCGGTGCGCTCGCCGCTGACGCCATCGCCGAAGATCACCCCGGCGTTCTCGACGTCGTCGGCGACCCCGGCGCGCGAGTCGGTGCCGACGATCAGGTAGTTGGTGGCCGTGGGGCTCCCTTGGAGGAGGGGCGAGAGCTCGACGCGTTCCACACCGTTCCACGTGCCCCACGCGATCAGACCGAACCCCACCGTCGGTACCAGCACGAACACGGCGAGGAGCGCCGCAACCCACGGCCAGCGTCGCCGGCCTGGCTGCCGCCCGGGTCGGGGAGACGGTTGCGCGGCGACAGGTGACGGCGCAGCGGTGCCGACGTGGATCGATCGAGGGTCGCGGGGGAGATCCGACACGGCCGACAGTGAAGCACCTGACGGGCGACTCGCCACCGCGCGGTGTCACCACCTAGCCGGGTGGGTTCGGTACGCTCGGAGGGCGGGCCGGTCCCTATGCGTCACCCCTTCACGTCTCCGCTCCGATCCCGCCTCCTCCTCGCGGCGTGCGCCACCGTCTCGGTGGCGATGGTGTCGCCTGCGTTCGGCCAAGAGGATCCCGACATCTCCGACCTGCGTCGCCAGCGCGAAGCCGCGCGCGAGGCCGAGCAGGAGGCGTTGGAACAGATCGACCTCCTGCGCGCCGACGACGCGGTCGTCCAGGAGACGCTCAACGAGATCCAGTCCCTGGTCGACGCCCAGACCGCTCGAGTGGAGGGCGCCCGCCAGGCCCTGGCCGCCGCCGAGGCCGAGGTCCGGTACCGCGAACAGTTGGCGGCGGACGCCGAGGCGGCCGTCGCGGCCACGATCGACGAGATCAAGATCCGCGCCGTCGACGCGTACGTCGGCACCGACGATTCGTTCGAACCATGGTTGGCATCGGGTGACCCCAACCGCACCGCGATCCGCCTGGCCATGCTCGACTTCGCCGCCGGCAGTGAACGTGAGCTGCTCGACGAGCTGCGGAGCGTGCAGGCCGCGATGGAGGAGAACGTGCGGCTCGGCGAGGACGCCCGCCTCGAGGCCGACCGCCTGCGGGGCGCGTTCGAGGCGGCGCTCAGCGAGCTCGAGGAGCGCCGGGGGGTCCAGCTCGAGGTGCAGGCGGAGCTGCAGAACCGCATCGCCGGATGGGAGTCCGAGGTCCAGGCTCGGGCGGCGTCGAGCGAAGAGTTCACCCGGCTGATCGAACAGACCATCGCCGACGCGACCGGCTTCGAGCCCGGTTCGGAGTCGGCCAAGGGCTTCATCATGCCGACCGAAGGATCGATCGGTTCGGGGTTCGGGCCCCGCGTCCACCCGATCTTCGGCAGTGTGCGTCAGCACACCGGTGTCGACATCGGCGCCAGCACCGGCAACCCGATCTGGTCGTCGAAGACCGGCGAGGTGATCTTCGCCGGCTGGAAGGGCGGCTACGGCAACACGGTGCTCGTCGCTCACAGCGGTGGCGTCGTCACCCTCTACGCCCACATGTCGGTGATCCACGCATCGATCGGCGACCCCGTCGACCAGGGCGAGATCATCGGCGAGATCGGCAGCACCGGTTTCTCCACCGGTCCCCACCTGCACTTCGAGGTCCGCGTGAACGGCGAGCCGAACGACCCGGTCCTGTTCCTTCCCTGAACCGACCGGACCGGCTTCGAGCCTCTCGGCTACTCTGGGTGATGTCGGGCTTGGAGGCAGTGTGAGCAAGGACCACAGGGAGTTCAAGCGGCAACTCTTCGGCTACCGCCGCAAGGCTGTCGACGAGCACCTCGCGCTCGTCGACGCATCGATCGCCGATCTGCGCGAAGCCGTCGACCGGGCCGCCGAGCCCGAGCACCACGATCTGGTACTACGGGCGACCCGACTCGCGGTCGAGGACGTGCTCCAGCGGGCCCACGACGAGGCCCTCCGGATCCGGAGCGAGGCCGAGGCCGAGGCGGCGCGGCTGCTGGCCGACGCCTACGACATCGTCGCGGCACGCGAAGCGGTCATCGATCTGCGTCCCGACGCCGAGGTCGAGCCGGCGCCCGACGAGGACACCGAGCCGTCGCTCGATCTCGCAGAGCGCGACGACGTCACCGCCGGCGCCGAGATCGTCGTCGACGAGATCGACGCCGACTGGAACGCCGACCTGGCCAAGGTGATCGAGGACTGAGTCGCCGCCCCTCGGGGCCCCGCCAACTACGCTCCCGACCCGATGCTGTTGACGGTCGGCGACCTCCTCGAGGAGATCCTCATCCAGCTCCGCACCCCGCCGCGCCGCGGGGTCGACTCCACCGTGCGCTCCGCTCGTGTGCGCGGCGGCAGCGCCGCGAATGTCGCCGCGATCGATGCCGAGACCGGGGGCACGCCACGGTTCGTCGGGCAGGTGGGCGCCGATGCGCTCGGGCAGGTGCTCTCCGATGAGTTGCGCGGTCGCGGCGTCGAGGTCCACGTGTCGCGCGCCGGTGGCACTGGCGTCGCGGTGACGACCGTCGGCCAGGGGGCGCGCACCCGGCTCGTCGATCGGGGCGCCTCGCGCGGTCCGGCCCGCCTCGATCCCGCGGTCCTCGACGACGTCAGCCAGGTGTACCTGGCGGCCTCGGCGTTCACCGAGGACCCGCTCGCGTCGGCAATCGATCGGCTGCTGGCCGAGGTTCGTGACCGCAGGCTCCCGCTGATCATCGGCGGCCCCAGTCCCGCCGATCTGGCGTTGCTCGACGCCGAGCCCTTCCTCGAACTGATCCGCACCGCACAGCCCGCCGCCGTCGTGCTCAATCGGTTCGAGCATCAAGCGCTGGGGCTCGAGTCGCGTTCACCGATCCCGGGCGCTGCGGTCACCGTCGTCACCGCGGCGGCGCGTCCGACGCTGGTGATCGCCGCCGGCGACGACGCGGTGTCGGTGCCGGTGCCACCGGTGGAGCAGGTGCGCGATCGCACCGGGGTCGGGGACGGTTTCCTCGCCGGCTACCTCGCCTCGCTGCGAACCGGCGCAGATCCGGTTTCGGCGACCAACGCCGCACACCGCATCGCCGCCCGCGTGCTCGGCCGGCTCGGCCCCACCTCGACGGGCTGAGCGACCCGCTCACTCGGCGTTTGGGCGCTCGGTCTCGCGGAGGCGATCCATCAGTGCCGTCACGACGTCCTCGATCCGCGGCGCGGGCGTGACCCCCAACGGCTCCAGCGTGAAGGCGACGGGGACACCGTCCCGACTCGGCGTGTCGACCGACGCCGTCAGCTGACCGACACCGGGTTCCTCGCCGACGACGACCTCGAGGAGGCCGGCATCGGGGTCGACGAACACCACCTCGCCGATGTGGTGCGCTGCATCGGCGAGTCGGAGCAACACCTCGGTCGGGTCGCGCTGTCGAACGTGGTGCCGGGGCGCCGGCGCCGGCGGGGCGGCCGGCCGAGGTGGCGGTGGGGTCGGGTCGGGGAGCGGACGTCGTCCTCGCTCCGTGACCCGGGCGAGCGTGTCGAGAGCCTGATTGAGCCGAGCGGCCGACGCGGCGGTCCCCCCGGCGTCGGGGTGGGCGGCGACGATGGCGCGTCGATGGGCGCGCCGGACATCCTCCCACTCAGGAGTGCCCGAGAGGCCCAAGACCCGCAGTGCGTCGTCGACGTCCACGGGCGCATGTTCGCGCCCCGGGGACCTCAGGTCCGTGTCGGGGTCAGGCGCCCGGGTTGCCCCGGCGAGCGACTGCGGTGTCCAGCGCGGCGTCGGCTCGGGCCGCGGCGGCGGGCAAACCGCCCGATCGGCGGCGGATCGAGTAGGAGACGTCGACATCGAGGTCGCAGCCCCGCAGGTCACGGTGGAGTTCTCGGGCCCGGCGGCTCAGCATCAGGGCGCCGTCGACGGGCACCATCACGACCCCGAGGCGACCGGGGGCGACCATGGCCGTCCGGTCGGTCCATCCGAGGTGGCGGTCGATGATCGAGAGGATCGCCGCTTCGGCCAGGGCCTGATCCTCGATCCCGGGCCGGGTCACCAGCTCCGGGGCGAAATTGATGATCAACACGCCGGCGCCGAAGCCCTGGCGTGCCACATGGTTCTCCTCGCTCTCGAGGAGATCAGCCCACCCGCCTGTCGCGACGGGGGTGGACCGAGTCTTCGATCGTCCGATCGACAACATCGCGCACCTCCCATTGGTCTCGCTCCTCATCCGCATCGGCTCGGTCACACGCCGCCCATAGGCCGTTCGGCCCATCGTCACGAGACCGACATCGCTTCTCGACGCTGGGTGGGTGGCTCGGCCACCGTTCGTGATCCGTGGTGTGCGAAGCTGCCGGCGTGCACCTCGAACACGTCCGCTTCGTCGGCGCTGCGGGCGCCGAACTCGCCGGTGTCGTGCGACGTCCGCCCGGCGAGGTCGTCGGGTCTGCGCTGATCGCCCACTGCTTCACCTGCGGCAAGGATCTCCACACGACGGCGCGCCTGGCGAAGGCGCTCACCAACGCCGGCTGGCTGACCATGACCTTCGACTTCACCGGGCTCGGCGACAGCGGCGGTGATTTCGGCGAGACGACCGTCGGCACCGAGGTCGGAGACATCACGCGAGCCGCCGTCACCCTCATCGAGCGCAACACCGGCCCCTGCCTACTGATCGGCCATTCGCTCGGCGGTGCCGCGGCCGTGCTCGCCGCCGACCGACTCAAGACCGTCGACCGGGTCGTCGCCATCGCGTCGCCGGCCGAGGTCGACCATGTCGAGCACCTGTTCGAAGACGCACCGCGCATCGACGACGGATCGGCGTGCGCCACCATCGGCGGACGCACCTTCCGCATCGGCCCCGAGTTCCAGGCCGACCTCGCGCGCCACGACGTCGTCGACGCGGCCGCCGACCTCGACCGCCCCTTCCTCGTCGTGCAGGCCGGGGCCGACACCATCGTCGGGCCGGAGCAGACGACCCGCCTCGCCGAGGCCGGGGGCGCTGAGCTGGTGGTGGTGGACGGTGCCGATCACCTCTTCAGCGGCCCCGAATCGAGCCGCCGATTGGCCGCTGCCGTGCTCGATTGGCTCGATCGCACCTGAGCGTCGCCTGAATCCGGCCGGGATGCTTGTTAGCAGCTTGTCTGCTCCGTAGGCTCCAACGGTCTTTCGTCGGCTCCGAGTGGTTCCGACGCTTGCTCCACAACGCGCAACGACAGGGGAGAAACCGTGAGCGCTGTACCGTATCTGGCCCTGATCTCGGCCCTGGCGGGCCTGGGTCTGGCCGCCTACTACTACAAGGCCGTGGAGGCGGCACCTGCGGGCAACGACCGCATGGTGTTCCTCATGACCGAGATCCAGAAGGGCGCTCGCGCCTTCCTGAAGCAGGAGTACACCTGGGTCGCGGCCTTCGCTGCGGCGATGCTGATCCTGATCGCGATCGTCATCACGCCCTTGGCCTCGGTCAGCTACGTGATCGGCGCCGTCCTGTCCGCGGCCGCCGGCTACGCCGGGATGACCGTGGCGACCATGGCCAACGCGCGCACCACCGAGGCGGCCAAGGACGGACCGTCCAAGGCACTGCCCGTCGCCTTCCGCGGCGGTGCGGTCATGGGCTTCGCCGTCGCCGGCCTCGCCCTCGCCGGCCTCATGCTCGTCTACCTGCTCTTCGTCGTCTGGACCGACACCGACGACGCCTTCGAGATCGTCACCGCGTACGGTCTCGGCGCCTCGACCATCGCCCTGTTCTCCCGTGTCGGCGGCGGCATCTACACCAAGGCCGCCGACGTCGGCGCCGACCTCGTCGGCAAGGTCGAAGCCGGCATCCCCGAGGACG
>JBCCWI010000121.1:0-12501 GCA_039193795.1 Actinomycetota bacterium | reverse complement strand
TGTGGTTCTTCCCGCATCGCATGCAGGTCCCGTACCGCTGCCCCGTGAACCGGTCGCAGGTCCCGAACCGGCCGTTGCCCGGCTTGAAGTCGAACCGGCTCACGGCCAGGTCGCCTCGTCGAGCATGACGAACCAGCCCGCAGCGATCACCGCCATCACGAGGCCGAACGCGAGCGCGGTCCGCATCAGAACGGTTCCTCGTCCGGGTACCCGGGCACGCCCCGGTCGATGGAGACGACGACCCCGTCCCCGTCCTCGTCGTCGGCTTCGGTCTCTTCGGCGGCGGCGACCGTGGACGCCATCGGCTGGTTCAGCTCGACGTCCCAGTGGACCGGCATCGCGAGGCCCTCGACGCGGACACCGTGCGCCTGCTGCTCGTCGGAGTACACCTCCACCCAGGCTCCGGTGTTCGTGCCACCGAACGTCCAGCGCAGCTGGTGGCTCGGCCGGAGCGCCATCAGCTTCGCGATGCGCTTGAGGTTCTCCGCACCGAGCGAGATCCGGTCGGTGGTCTCCCCGATGAACCCGTCGGCGAGGCCTCGCCAGTCCGGGTACTTCCCCTCGAAGATCGGGAGCTGGAGGCGTTCCCGGTTGGGGAGCTCGAACGAGACGTAGGTGACGGCCATCCCGGCGAGCTGACCGGGCTTGTCCGGGTGGTCCGCAGGGTCGCCGAGGCTGACGGTCAGCTCACCGAGGTCGGGGCCGTCTTCCTTTGCTGCGGTGGACCGGATGAACTTGAACAGGCTCGCCGCCCGGCCGTCGGTGTCCATCGCGACGGCGACCCGGTCGGGTGCCTCCATGAGCAGTGGGGGAGCCCACATCGCGAACGTGGCTTCGGTCGAGGGCACCCAGGCGGAGAACAGGACGTACCCGTCGGTGCTGACGAGGCGGGCGCCGTGCCCGTCGTACTGCTCGATGAGCACAGTCCGGTTCAGTGCCGGCCGGTCCTTCTCGGCGCCGGACGCGCACGCTGCGGACAGCCAGGCATCGGCGAACGCTTCGGGGTGGTAGGTGTCGGTCATGAGCGGTGATGTCTCCTGATCATTCGTTGGGGGTCACGTAGAAGTGCGGGGCGGTCACGAGGACCTCCCGGCCGAAGCTGTGGCGTGCGGCGACGACCCAGCCCCACCGGACCCCGTCCTGGTCGACGACCTCGGCGATCCGGTTGGTCGGCTGCCCGGCGTCGTGAACGTTCATCTCGTCAGGGCAGGGCTTCGGGAGCGTCACCCGGACCCGCTTCTCCCGGGTCTCCTGGTCGGTCGGGTGCACGGTGAGGTGCCCGAGGGCGAGCTCCAGCTCGATCCGCCGGTACTCCCGCATGATCACCAACGCTTCGACCCGCCGCTCGATGCCGGCGTCAAGGTTGCTCGCTGAACGGGGAGCGGTGTGAGCGACCCAGGCGTCGAAGAACGCACCGATGCCGTGCTCGTCGAAGAGGCGAGCGGCCTGCCTGCTGCACCAGTCCCGGAGCCGGTCGGCGCCCTTCGACTCGACCCGCTCGAGACTCCCGGTCCGGCGAGTGCTGCCACGGGTGAAGAACCCGCCGAGGTGTCGACCAGGTTCGCTGGTGAGGTCGACGTCGACATCTACGCCGTTGAGGACGACGGCGTCGTCGGGTCGGTCGGCACCGGCGTACCAGGCCCGCCAGTGGACGACGGGTCCACCCTCGGCGTTCACGCTGAGCCGGACATCGATGCGGCCGGTGAGGCGGCCCTCGTCGAGAACCATGAACTCGGGGACGGGCGGTGCGGTGGTGGTGGTCATCCGATCTTCTTCCGGGTGCTGCGTCCGACGTGCGGGGTGGTGGTCTGCCAGACCGCACCGCTCGGGGTGAGCCGGGTGCGGATGGTGCGCCGGCCGGGTGTGAAGTCCCGGCGGGCGCGGGCAAGCCGGCGGGACTGCCGGCGGAGTGGCTTGCGGACGGGAGCGGTCACGGCGAGCAGGAACGCGCGGCGCATCTCGGGCCGGGTGAGGGACCGTTCACCGACCCGGCTGGAGCGGATCCCGGCGAGCCGTTCGGCTTCGGCCTTGGCGTGCTTCCTGTCGGTGGTCCAGTCGGTGCGGGCGACGAGCTCCTCGGGACCGCCGAGCGGGCCGGCGTCGTAGACGACACCGACCCACCCGTTGATCCCGAACATGCGCTCCGGCAGCGTGTCGATCCGGTACGCACGCATCCGCCTCATGCGGTGGCCTCGCTGTCGAGGGCGGAGGCGTCGAGCTCGACGGCGTTCATCGAGGCCCAGTCCCGGACCTGACGGATGACCTGGTCGGTGAGCCCGACGGTGTTGCCCTCGGAGTCGACCCAAGCGAGCACGGCCGTGCCTCGGTAGGCGCCGACGTGGAAGTAGGTGCCAGTGCTGATTACCCGAAGCGTCAGCGCAAGGTCGGTGGCCGCGTAGTTCGGCGCCCGACCAGCGAGGGGGCCCTCCTCGTCGACCCACAGGTCGGGGGCGAGGGCGTTCTCGTTGACGACCTCGACGGTGCGAGCCCCGGTCCACTTCTGAAGAGCAGCGAGGGTGTCCTGGTCGGGGAGGGGAACGAACCGGAGCGGCTGCTCACGGTCCTCGGGGATTATCAGTGCATGCGTGGTGGTCATACGGATCGGCTCCAGTGTGGTGGTGATGAGCAACGATGCGCTGTAATCATACCGCATGGGTGTGCGGTATAGAAGGGGGGCGGGCCCGATCAGGCCCGCAGGGTCACGGAGCGCAGACGGTCTCCCAGTCGGACCGGCCGGCGAGCACGTTCGCCGCTGCGATCATGAACTCGGCCGGGCACGCGTACTCGGTGCCGCTGTTCACCAGCGTGAGAGCGGGCGCCCACCCGGCGTTGAGCCAGACCCCGTCCTCCCAGAGCACAGCGAGCTCGCGGGTCAGGTTCCAGGCCCCGTCTGCCTGGTTGTCGTCCGACGCCCACCGGGACGTCACGTCGATCAGCACGGTCTCGGACTCCGGGAGGTACTCGACCCGGTCCACCGACTCGACCTCGGGGCTGAGCTGGAGAGCCTCGATGAGTCCGTCCCTGGTCGCGTTGAACAGCAGCGGCATGGTCGCGGCGGCCTCTGCTGGGGTGAGCTCGGCCTCGGTCGTCGTCGGCGCCGCAGTCGTCGTCGGTGCGGCTGTCGTGGGCGCGGCCGTGGTCGGCGCGCTGGTCGTCACGGGCGCCTCGGTCGTCGTTTCCGCCGCGACGCTCTCGTCACCGTCGTCCTCGTCACCTCCTCCAGCCACCGCTCCGATCACGAACAACGCGACGAGCACCCCGCCCGCGATCGTCCACCTTGGATGGCGCCGCCAGAACGGCTGCGCACCCTCACCCACTTCGTCCACCGTTGGGTCGTCCATGCGGTCATCATGACCGACACGTGCGCGACCAGCGATAGGCGGGTCACGCAGCGAGGTCGAACAGGCAGACCTGACCGAGCGGCGGTGGCTCCTCGTCCTCGTCCGGCTCGAGGTAGATGTCCCACCACCCAGGCCAGATGTCGGCGGGGTGCCGGCCGTGCTCGAGCGCCATCGAGTCGGCCTTGGTGTCGCCCCAGCGGACCCCTTCGGTGACCCACCGGTAGACGGTCTTCCGGTCGACGCCGAGCTTCTCGGCGACCTCCGCGGTCGCCCACCCGGGGAACACGGTGCGTACGAACTCGGCGGCAGGCCATCGACCGGCGGGCATCAGCGGCCGCCTTTCATCGCGTCACGCACGAGACCGGAGATCAGCTCCCCAGCGACGCTGCTCTTCGCGACCTGGTCGGCGTCGCCGTCGACACGGCCGTCGTTGACGGCGTCCATCACGATCCGCTTCTCGGCGAGTAGCTCGGCGATCCGTTCGTCGAACGTGCCGGGCACCATGAACAGGTGACCCTGCGCGCCGTGAGGGTCGTTGACCCGGCCGTAGCAGCGGTCGAGGGCCTGGTCGAGAGCGCCGGGTGTCCAGGGCAGCTCGACGAACACGCAGTCCTGGGACTCGGTGAGTGTCCAGCCGGCCCCGCCGACGGTGATCCCCATGATGAGGATCCGGAACTCGGGGTCTTCCTGGAAGCGGGCGACGAGGGCGGCGGTGTCGTCGTGGCTGGTGTTGCCGTCGACGACGGGCGCGCCGAGCGCGTCACCGATGCCGTGGAGGACGGGGTGGTGGTGGGCGAACACGAGCAGCTTGCGGTCGGGGTTCTCTTCCTGCAGCTCCCGGCACCATGCCGCGGTCTCGGCGATCTTGGCCTGCCCGGCGATGCGGCGGAGGTGGTTGATCTTGGCGAGCATCTCGGCGCGCTCGCTGTTCATGCGGGCGTTGAACGCCGCCTCGGCCGGGTCGTCACCGAGGTCCACGGCGATCGCTGCGGCGCGCTCTTCGACGTAGTCGAGGAACTCGTGCTCGGCGCGGGCGTACTCGTCCATCCGGTCCGGGTCACCGTCGACGTGGCGGGTGATGTACTCCCTGCCGGGGAGCTGCGGCATCACCTGCTTCTTCGTGCGTCGGAAGTAGCAGGTCGCCCGGAGCTGCGCGTTGAGGTCGGGGATCGACTTGAGGTTGCTCTTCCCGCCGAACTCGTCGAGCCGGCCGATGAAGTCGAGCGGGACCGCGATGTCGGTCTCCTTGCCCTCCGACGGGGTGCCGGTCATCGGCATCAGCAGGGTCCCCGACCGGCAGGCGCGAGCGAGGCTCACGATCGCCTTCGATCGGCGGGCCCGCTCGTTCTTGAAGTCCTGGGCCTCGTCGACGATCACCGCGCCGGGGTTGAGGTCCCGGGCGAGGGTCGGCCACCAGGCGTGCAGTACGGCGCTACTGATGAGGACGACGTCCGGACGGATCATCCCGAACTCGTGGGGGGTCTCACCGTGGAGCCGCTGCACGGTCAGCCCGGCCGGCATGAACTGGGCGAGGGCCTCCTCCCACATGGAGGTGAGCTTCGCCCGGCACACGATCACCGCAGGGAACGCCTCGAAGTAGGCGATCGCGCTGCACGCCTCGATGGTCTTCCCGAGACCGGTCTCGTCACCGCAGATCGCCCGGCGGTCGACGAGGTCGAGGTACTGGAGCGCGACCCGCTGGTACGGGCGGGGCTCGATCCCGGGAGCGAGCGGGATCGGGTCGGTCGCGTACGGGCCGGTCGCTTCCATCGCCGACGACAGCGCGATGCGTTCCCGGATCACGTTGAGCCGACCGATGAGGCGGGCAACCTTCGGGTGGGGGACGACCTGCCCGATCTGCTCGAGGACGGGGAGACAGCGGGCGAGGGTGTGCGGGGTCAGCGTCCAGATCTGCCCGGCCCACCGGGCCCCGGTCTCCATCAGCAGGGGACGAACCCGGGCGAGTTCCTCACTGTCGGGGTGGTGGACGCGAAGCACGATCGAGTCCGGCGCGTCCGGGTTCGGGCTCGGGTCGAGGGTGAGGATCGGGCGGGACTGGTCGAGCTCGACGTGAGGGAGCTGTTCGATGCTCGGGCTGATCTGGAGTCCGGCCCGCTCGGCGATCTCGATGAGCTCGGCGGCCGCCGCGGGATGGAGTTCCCAGCGGCGCCCGGTCTGGTCCCAGCGAGCGGTGGGGAGCTCGGCGATCGCCTGGCGTGCGTCTCGGTCGTGGCGGTCACCGAGGACGACGGTGATGCGGTGCCCTCCGGGGAGGAGGTTCGCGATCCCGTTCCGCTGCGGGCCGGCCGCGCCGAGGGAGCGTTGGGCCCGGGCGGTGAGCTCGAAGCGGTGGGCGTCAGCGAACGCGACGAGCTGCGGGGCGTGCCGTTGGGGGAGCAGCCAGTCGCGTGTCTGGGGTTCGTAGATCCGGCCGGCGAACCCGTTGACGATGTCGGCGACGCGGCGGTCGTCGGGGAACGACACCCGGAACCAGCCGTCGGGGGTGACGTCGATGAGTCGCCGATGCGTCGGCCTCATACGCATCCGCGTGGTGGTGCTCAGGGTGGGTTGACGGCTCATGTGGTGGTGGACCCTCGGGGCGGGTTGAGCGACTATGCGTCATAATCATACCGCGTCCCGGGGGAGTGCGTCGAGGTCCCGTCAGCTGGGAGGTGTCTCCCGGTCCGCGGAAGCCGCTTCGAGGATCCCGGCGAGCGGGTGACCGGCCCGGTTCCGCATCGACCCGTTCCGCCAGCGGCCCACCATCTGCCGGGACACGGTCACCGCGAACTCCTCGGACAGCTGGGTCGCGACGTCGGTCGGGTCGGCCCACCCGTCGTCCCCGTCGAGCATCCGCACGCACACCCGGTACTCGTCCGGTTCACGTGCGAGCGCGTCGAGGATGCGGATGATCGCCCCGGTCGGGCCAGGACCCCGACGGCCCGACCGGGGACGACGCTCAGCGAGTGCCAAGGATCCGGGCGCGAGCCCGGTCCGCTCGCTCTCGCTCGATCATGGCGGCGGCTGCGTCCATCCGGTCGGCCAGCTCGCGCAGCTCGGCCATCAGCTCCTCGTCGACGTCAACGCCGACCGCGATCTCATGGGAGGTCGATGCAGTCGACCGGCACGAGCAGTCCTCCGCCTTGGCCATCGGGGCGGGCATCAGGATCATCGACGCCGGACCCGACGCCGAGTCCTCCGCGTACACCCGCTGCCGGCCACCGCTCGCAGCGAGCGCCGGGAACCCGCTCACGTTCACGCAGAGCAATCCGACGATCTCGAGGTTCCCGTCGATGAGCCGCCAGTCCGGGCTCACGTCGGTGTTCCGGAGCGCGCGGATCTGCCGGGCCGAGAGCTCGGGGCGGAGCGCACCGCTCATCCAGATCCCGTGTTCGTCCTCGCCGATGACGACGTCGGCGACGCAGGACCCGGTGTCGGCGTAGAACGCCTCGGCGTCGCTCGCGTTGAGCCGAAGGTCCGGGTGCACGGTGTCGAGGGTGAGCCGGCCGACTCGGACGTCGGCGCCTTCACCGGTGCGGACCTGGCCGGTGTGGAAGCGGGCGTTCCCGTTGTGGCTGCGGGGGGCGGTCACGCAGCCGGGGATCCCGATGTGGCAGGACGACCAGTCGGCGACGTGCCCGAACACTCGACCCTCCTGGGTGACGGTGATCGGGCTGTACGTGTGGAACCCGGGGTCGGCGAACCAGGCGGCAGGTGGGGCGTCGGGGGCCTCGACCTGGAAGCCAGCGGAGGCGACCAGGGCGGGCACGCCCTCGGTGGTCAGCTCGTCGGCGTCCTCGTCGGCGGTGTCGTCGACCGGGTCGTCCGCATCCTCTTCGTCGTCCTCTGCCGCGGCGCCCGCGACCTCGACGTCTCCGATCTCGGTGACCTTCGCCTCGACGAACGCGGGGAACGGGGTGAGCGTCGCGCCGCGGATCCGGCCGCCAGCGAACACGTCCATGTCCTCGTCTTCGCTGGCATCGGCGTTGTAGATGATCGAGTCGGGGTCGATGCTGATCCCGCGGAGGAAGCCGTCGGCGACGAGCTGGTAGGCGCGTGCACCGGCCGGATCTCCGACGTTGATGTAGCCCTCACCCCACCACTCGGGGATGGTTCCCTCGACGTAGTTGGTGGCGGTGATGTTGCCGACGAGGTCAGCCGCGTCGTGGCCCCAACCTCCGTCGGGGTTGCGGGTCATCGCCATCAGCGGAAGGGGAAGGTCGGCGACGGTGAGCGCGCCGACCTCGAAGCGGCGGCGGTCACCGGTAGGTGCGCCCTCGACGACGAGGATGCCCCGCCAGAACGCAACGCCTCCCTCGACGACCGCAGCGAACGTGGCACCCGACGCGACGAGCGAGTCGAGCTGAGCGGCGGCCTCCTCGCTGGGCTCGGTGGGCGCGGGGCGGGTGCCGGATGCGACCACTGACGGCGGAAGCACGATCTGGCCGCCGCTCATGAACTCGCCAGGATCGCCGTTGGTGATGGTCGTCCCGTCGCTGGTGACGATCTTCCACGACGCCGTGATCACGGGCGCGGGGATGCTGATGTCGGGGCTGTTGGGCATGAGGGGCCTCCCACTGGAGATGGAGAAGGATGCGATCGCGCTCGTGAACGTCAGCCAGCACCGGCAGCTCTTCCGCTCCTTCGCGGGGAGAGCCGGGTCGGCTGGTACCTGGGCGGCGTACCCGCCCACTTCGAACGGGTCCTTCACCGGGACCTGCTCACCGTCCAGCACCGCGTGCGTGTGCCGGACCTTCTCGTCGCCGACGGTGTGCCAGGTCTTCACCGCGGTCGGATCGATCTTGCGGGCGAGGCTGGCGGCCATCCGGTTCGCGTCGGCCTGCAGGTTGTCTCGCGCCCAGGCCCGGAGCTCGACCCGGATGAGTCGGTCGTTGGCGGCGTCAGTCAGCTCCGACACTGCAACCGATGGGTTGCGGTTCAGCTGAGAGGCGACGAACGCGGCGAGTACCGCAGCAGCGGCCTCACCGAACCCAACCCGGGCCTCCGGGCGATCCACCGTCACCGCGTCCACGGGGAGACCCGCAGCGAACTCGTCAGCCCGGTCTGCCATCTGACCGGTCACGTACCCGTGGGCGAACTCGACGTCTTCCTCGATGCCGGCGACGTCGAGCTGCGGTGCGCGTGCCAGCCGCAGGGTCCCGTCCCCGGCGGCCTCAACGGCCCGCTCGACAGCGCGCCGGATCCTGGCGGCGAGGATGAACCCGACCAGGAACGTGAGCTCGTCCGCGGCGGAGTCGAGCTCCTCGTCGGTCGCGACGTCGTAGAAGCTCAGCACGACACGGCCGCCAGCGCGTCGAGCACGATCGTCTCCGGGACCGTGTGGAAGTCCGGGTCGAGCGGCTGGTGGATGTTCACGCGAGCGAACGCGTCGACCCGGCCGACGAGGTCCTCGGCCGTGCGTTCGGCCTCCTCGTCGGCGGCACGAGCGTCCCACTCGCGGGCCTTGAGATCGTCGGCGATGACCCGACGGACCCGGGCGGCGAGCTTGTCCCACGCCTGGTCGAGCAGATCCCCGACATCGATCCCGGCCTCCACCAGATCACCGGGGACGACAGCGGTGAGGGCAGGACCGTCAGCGGCTTCGATCTTGTCGCGCAACGGGCGGAACCCGCGGGCCCGGGTCCGGAGCTTGGTCCCAGCCCGCTCGATCGCCCGCTCGTACGCGTGATCGACGGCCTCGAGCAGCCGGACCGCGGTCGTGCTCAACGCTGCGTTCGCTGCCGGCTCGTCGGGGGTCGGCTCTCCGCCGCCGCTGGTCGGGTCGCTGTCGGTGTCGTCCGGGGTGACCGGTGGTGCGTCGTCGCTCCCACCCGCGGGTGTGGTCTCGTCCTCGGCGACGGGGAGCTCGACGTCCTCGAAGCCGGGCAGGTACTTCATCAAGAACCCGTTGGTGACCGGCGCAGCCTTGATGAGATCGAACACGTTGCGGAGGAACCGCTCGTCGTCGTCGGGGGCGTCGGTCTCATCGAACCCGTTGGCCCGGAGCATCGCTGCCCGGCTGATCTCACCCCGGTCGTAGAGCGCCCGAGCGGTCGTCGCGATGTCGGCGCGGGCCTTGAGACTGGAGAGGTCCACGACGACGTGGAGCCGGTCGACGATCTCATCGTCGATCTCGCGCTCACCCTCCGCGAAGAGGGGGCGCAGCCATGCGGAGGTGAGGAACGTGGCGAGCCGCTCGGCGACCGGGTCGAGGTGACGCTCGATGAGGTCGGCGTCGATCGCGTACGCGGACCAGTGGTTCAGGCCGGCCTTGCCTTCGACGATCTCCGGGGGCACATCGAGCCCGAGCGCGATGTCCTTGATCGCCGCGGACTTGATCTCCAGGAGCAGCTCCGGGATCTCGCTGCCGAGATCGATCGTTGCGAACGCGTCCTTGTGCTCGGCGGGGCCCTCGATGATGAGGGGCACGAGCTGGGCCTGGGTGGGCCCGTCGTTCACCGCGGCGGTCATGTGCTCGGTGATGATCCGGACGGCCTCGCTGACCTCCTCAGCGGTCGCGTCTTCGGCGTCTTCCTCGCGGTCGTCCGGTTCGGGGTCGAGACCGACCTCGTCACCGACGTAGAGGATCTTCGACGCTCGCTGCGAGTCGGCCCGTGCTGCGGTGAGGAGGTTCACTGCCCACACCACGCGAGCCGGGTCGAGGATCCCTTCGACGGGGCTGGTCGCCCGAGACGAGTACTCGCGGTCGGGGACGTGGTACCGGGCGATGTAGTGGGTCTCGGTGGTGATCTTGTCGCCCTTGCTGCCACCGTCGGGGCGCCGCTCGTAGACGTCGACCTCAAGATCCTCGCCCGTGGCGTCGTCTCGGACGGTCTCGGTCTTCCCGGTGGGGACGAGCTCGCTGCGGGAGAGGGCCTCCCAGACCATCCGAACGTCGCCCTCGGTCTGCTCGCCGACGGTGGAGCCGAGCAGGAGGAACTCGCCTGCGACCTGGTCGTGATAGGCGGCTTCCTCGAGGATCTCGGCGGGGTTGCCGTTCGGGCCGCGCAGCGACCGGCGCACCCGGTCGGCCGCGTCCATGAGGGACTGCCCGTCATCTTCGGGGTCGAGGAGGCGAACGTCTCCGGTCTCGGTCTCGATGCCGATCCGGACCCGGGCCTTGCGCATGAGCCGGGAGAGATGGGTGACCGGGTACCGGACTGGGGGGACGCGCTTGGCGAGCATGTACGCGGTGGGCTGCCATGCGGCGTCGGTCTTCGTGCTCTTCTCGACGGGCTGCCCGTAGAGCTCGGAGCCACCGGTGGACGCACGCGCCGAACGGGTGACCGGCTCAACGCGGAAGCCCCGAGAGCGTCGAGCGCGGCTGGTGGGTCGACGGTCCGGCATGATCACCTCAGCGTAGATGAGTCAGACTCATACGAACGGGTATGCTTCCCGGCTTCACACGATGCGGACACGCCCGACCGTCCCATCGAGGAGGTCAACGGTCACCGACCCGGGGCGTGCCTCTCCGGGCCCGGCCGTCTCGGCGAGCCACAGCGACCCGTCGTCCTCGGCTGGCGCGCCGATCCAGGTGCGGTGCCCGAACCAGTAGTGAATGAAGTGGTGCCAGTGGTAGGTGAGCACCAGGTCGGCGGCGCCGATCGGGCGACGGTTGCCGGCCTGCCGGTCGAGCCAGTTGTTCATCTTCACCGAGGTGATCAGGCCCTTCCCGATCTGGTGGCCGTGAGCGATCCCGACCTGCACGCCCTCCCACTCCTCGCAGACAGTGAGCTCGTCATCGGGGAGGTGCCAGCCGATCTCCAGGTCCCCGTGGTTCTCCATCCCCCAGCGGATGTCCTCGATCGCGGCGACGTCCCGGTTGTCTGCCCGGTCGGTGAGCAGCTCGCCCGGAGCGGAGCGGTGCTCACCGTGGTTCCCACCGACCGCGGCGACCTCCACATGGTCGGCGCCGACCAGTTGGATCGCTCGGGCGACGACCCGCCATGCGAGCTCGCGGACCACGCGGCGCTGGTCGCGTTCGTTGAGCATGATCGTGAACGTCATCCCCGGGTAGAAGTGGGAGCAGCCCTCCCCGAGGTCCCCACCGAAGATGACGACGATCCGCCCCGGCCGGCCTGCTTCACGCCAGGCGGCCTCGAACCGGTCGGGGAGCCGGCGGAGCGCGTCGATCACGTTCTCGGTGCCGGCCTTGCCGACCTGCCAGTCACCGGTGGACCAGAGCTGGGTCCCGGGCCGGGTGCTCGCCGGCGCGCGTCGGGGGACAGGGGAGCGGATCAGGTCGATCAGTTCTTCGGTGCGGAGACCACCCGCGGCGAAGTCGGCGGCCTCACGTTCGCGGAGCCGGTAGTAGTGGCAGAACTCGCCGCTCCCGGCGCGCTGTTCCCAGACGCGGACCTGGGTGACGGTCCATCGTTCCGGGTCGAGGTCGATGTCGAGGGACTCGATGATCGACCGGTCGTCCCCGTGGATGTCGTTGGGGCGGAGCGCGTTGACCTCAATCTCGCCTCGGTCGCGGTGGTGGGTGACGCCGGGCTTCCAGCCCCGCACGCGAACGGGGTCGTTCACGTGCGGGGTGAGCCCGTCGACGTCGTCAGCGAACGACCCCACCGGTCACTCGTCCTCGGTGCGCGGGTGGCCGTGCCGTTCGAGGTGCTGGTTCCGCCACCGCTGGATCGAGGTCATCCCGACCCGCTTGCCGACCCCGTCCCCGTAGTGGGCCTGCACGACGCGGGTGATGTCCTCCCAGTGGTAGGAGTCGTCGTCGAGGACCTCGATGAGCTTGGCGTACGCGTCGCGGTCGTTCGCCCAGAGCTCGTCGAGCAGGTTGATGAGCGGGCTGCGTGTCGCCTTCGACGCACGAGTCGCGTGGGTGAGCCCATCGAGGTCCTCAGCGAACGAGGTCACGCCGCCCGCTCCGGTCGGGGCCGGCGGCGTCTCAGAAGCTGGCCCGATCGTCGCTGGTCGGGGTGCCTGCGTTCACCCACGACACGATGAGGGAGAGCACCGCAGCCGTCGCCGCAGCGAGGGCGGCCTGCCCGAACGTGATGACGTCGGCCCAGGACCCGAACGACACGACCGCAGCGATCGGGACGACCGCCTCGAGCGCGGTGTACGCGGCCCGCATGATCGCTGAGGTCGGCTCACCGAGCCGGTCCCGGAGCCAGACGAACCCGTAGGCGATGAGAGCTCCGAGCGC
>JBCCWI010000120.1:0-12519 GCA_039193795.1 Actinomycetota bacterium | reverse complement strand
GGCGGGCGCGGCGACGCGGCCGACCCCGGCGCCGCGCTCGTTGCTCTCCACGGGGTCTTTTTAGACGGGGCCGCGGCACCGTCCGACGCCTACCCGCACGCTCTCGCCCGCCGCCTGGGGGGTCGCCGCCGTGTCGATCAGGGTCTCGGCATCCGCGGCCAGACGCGGCCCGGGATCGAGCGTCGTGACGGGGTCGGCGACCGTAGCGGCGTCAGCCTCGGCACCTCCGTCGAGCACCAGTCCGCTGAACGCGCCGAGCAGCCCGATGGCGACGACGGTGGCCGCCCCGATCCGGTGCATGAGGGGGCTCATGCCCCTCAGGACGCCACAGCCACCCGAAAAGTCGCGAAAAACCCGGAGGTCACCCCATCCCGGTCGGAATGACCTCGTAGCCGGGCGCTTCGGGCTCGTCGTCGATCATCTCGTCGGGGAACCCCGGGGCGAGGATCTCGAGCCCGGTCGCCTCCTCGAGCCGCCTGATGATGTTCGGCGACCACTCGCGAGCCCCGTAGCGGTCCATCCCGTCCTCGAAGATCGAGATCATCAGCGGGTTCATCTCCAGGGGGACGTTGTGCCGATCGGCGATGGCCTGGAACAGCGAGATGTCCTTCACGACGAGGTCCATCGTGAAGTTGATGTCGCGGCTGCCGTTGAGGATCACCTGACTCTCGGTCTCGTGGACGAACGAGTTGCCCGACGAGATCGCGATCGCTTCGTAGGTCGTGTTGAGATCCATGCCGGCCGCCTTCGCGGTCACCAGCGCCTCGGCGCACGTGATGAGGTTGGCGGTGGCGAGATAGTTGGTGAGCACCTTCAGCACCGACGCCGAGCCCAGATCGCCGGTGTGCAGCACGCGGCGACCGAGCGTGGTGAGCACCGGCAGCATCCGTTCGAAGACCTCACGGTCACAGCCGGCGAAGATCGCGATGTTGCCGGTGGCGGCCCGATGACAGCCACCGCTCACCGGGCAGTCGACCGGCGACGCCCCTGCCTCGATCACCTTGGCGCCGAGCCGCTTGACCTCCGCCTCGTCGGTCGTCGACATCTCGGCCCAGATCGTGCCGGGCCCGAGCCCGGCGAGCAGGCCGTCCTCGGCCTCCATCACGGCGGCCGACGCAGCGGGCGACGGCAGACAGGTGATGACGAGATCGCACTGCTCGGCCATCTCCTTGGGCGACTCGGCGAACGTCGCGCCGCCGTCGACGAACGGCTGGGCGATGTCGCGATCGAGGTCACGCACCATCAGGTCGTAGCCGTTGCGCAGCAGCGAACCGGCGAGCTTGCCGCCGACGTTGCCGAGACCGATGAACCCGACCTTCATGGCCGAACCCCCTCTTTGTCGCTCGGGCCGAGCCCGAGACCCCGGAACCGACCGAACCCGACCGGCCATGGGCAGCACCCATGATGTGGCCGCGCATCGTAGACCCGGAGCGGGCATGGCGACGCGATCACGCTCCGACGGGCCAACATGGGGCGGTGAGCGATGTTCTCGAGCGCTTCGTGGCCGGCGACGCCGACGCCGTGCGATCGATCTACCGCGAGTACTCGCGCCCGGTGTTCACCGTGGCGATGATGATGACGAACGACAAGGCGCTGGCGGCCGACGTCGTGCAGCAGACATTCCTGAAAGCGTGGAAGGCGGCCGCCACGTTCGACACCACCCGGGAGATCGCACCGTGGCTGTACACGATCGCTCGGCGCACGGCGATCGACGTGATGCGGACCGAGCGACGACCGACGCAGGGAGGGCACGAGCCCGAGGTCGACGGGGTCGTCCAGCCGCTCTCGTTCGAACGGACCTGGGAGGCCCACGAGGTTCGCGCCGCGATCGACGGCCTCGATCCCGGCGAAGCCGAGATCGTCCGGCTCACCTACGACCTCGGCCACACCCACGCCGAGATCGCCGAGATGCTCGACCTCCCGCTGGGCACGGTGAAGTCGCGGCTGTTCCGGGCCCAGAAACGGCTGGCGGTGGCGCTCGGACATCTCGCACCGGAGCGAAACCAACCGGACGCTCGTTCCGTACAGGAAGGAGAGGATTCATGAGCGACGACCTGCACCCCGAGCACGACCTCGACCCCGCCGTCCTCGCCGCGCTCGACGCCGATCTCTCCGCTCCCGCCGTGTGGGCCGAGCCACCTGCCTCGCTCGAGGACGATCTCGTCGCCGCGATCACCGCCGAGGCCGCAGCCGCGGCCCCGATGGGATCGACCGAGTCCTCGCGCCGCTGGCTCTGGGCGGTGGCGGCCGTCGCCTTCCTCGCCGGCGGCTTCGCGCTCGGAACCGCACTGGCCGGCGACGACGACACCCCCGAGATCGTCGGCGAGATCTTCCCGCTGGAGGGCACCGAACTGGCCGCCGACGCCGACGCCGAGGTCGAGCTGGCGGTGCTGCTCAACGGGTTGCGCATCATCTTGGCCGTCGACGAGCTCCCGCCGGCACCGGACGGCACCTTCTACGAAGCCTGGCTGCTCGACACCGAACGCGGCGTCGTCTCGGCCGGCACCTTCCACATGCGCAACCAGACGGGCCGCATCGAACTCTGGGCCGGCGTGACCCCCGAGGCCTATCCGCGGTTCGTCGTCACCCTCGAGGACGACGACGGCGACCCGACCCCGTCGAGTGACGTGGTCTTCGAAGCCGACGTCAGCAGCCTGGTCGACTCCTGACCGCGCGGGCCTTGGGTCCGTCGCGGCGACGGACACTAGGTTCGCGCCATGGAGTTCGAGACCATCACCTACGAGGCCCGGGACCGCGTCGGCCTCCTGCACTTCGATCGACCCGAGGGCGCGAACGCGGTCAGCCCGACCTTCGCCCGAGAGCTCCGAGCGGCGATGCTCGAGATCGCCTACGACGACGACGTGAAGGCGGTGGCGGTCACCGCGGAGGGCAAGGTCTTCTGCGCCGGCGGCGACCTCAAGCTGTTCCACGCCTGGGGCGACCAGATGGCCCGTCACGCCCACGACATGCTGGTCGACTTCCACGCGGCGATCCACATGATGAACCACACACCGAAGCCGTTCATCGCCGGCGTGCGCGGCGCGGCCGGTGGGGCCGGGATGAGCCTGATGAGCGCCTTCGACCTCGTGGTCTCCGGCGAGAGCGCCAAGTACACGATGGCCTACACCCGGGCGGGCGTGACGCCCGACGGCACGTCGAGCTACTTCGTCGCCCGCCACATCGGGCTGCGCCGCATGCTCGACCTCACCCTCACCAACCGGGTGCTGACCGCAGAGGAGGCCGAGACGTGGGGGCTCGTCAACCGGGTCGTGCCCGACGACGACGTCGACCAGGCCACGATCGACATGGCGACGGCGATGGCGTCGGGGGCCACGTCGGCGCTGGGTGAAGCGAAGCGGGTGATCTACAACGGGGTCGACGCCACCCTCGAAACCGCCGGCGAGTTCGAGGCGAAGATGATCACCAAGGCGATGGCGAGCGCCGACGGCCTGGAGGGCGTGGCGGCCTTCGTCGAGAAGCGGAACCCCGAGTTCGAGTGATGCCAGGCCAGCCCGTGTCCATTCGCAGCTCGGACCCCGACGGCACCGTCGACTGGCCCAGCACCCTCGCCCGCCTCGACAAGCTCCTGCGGCTCCGCACGACCCCGATCGCCATGAAGATGTTCGAGACGGTCGAGGCGATGGAGGCCGTCGAACGCATCCGCCGCCCCGCCGACATCCACACCGCCGACCAGATCGTCTCGATGGCGTCGCGACTGAACTGGACCGTCGGCATCACGGGCGCCGACCTGGTCGGCAGCCAGTGCCAGGCGGTGCTCGGGCTCGGGGCCCAGGACGACGAGTGGTACTCCGGCCGCCACATGGCCGGGGTGTGGTTCGAGACCGAGGACGACGCCGCCACCCACCAGGCGGCGATGGACGTCGTCCCGATCGGCCGCTACGCGGCGATGGCGGTGTCGCCGCTCGCCTCGGGCCGCCTCGACCCGCCCGACATCTGCATGGTCTATGCCAACCCGGCACAGATGATCCTGCTGATCAACGGCCTCCAGTGGGCGGGCTACAAGAAGCTCGACTGGGGCTGTGTCGGCGAGTCGGCCTGCGCCGACAGCTGGGGTCGGGCGCTCACGACCGGCGAACCGAGCCTGTCGATCCCGTGCTACGCCGAACGTCGCTACGGCGGGGTCCCCGACGACGAACTCCTGATGGCGTTGCAGCCCGGCGACCTCGTCAAGGCGATCGAGGGCATGGAGGCGCTGAGCCGCAACGGTCTGCGCTATCCGATCCCGCCCTACGGCATCCAGAGCGATGCCCGAGCCGGCCTCGGCGTCAGCTACGGCTGAGCCGCTGCCCGCTAGTCGATGAGCGTGTTTCCCCAGATCTGCCAGGCGAGCAGGCTCTTGGCGATCAGGCTCAGCCAGATGTAGGTGCTCTCGCCGACGGCGTAGTCGGCGAACCGACCCTTGGCCCGGTACTGGAGCCACCGGACGATCGCGAACGTGTTGAACATGACGAAGATCGTCACGAGGATGCCGTAGACGAACCCGGGAGGGCCGCCGTCGTCGGCCTCGCCGATGCTGAGGATCACCGACGTCGCGATCGCGATCCACGGGGTCGCGCCGGCGATGCAGCCGAACCAGAACGGCGACCAGTACACCGGCGCGCCGGGCGGGTTGACCGTCTCCATCAGCCAGCCGAACAGGATCATCGAGACGTTCACCCCGATGATGGCGATGAGGGCGGCGATGTCGGTGACGCCGGTGACGACCGCGATCAACACGATCATGAGGGTCGCCGACAGCGAGTACTCGACCCATCGGATGCGGTTGCGGCCGGCCCGCAACTCGGACCGGTAGAACCCGAAGCCGATCGTCGCGACGTAGAGGTGCGCCGCTGCGGACAGGAAGAGGAACATCGCCGTCCAGAAGCCGAGCGGGAACGACAGCGCCTCGAACAGTTCGCCGTCGGCGAGCGGCGTGCCGGGCGGACCGTTGAGCGTGAAGGAGCTGACCTGGAGCTCGAAGTCGTTGCTCGAGAGCCACATGAACACGCCCGACACGAGATGGACCAGACCCATGACGAGGTTGAAGCGGCGGAGGCGATCGATGCGATCGTCGGAGACGGCTGGCGCAGCTGCGAGCGCCGAAGTGGTGGTCATACCCCACCCTACGTTCAGGCCGCGGCGCGGAGATGCGCCGATCGGCGCGGACGCGAGCCGCATGGCAGGATCCGGCGATGAGCGACACCCCCACCCGCCTTCGGCGCGAACCACCACCGCTGCGGACGCTGTCGGTGGTTCGGACCGAACCGAGGTCGGTCCGGATGATGCGGGTCGTGCTCGGCGGCCCCGAACTCGACGGGCTCGAGCTGCCCGAACCGGCGGCCAGCGTCCGGCTGCTCGTCCCCTGGCCCGACGAGCCGTTCGAGATCCCGACCTGGAACGGCAACGAGTTCCTGCTGGCCGACGACCGCCGTCCGGCGCTGCGGACGTTCACGCCGGTGACGCTCGACGGCCACGAACTCACCCTCGACATCGTCCGCCACCCCGGCGGGGCGATCTCGGACTGGGTCGAGTCGGCCTCCCCCGGCGACCCGTGCGCGATCTCGGGGCCCGGACGAGGCGAGACGATCGACGACACCGCCGGCCGGTATCTCCTGCTCGGCGACGAAACCGCCATCCCGGCGATCGAGCAGCTGCTCGGCGTGATCCCGGAGACGGTCGTCATCGAGGCCCACATCGAGATCGAGCATCCCGACGCACGGCTGGAGCTGCCGTCGCATCCAGGGGCCACGATCGTCTGGCACGACGCCGAGAACGGCGAACCGCCCGGCGCGTCGTTGCGCCGGGCGGTCGGATCCGCCACCGTCGATGGCCACACGCGGGTCTGGGCGGCAGGCGAAGCGGCGTCGGTCCAGGCGATCCGCAAGCACCTGTTCGATCAGCGGGGCGTCCCCCGCAGCCACACGACGATCCGTGGCTACTGGAAGGTGCCCCGCACCTGACCTAGTCGGTGGTCGGCGTGCCGGCCTTGTCCGCTTCGAACCGGTCGTAGACCGACGGCCAGAAACGGTCACGAGCCGACCAGATGCCACCGATGCCGAACTTGATCACCAGCACGGCGAAGAAGGCGCCGACGCTGTACTGGAAGAGCGTGTCGACGACGTCCTCGGCGACGGCGAGCTGATCGAGGGCCGCGAAGCCACCGATGAACCACACGAGACCGACGACGAATCCGGTGATGGTCCGGTCGTAGTCGAGGTGGGCGACGGCCGCACCCACGAGCTCCCGCACGATGTTGGCGATGGCGCCGGTCAGCACGATGATCACGATCGCGACGAAGACGTTCGGGATGTAGTCGATGATGTCGTCGAGGGCGTCTTGCACGGGGTTCTCCCCGAAGACACCGATCGTGAGCTTCAGCACGATCAGCATCAAGCCCCAGTAGACGAGCTTGGCCAAGAGCTCGCCCGAGTCGGCGTAGCCGGCCCGCTCGACGTGGGCGCCGAGGCCGCTGCGGTCGACGAGCGAGTCGAAGCCCACCCGGGTGAGCAGGGCGTGGAAGAGGCGCCGGATGACGCGGGCGACGAACCAGCCGATGACGAAGATCACGATGGCGCCGACCAGCTTCGGAACGAAGGTGGCGACGTCGTCGAGCGTCTGTTGGATGCTGTCGTCGAGCTCGATTGCAGCGAGCATGATGGGGTTTCTCTCTTTCTTGCTGAACCCGCCTCGAGGGCAACCACCTCGACGCGTCGAGCCGTGCAGAAGTCGCGAGGAATTCGGCGCCGTCGTGTCGGAGCCGTACGATCGGGCCATGACCGACACCCACGCGTCCCTCGAGTCCGCGACCCGCGAACCGGTCGAGCATCGCGACGTCGTCGTGATCGGCGCCGGCATCTCCGGCATCACCGCCGCCTACCACCTCCAGACGATGTCGCCCGATCGCGACGTCACGATCCTCGAAGGCCGGGCCGACCTCGGTGGCACCTGGGATCTGTTCCGCTACCCGGGCATCCGTTCCGACAGCGACATGTACACCCTCGGGTTCAGGTTCAAGCCCTGGACCGACCCCAAGGCGATCGCCGACGGCCCGTCGATCCTCGCCTATCTCAACGAGACCGTCGACGAGTTCGACATCCGCCGTCGGATCCGATTCGACCATCAGGTCGCGGGCGCGAGCTGGTCATCTGAGGACCAACGCTGGACCCTCACGGTCGAACACGCCGGCGAGACCTTCACCATGACCGCCGGGTTCGTGTTCATGTGCACCGGCTACTACTCCTACAAGGGCGGCTACAAACCCGACTTCGAGGGCAGCGACGACTTCGCAGGCCGGATCATCCACCCCCAGGAGTGGCCCGAGGAGCTCGACTACGCGGACAAACGGGTCGTGGTCATCGGCTCGGGCGCGACGGCGGTCACGCTCGTACCGGCGATGGCCGACGACGCCGAGCACGTCACGATGCTGCAGCGCACGCCCACGTGGGTCGTGTCCGCACCCTCGCAGGATCCGATCGCCAACGGGCTGCGCAAGGTGCTTCCGGGCGGACTCGCCTACAAACTCACGCGCGAGAAGAACCGTCGCTTCACCGAGATGATCTACAACCGCACCCGCACCAAGCCCGAGAAGGTGCGCGAGAAGCTGCTGTCGGAGCTGGCGAAGCATCTCCCGCAGGACCAGATCGACGCCCACTTCACCCCCACCTACAACCCGTGGGATCAGCGGCTGTGCCTCGTGCCCGACGCCGACCTGTTCGAGGCGATCAAGGCCGAGAAGGCCAGCGTGGTCACCGACACGATCGAACGATTCACCGAGACCGGCATCCAGCTCGACTCCGGCGAGCACCTCGACGCCGACGTCATCGTCACCGCCACCGGACTCAACCTGGTCACGATCGGCGACATGGACTTCGACATCGACGGCGAGAAGCTGGACTTCTCCGAGACCTGGACCTACAAGGGCGTCGCCTACTCGGGCATTCCGAACCTCATCTCGGTGTTCGGCTACATCAACGCGTCGTGGACGCTGCGGGCCGACCTGCTCGTCGAGTACGGCTGCCGGCTCCTCAACCACATGCGCGACACCGGCACGGCCACCGCCACCCCGCGCCTGCGGCCGAGCGACGCCACCATGGCCCGGCGTCCCTTCATCGACGACTTCCCGGCCGGCTACATGCAGCGCATGATGCCGATGCTGCCCAAGCAGGGCGACCGCGAGCCGTGGGTCAACACCCAGTCGGTGAGCAAGGACAAGAAGCTGATCGGTGAGGCGCCCGTCGACGACGGCGTGATGATCTTCGCCTAGCCGAGCACCCGCTCGAACATCGCGGTGGTCGCCGCCCACCCGACCGTGGCGGCCTCCTCGTGGTAGTTCGGCGACACCGGCCAGGTGTAGCCGTGGTCGGCCCCGTCGAAGATCCGCAACGTGATGTTGTCGTGACCCTCGATCGCATCGAAGTAGCGCTGGTGCATCTCGATCGACTGGACCTGGTCGGCGGTGCCGATGCCGATCCAGAGATCACCGATCTGATCGACGGTCAGATGCGGTGACGCGTCGGTGTCGTCGGTGAGGAAGGACGGGTGCCACATCGCCCCGGTCGGGAATCGGTCGGGCAGCTCCTGCATCGCCTTGTGGACGTACCGGGCTCCGAGGCAGAACCCGATCGTGCCCATGGCCCCGTCGGTCCAGCCCAGCGCGGTTAGGGCGGCGTCGCGATCCATCTGGACCTGGGCGTCGTCGAGGGTGGCCAGCATCTCCATGATGTGGGTGCGGGCATTGGGGTTGGCCTCGGCGTCGGCGGGGTCGTAGCCGATCATGCGCCCGTGGCGATGCCACAGGTCGGGGATGGCGACCTCGTAGCCGGCGTCGGCGAGCTTGGCGGCGAACGTGTGGAGCGACCCCCGGATCCCGGGCGCGTCCATGAAGATCAACACCCGCTTCGCACTCCCGTCGGCGGGCTGCTTGTGCACGATGGCCATCGGCCCATCAGCGGTGTCGGTGTCGATGATCTGCTCGGTGATCGGCATCTCGTCCTCCTCGGTGGGTGCGACCGTAGTGCGCCTGCAAGACTCCGGCCTCATGACGACGACGCTCGATTGGTACGGCTGCGCGACGTTCGCGATGCGAACCGCCGGACTCACGATCATGCTCGATGCGTACATCGATCGGATGGAGCGCGCGCACGGCCCACGCCACCTCGACGGTCGGCCCTACACCGCCGACGACGTCGACGAGTGCGACTGGATCGTGATCGGGCACTCCCACTTCGATCACCTGTGGGGTGCCGAACGCATCATGGCCAACACCGACGCCACCCTGATCGGCAGCTACGAATCGATCCGGATGATGGAGCAGGCGGGGGTGCCGGTCGATCGGATGATCTGTGTCGCCGGGGGCGAGACGATCGACCTCGGGGCCGGGGTGACCGTGAGCGTCTATCCGAGCCAGCACTCCTGTGTCTGGAGCCACGAACAGATGGGCCAGCCCGATCTCGTGTGTCTCGGCGAACTCGGGGTGACCTGGCAGGAGCAACAGGAGCGGATGGCCCAGCTCTACGAGTGGTTCCAGACACTCGGCGACGAGGCGATCGCCCACATGATCGCGGCGGCGCCCGGCCACTCCGATCGCGGCGACGGCGGTGCGCTCGTGTTCGTGTTCGAGACGCCCGACGGGTCGGTGTTCTATCAGGACACCTCCGGCCACTGGAGCGGCATCCTGCGCGATCTGCGGCCCGACGTGGCGCTAATCGGCGCAGCCGGCCGCGGCAACATCGACGGGGAGCCGATCCAGGGCTCACTCGCCCAGTTCGTCGGTCGCCAGGTCGATCTGCTGCGCCCCGACAAGGTCGTGTTGACGCATCACGACTACTGGATGCCCGGGTTCTCCATCGAGACCGACATCGAGCCGATCCGCGACGAGTTGGCGCGGGTCGCCCCCCACACCGAGCTGCTCGAACCTGGCTATCTCGACGCGACCGTCATCCTCGGCTGAGGTCGAGCCGGTCTCAGAAGGTGCCGTTGAGCGCTGCGGCGGGCCCGGCGAACTCGATGCGTACGATCGGCGCCCGCTCGACGAGCGCGTCGACCGAACCGGTCTGATCGCGGTACCAACCCGTGACCGGCGAACTGAACACCCGACGCCGCTCCTCGGCGTCGGTCACCGGCGTCGCCCGGGCGGGAAGCGCCAGGTCGACGGATTCCTTCAACACGAACGAGAAGTCGGGTGTGGCCACGAGGTTGGCGAGCCAGTCGCGCGGCCAGTACTCACGCTCGGTGTCACCGGCGCCGGGGGTGCCGCAGATGTAGACGAGGTCGTCGACGACCATGAACCAGATCTCGGTCGTGCGCTGCTCGCCGCTCCGGCGGCCGAGGGTGACGATGTCGATGGTGAGGTCGCGGCGCAGCGCGGCTCGGGCCGCGTCGAGCTCGGCGGGGGTCATGACCCGACGCTAGGCGTCGCCGAGCGGGCTGTCAGCCGAGGGGTGCGCCGGGCGGGATCGTCCCCAGCGCCGGGAAGAAGACGGCGGCGGTCGTCGACAGCGGGTCGGCGCCGAGCCCGGCCATCGGCCCGACGAGGCGGAGGTCGGCCAGGCCGCCCCCGTCGAAGTGGGTCAGCGGGTCGCCGGTCTCGACGGCGATCGGGGCCGCGGCGACCGTCGGGTCGAGCTCGAAGCCGCCGCCGACCATCCGGAACCGCCACTCGGAGCCGACGGTCGCGTCGGTGAGCAGGTAGAGGTTGTCGGCGACGACGCCGAGTCGGGCCCAGGGGTCCGGCGCTGCGTCGAGGTTGACCGGGTCGATGACGACGGTGCGCTGCGACGACTCGGCGAACACGTTGTCGACCACGTCGATGTCGCGCATGTGGGCCTGCGGCGACGTGTGGAAGCCGATCGAGCCGGGCCGATAGTCCGCACCGATGTTGAGGTGGGCGCCGTTGGCGACGAACGTGTTGTGGGCGATGCGAACGTCGCGCGAGCCCGAGGTCTTGACGCCGGCCTCACCGTTGGCGGCGAGGATGTTCGCCTCGATCACCGCGCCCTCCGACACCTCGAAGTAGGCGCCGTGGCGGTCGTTGGCGACGGCGTGATTGCCGACGAACACGAGGTCGCGACACTCGAGGTCGCACCAGAAGCCGGTGGCCTGGTTGTCGCTGAAGTCCGAGAACGAGACCTCGACGCCCGACGACCGGGTGAGCTTGGCGCCGGCGAGGACGCAGTAGGTGCCGCCGCCGCAGTCGGCCGCGTCGAAGCGTTCGGTGTTGTTGGCCTCGAAGCGAGATCGGCGGATCACGACGTCGTCGAGTCGATCGCCGGACAGCCCGCGGGCGCCGTTGGCGACCATGGTGACCCGCTCGAGAAGGAGCCGGTCGGCCCCGACGGCGACGAGTGCGGTGGCGCTGCTGCGGGTGAGGACGACGTCGCGCAGCACGATGTCGGTGGCGCCGTCGAGGACGACCATGGCGGTGCCGTCGAGGTGACGCGGCGCGAACCCGGAGATGGTGACGCCCTCGACCGACGAGCCGGAGGCGCCGGCGGCGAACATCAGCGCCCGATGGCGGCTGGTGATCTCGATCGTCCGGCCGGTCGGGTCGTCGCCCAGGTAGATGCGGTCGGCGGCGCGATCGACGAAGAACGAGCCCGGGCCGAGACCATCGAGGGCGGCGATCTGACGGAGCGGCTGCCCGTCGACGAAGACCTGTTCGAGCAGACCGGCGTTCGGCGACGACCCGCTGATCTGTTCGGGGAGGATGGCACCGCTCGTGGGCAGCGCGAATTCGAATCGGTCGTCGGTGTAGGCGTGGAACCAGCGTCCGCCGTCCGGCGTCCACTCCCCCACGATGTCGGCGCCCGAGACGATCGGCCGCTCGCCCGGTGCGGCGACGAACCGGATCGGCTTGCCGACCCATCCGTCGTCGGCTGAGAAGGACTCCCGGTAGGCGTCGCCGTTGTCGTGGATCACGATCGTGGCGCCGGGGCCGGCCGCGGTGACTGCATCGGTGATGGTCGCGTGGGTCTGCCCCGGCCCGACGTGGATGCCGGAGGCCACCACCTCCGAGGTGCGGGCGCCGGCCGATGAGCCGGCGGTGGCCGCATCCCAGCTACCGGCCGGCAGGACGGGACCGGCGGGCACCGGGCCGACGGTCGTGGTCGGGCTCGGCGCGGCGGTGGTGGTCGGGACCACGGTCGTGGTCGGCGACGGCAGCGTCGTGGTGGGCACTGCGGCCACCGTCGCCGCCGTGGTGGTCGGAACCGCACCGCCCGGCGTGGAGGTGGTCGACGTGTCGGCCGACCCGAGCGCGGGTTCGTCGGCGATCGGATCCGCCGCGGCCGGTTCGGTGTCGTCGGGGGCGGCCGCGCCGGCGACCACCCGCTCGACTCCGGCGGGCGTGCCGATGACGGCGGACGACTCGACGCCCGTCTCGCCGCTGCTCTGGCAGCCGACGGCCACCACGATCAGCATCGACACCGCGAGCCGCCGTCGCGACCCTGCTCCAACCATACGCACACTGGCTTTTTTCGGCCGATCGGGGCGGATTCTTGACCCGCTGTCCGCCGAAAAAAG
>JBCCWI010000119.1:0-12717 GCA_039193795.1 Actinomycetota bacterium | reverse complement strand
CCTGCATCTTGGCGACCCGCTTGGAGATCGTCTGGAAGTTGGTGAGCATGCCGCCGAGCCACCGCTCGTTGATGTAGGGCATGTTGCAGCGCTCGGAGTACGACTGGATCGAGTCCTGGGCCTGCTTCTTGGTGCCGATGAACAGCACGGTGCCGCCGTTGGCGACGAGGTCGCGGACGAACACGTACGACGACTCGAGGTGGGTGAGCGTCTGGTGCAGGTCGACGATGTGGATGCCGCTGCGCTCGCCGTGGATGAACCGCTTCATCTTCGGGTTCCAGCGACGGGTCTGGTGGCCGAAGTGGACGCCGGCCTCCAGCAGCTGCTTCATGGAGATGACTGCCATGGTGATGTACTCCCGGTTGTGTACGGGGGTGAGCGGGACGCCGAGGCGACCGGGTGTCGCTCACACCCTGGAATGTTCCGGCCCACCCCGTGTGGGTGCGCGTCGGATCTGGGGACAGACCGCCGACCATGCTACCGGGCCCGGTGGCGGACACCGCCCGGAGGTCAGCCTCCGTCGCCGAGTGATCCGGCGGCGATCACCCCGCCTGCGAGCGCTCGCTCCGCGGTGGCGATCGAGGTGCCGGCGACGAGATCGAAGACCGCGTCGCCGAAACCGACGCAGGCGGGCGGGAGGCCGGCCATGGCGAGGCGGATCTCGTCGCGCACCTCGGGGAGGGCACCGATGTCGCCGTGGGCGCCGACCGGATCGAACCCGCCGACGATGACGTGCCGGGCGCCGGGCGCATCGGCCTCGGTGCCCGGCACGACGAGGTCGGCCCGATGACCGATCGTGACCGCGTGGACACCGTCGGGGAACGCGACCGACGCCGTTTCACCGACGAAGCCGGCCTCGGACAGGTCCGTCGCCGCCGGCGACCGCAGCGGGGAGGACGGATCGAACACGTCGAGCCCTTCACCGATCACGATCCCCGGAGGGGTGCCGAACAGTGCGTCGTTGATCGTCGCCAGCGGTGCGCCGCCGTGGGGCGAGGCGAAGGTCATCACGATGCCGAGATCGACGTCGGCCTCGACCTCGGCACTCGCGAGGCGGGCCACCACCCCGCCCAGGCTGTGGCCGTACAGATCGATCCGGGCGTCGGGGTTGGCCGCCCGGACCTGACGCAGGGTCTCCGCGAGGGCGGCGACGCTCTCCTCGACGGGCCGGCCGGCGGCATCGTCGCCGTAGCTGGTGCGGGGCACGTCGCCGCTCCAGGACGCCCCTCCCCCGTCGGTCAACCCACCGGCGTAGCTGAACCGCACGACGTCATCGCTCGCATACCCGAGTTCGTCGAGGTCCAGGTCGTCGGCGAAGCCGCCCGACTCCGACGTCGACCCGAGCCCGTCGAGCACGACGGCGACGCGTCGCTGCGACGTCGCCGGGGCGGCGCCCGCCAGTTCGCCGGCGTCCGAGCACGGCTCGGGGTCGACGATCGCGACGAGACCCCCGATGAGATCGAAGACGAGGCGATCGCGATCGAGGCCCCGACGCAACGCGAGGGCGATGTCGATCGTGTGAACGAGACCGGCGATCAGTTCGTCGGGGACCACCTTGCGAGCGACGCCCGCGAACCACCCGCCGATCCGCGAGATCAGGCCCCCGCCGCCGCCGGATCGCTCCTGGACCAGGTCGTAGAGGCGCAGCCGCTCGGCTCGCTCGTCGGCGGCACGGGTGGCGGCGTCGTCGTCGGTGTCGTGGGGCACCAACCGCACCTCGACCACCAGTTCGCCGAACAGCGTCGCCGGGTCGACGTAGGTCTCCCCGATCCGGGCGGAGAAGTGCAGCAGACCGGCGGCGTCGGCGATCCGTTCGCCCCGAGCGACCACGTCGCCGCGTCCGACCCCGAGGCGCTGCACCGGCCCGTAGGAGGTGCGGAGTCCGGAGCCGTGGTCGATGGTGATCCAGGTCGTGCCGGCCACCGAGCCGGCGAACACCACCCGCCCGGGCCCGGCGGCGGCTACCGCGTCACCGGGCGCGGTGTCGTATTCGATGCCGCGGTTGCCGGCCCCGTACGGACCGCTCGGCAGACGGAACGGGTCGAGCACCGGCGCATCGGTCGGCGCCCGCAACATCGGTTCGACCGCATGGACGGGAACGACCGCCCCGCCGACCACGGCGAAGACGGACAGGACGGACAAAACGACGAATCGGCGCACACCGCACCCCTGGACTCGGAGGGTTCAGGGGAAGTGCGCGCCGACGGCGTGAGGTCGACTGTAGCGAGCGCCGCCGACGGCGCAACCGGCGCTACGCCGGTTCGCGTTCGGTGGCGGAGATCCGTGAGCGGAGCTGCAGCACCGCCTTGGTGTGGATCTGACAGACCCGGCTCTCGGTGACGCCGAGCACACGGCCGATCTCGGCCAGGGTGAGACCCTCGTAGTAGTAGAGGGTCAGGACGATCTTCTCGCGCTCGGGCATGCGGTTGATCGACTCGGCGAGGATCTGCAGCATCTCCTCGACCTCGTAGACGCCCATCGGGCCGTCCTTGGTGTCGGCGACGGTGTCGCCGAGGGTGACCGACTCGCCCCGCTCGCCGCCGGACAACATCTCGTCGAGCGCGGCGACGCCGACGAAGCTGATCTGGCTGAGCGTCGTCTGGAGTTGGGCCTCGGTGACGCCCATCTCCTCGGCGACCTCTTTGTCGGTGGGCGCCCGATGGTTCTCGGACTCGAGCTTGGCCATCGCCTTCTCGAGGTTGCGGGCCTTGGACCGCACCGAACGCGGCACCCAGTCGATCGAACGCAGTTCGTCGAGGATCGCGCCCTTGATGCGGGCGATCGCGTAGGTCTCGAACTTGTAGCCGCGCTCGGGGTCGAACTTCTCGATCGCATCGATGAGTCCGAACACGCCGAAGCTGGTGAGATCGGCCTGCTCGACGTTGCGGGGGAGGCCGACGCCGACGCGGCCGGCGACGTACTTCACCAGTGGCGAGTACTGCACGATCAGCTTGTCGCGCGTCTCCTGGTTGCGGTTGGCCTTGTAGTCGGCCCAGAGCTGCTCGATGTCGGCGTGGCGTTCGGTCACGGTGAAGGCGTCCTAGGCGCGAGGGTGGGTGGTTCGGTGCACGTCACGCAGGCGTTCGCGGCTGACGCGGGTGTAGATCTGCGTCGTGGCGAGGTCGGCGTGACCCAACATTTCCTGCACAGCACGCAAATCGGCACCTCCATCCAAAAGATGAGTGGCAAAGGTGTGCCGAAGTGCATGGGGATGCGTCGGCGCCACCGCTCGGCGATCGAGGATACGCCTCACGTCGCGTGGTGTGAGTGACCGCCCGGCGCGGTTGAGGAACAGCACGTCGGGTGGAGACTCGCCGGTGACGAGGGCCGGACGCCCGATTCGAGCCCACTCGGCCACCGCATCGACGGCGGCTGCGGACATCGGGACGCGGCGCTGTTTCGCGCCCTTGCCCCAGACGCGTGCGATGCCGTCGTCGCCGATGTCGGACGGGGCGAGGCCGCAGAGCTCGCTCACCCGGATGCCGCTGCCGTAGAGGAGTTCGATGACGGCCCGGTCGCGGGCCTCGATCGCGGGTTCGTCGGCCGAGCGGGCCGAACCCTCGAGCAAGCCGTCGATCTCGTGGGCGGTCAACACGCGGGGCAGCGTCGCCGTGCCCTTCGGCGCGGTCAGGGCGGCGCTCGGATCGGTCTCGACCAGCCCGGTGCGGCGGGCCCAGTCGAAGTAGCGCCGGATGACCGAGGCCTTCCGGGCGATCGTGCGACGGGCGTAGCCCTGTCGATCGAGGTCGGCGAGATAGGCGCGCAGAGTGCGGCGACCCACCTCCGCGGGTTCGGTGATCTCCTGGGCGTCCAACCACTCGATCACGGCGGCCATGTCGCGCTCGTAGACGGCCCGAGTCGAGTCGGCGATGCGGGTGAGTGACCCGAGCCAGGCGGGGAGATCCCAGGAAGCCACGGGCGGCACCCTAGTCGAGTCCCACCAGTTGTGGTGACGCAACCACGCGTCGCGCGAGGGTCAGGCCCGGCGAACGTCGGCGCCATCGTCGACCACGAGTCCACGTCCGGCGAGTTCGCCGACCGCGGCCAACACGACCGCGGCCGGGCGCCCGACCCGACCGATGATCGTGTCGATCGTGGTCGCGCCATCGTCGACCGCGTCGAACACGTCGGCGAGATGCTCGGGCACCTCGGCGCCGGCCGGTTCGGGCCGGGCCGAGCCGGTGGATCGACGGTGGACAGCGCCGAGGCCGAGCGCCACCACGACGTCGTCGACCGACGTCACCGGAGCGCACCCGTCGGCGAGCAGCCCGTTGGTGCCGACCGCCGCCGGGTTCCGGACCGACCCGGGCACTGCCATCACCTGGCGATCGCGACGGATCGCCTCGTCGACGGTGAGCATCGAGCCCCCGGCGCGACGCGACTCGACCACCACCACGATGTCGGATAGCGCTGCGATCAGGCGGTTGCGGGCCGGGAACCGCCATCGGGTTGGCGCTGCGCCGGGCGGGGCCTCGGACGCGATCGTGCCCGCCGCCTCGAGCGACGCCCACAGCTGATGATGCCGCTTGGGATACACCACATCGGCGCCGCCACCCACCACGGCGATCGGCGGCGCGCCGTGCGCCTGGAGTACGCCGTGGTGCGCGGCACCGTCGATGCCGAGGGCGAGACCCGAGACCACCGACACCCCGGCCTCGGCCAGCCCGTGGCCGAGCTCGCGGGCGACGTCGCGCCCGAGCCCGGTGCAGCGCCGCGTGCCGACGATGGCGACCCGGGGGATCGATTCGGTGAAGGGCAGGCCCCGTCGGAAGAGCACGGGCGCAGGGTCGATGTCGGTGACGAGGGCGACGGGATGCTCCGGATCGCCGGGCCGCGACACCGTCATGGCCCCCGCTGCGACCGCTCCGGCGATCGTGGCGTCGTCGAGCGTGGCCGCCTCGGTTCGCCACGAGCGGACCAGCCCCGCATCGAGCGCCACGTCGAGCGATCGACCCGCGCGCAGACGAGTCAGCGCCTCGACCGGCCCGTGGGCCGCAACGACCGCGGCTAGCCGTCGAGGGCCCATGCCCTCGAGCGAGGCGAGGACGGTGATGGCGAGCAGATCAGGCCGCATGCACACCTCCCAGGGGCGGGCGCGCCCGGAGCCGGATCGCCGCATGGACGTCGGTCGCTCGAAGGGCCGGACCGGCATCGTCGAGATCGCGGATCGTTCTCGCCACGCACCGCACTCGACGGATGCCACGACCGCTCACCTCCCCTGCGACGAGGGCCTGCTCGAGGATCTGGCGCGCCGCGGGCTCGAGGGGAGCGTGAGCCTCGAGCGTCGACCCGTCGAGATCCGCGTTGCACCGCACCCCGCGGTCGGCTGCCATCGCTCGAACCTCGGCGACCCGCGTCGCGACCGCAGCCGTGGACTCCGCGGGCGGCCCCAACACGTCGGAGGCGCTCGGACGGCCGACGTGCACCATCAGATCGAGCCGATCGAGCAGCGGCCCCGACACGCGACGGGCGTACCGGGCCCGGACCGACGCCGGGCACCGGCACGCCGTCTCACCCCCGAGGCCGCACGGACACGGATTCATGGCGGCGACCAGCAGGACGCGCGCTGGTTGTTCGGACGTGGCGCGCGCCCGGGCGACTCGCACGACACCCTCTTCGAGCGGCTGGCGGAGCGCGTCGAGCACCGACGGTGCGAACTCGCCGAGCTCGTCGAGGAAGAGCACCCCGCACGTGGCTCGGCTGACCTCACCCGGGCGGGCGTGACCCGCACCCCCGCCGACGAGGGCGGCCATCGACGCCGAGTGATGTGGGGCGCGGAACGGCGGCCGATCGACCAGCCCGCCCGGCGGCAGCGCGAGCCCCGACGCGCTGTGGACCCGCGTGACCTCGAGCGCGTCGGCGGCCGACAGCGGCGGCAGCAGCGCCGGCAGGCGACGGGCCAGCATCGTCTTGCCGGCACCGGGCGGCCCGACGAGCAGGAGATGGTGGCCGCCGGCGGCGGCGTACTCGAGTGCGGCCCGCGCCGTCGGCTGTCCCCGGACGTCGGCGAGATCGAGTGCAGCCGGTGCCGCGGGCGGGGCGGCGACGGGTTCGGGATCGGGCCACGGCGATCCGTCGACGAGCGCACCGGTGACGTCGCCGAGCGACCGGACCGCTCGGACGCGCTCCCCCGCCACCAGCGCGGCGACATCGGCGTCGGCCGCCGGCACGAGGACCCACCGGCCCGCGCAGGCGTCGGCCAGCGACACGGCACCGGGCACCGAGCGAACCGACCCGTCGAGCCCGAGTTCGCCGAAGGCGGCGAGGCCGTCGTCGATCACCGGGAGCTGGCCCGACGCGGTCAGGACCCCGAGCGCGATCGGCAGGTCGAGACCGGCCCCGACCTTGGGAACGCCGCCCGGTGCGAGGTTGACGGTGATGCGTTTCAGCGGCCACGTCGCACCCGAGGACACGATCGCGGCGCGGACCCGATCGCGAGCCTCGCGGCACGAGACGTCGGGCAGACCGACGATGCTGAACCCCGGCAGCCCGTCGGCGACGTGGACCTCGACCGAGACCCGATGGCCGTCGACCCCCAGCAGGGTGGCCGACGCGATGGTGGCGAGCATGAAGACCTCCACGAGAGACGGTGGACGTCGCCATGCGCCGGCGGACGAGCGATGCGGTCACCCTAGGTCAGGGTTGTGACAACACCTCGCGGGTGTACCGCACGACCGCGTCGAGCTCGGCGGTCGAGAGGCTCCCGGAGAACGACGGCATGCCGTTTCGGCCGTCGGCGATGATCTCGCGCTGATCCGCCGGGTCCGGGTACGCCTCGATCACCGCACCCTCCGACAGCTTCGGACCGGTCCCACCGCCACCATCGGCGCCGTGACAGTTCGCACAGCGCCGCGAGTAGACGTCGCGACCGACCGCCAGTTCGGGGTCGGCCTGGCCGTCGGGACCGAGCGGGACCTCGGGCGACTCCCCCGCGCACGCGCCGAGCATCAGCGCGATGCCGAACAGCACGATGAGGATCCGTCGCACGAGGACTCCAGTGGTGGGGGAACCGACCCTTCGCACGATACTGACCCCATGGGAATGGACCCGACTCGGCCGCATCAGCGCCGACCCGCCGACTATCTGTTCGTCGGAGCGACCGTCGTCGCCGGGATCCTGCTCCTGCTCTGGGTCTTCTTCGGGAGCGCCTGATGCACGACCCCGAGGCCTACGGCGAGGTCGACGTGCGGTTCCTGCAGCCCTACCAGGCGACCAAGACCTACCTGTGCCCGAACTGCAACCGTGACATCGTCCCCGGCACCGGCCACTACGCCGTCGTGCCGGTCGAGGCGCCGGATCTGCGGCGGCACTGGCACCGAGGCTGCTGGGACGGCCGCAAGACGCGCGGGGCGGCCGGCGGCGGATCCCGGACCGGCAAACGCAAGAAGAAACGCCGCTAGGTCAGGCGCACGATCGTCGGTCGCCACGACAGCGCACCGGCGACGACGATGGTCGCGGCGCCGACGATCGTCATCGTGGTCGCCGGGCTGACGACGACCGACAGCAGGCTCGACACGAGCGCGCCCAGCGGCAGCCCACCCATGAAGCCCGTCATCATCAGCCCCATGACCCGACCCATCATCTCGGGCGCCGTTGATCGTTGCAGGACCGTGCGGTGGCTGGTCATGGCGATGCCGGCATTGACACCCCACAGGAACATGACGACGACGGCCACCCCGAACCCCGGCGCGAAACTCAAGGCGAACTGACCGGCGCCGAGTCCGAAGCCGATGAACACCGCGATGTTCCAGCCGTGGCGCCCGATCGGGCGGGTCGCCATGACTGCCGAGCTCAGGAACATGCCGAGGCCGAAGGTGGCCATCACGGTCGCAGCGCTCGATGCGTCGAGGCCGAAGTCCTCCTCGACCACCCGCGGCATGGCGATCTGCATGACCGAGAACGAACTGCCCAGCACCATCGACAAAAGCACGAGGCTGCGGATCGGTTCGGTGCTCCACGCGTACCGCACGCCGGCGCGCACCGATCGACCGAACGACTCCGACGCGGCGGTCGACACCGGGTCCGGCGGAATCGTCACCGGCCGCATCGCGAGCAGCGACAGCACGGCGAGCACGGTCAGCACCGCGAACCCTCCGGCGTCGCCGAGGAGGTCGATGCCGACCCCGGCGACGATCACGGCGACGAAGCCGGCCGCCTGCATCGCGCCGTTCTGCAGCGCCACGGCGTTCATGAGCCGGTCGGGACCGACCAGCAGCGGCACCATGGCGTTGAGGTTCGGTGGACTGACCGAGACCGTGATGCCGATCGCGAACGCCGCGACACCCGCCCAGATCGGCGTGGCGGCACCGACGGCGATCACCACGGTGAACCCGCCGAGCGTCACCACCGCCGCCGCCGTCCACGCCATGAACATGCGCTTGCGGTCGACACGATCGGACCAGGCGCCGGCCAGGAGCGAGAAGAGCATCGCCGGGAGGCCGAGCAGGCCGGCGACGATCCCCTCGGCGGTGGACCAGTCGGTGAGGGTGACCACCAGCCACACGAACGTGAAGCGCAGCGTGCCGTTGATCGAGGCCAACGCCGTCTGCGCCAACCAGAAGCCACGGAAGTCCCGATCGGCCAGGAGCTCGCGAGCGGGACTGGGCACCGGGCGACCCTACCGACCGGTCGATCAGAAGGCCCCTTCGAGGATCTCCACTCGCGGTCCGGTGACGGTCGCCACGTCGAAGCGGAGGCGACCACGTCGATCGTTGACGTCGAGCCACGACATCGCCGCTCGCCGCACGAAGCGCTGCTTGCGTTCGTCGATCGCCTCGAGCCCCGACCCGAACCGGTCGCTCGAGCGGGTCTTCACCTCGCAGAAGACGATCTCGTCACCCCGCATCACGACGAGGTCGAGCTCGCCGCCGCGCACCTGCCAGTTCTGATCGAGTACGACATAACCCGCCGATTCGTAGTGGCGGGCGGCTCGTCGTTCGCCCCATCGCCCGAGGGCGACACGGGACCTGTCCGTCCGTGGTTGCGTCATGCCCGGACGCTAGGTCCGGGGTGTGACACCGACTCCGGGGCGTCGACCGCCGCCGGACGCTCCGAGGATCAGCGGCTGTACCGATGCCGGCGGCTCAGCGCACTCGCCGAGCCCGGGGATCAGTTGTCGCGCTTTTCCTTGATCTTGGCGGCCTTACCGATGCGGTCACGCAGGTAGTAGAGCTTCGCCCGGCGCACGTCGCCACGGGCACCGACCTCGATCTTCTCGACGATCGGGGTGTGCAGCGGGAAGGTGCGCTCGACACCGACGCCAAAGCTGAGCTTGCGGACCGTGTAGGTCTCGCGCAGGCCCGCGCCCTGACGGCGGATGACGACACCCTCGAAGACCTGGGTGCGCTCGCGGTTGCCCTCGATCACACGCACGTGCACCTTGACGGTGTCACCGGGATCGAACTCGGGGATGTCGTCCCGAAGGCTGAGGTTGTCGACGAGATCGGTGGGCTGCATCGCTGCGCTCCGTACGGATCGAGAAACGAAAAGGATCGGCGGGCCGTGGCCCAGGCCGACTCCCAAGCTTAGAGGGACGATCCCCCGGTCCCACCCTCGTCGGAAGGTGTCGACGAGGGCAGCTCGATCCCGAACTCGTCGACCACCTGCCGTTCCTCGGCCGACAGCCCACCGCGGGCCTCCAACAGATCGGGACGCTCGTGCGCCGTGCGTTCGATCGCCTTGGCCAGCCGCCATCGGGCCACGCGGCCGTGATCGCCGGATCGCAAGACGTCGGGGATGCCCCAGCCCCGGAACTCGGCCGGTCGCGTGTAGTGCGGATACTCGAGAAGGCCGTCGGCGAAGGACTCGTCGTCGATGGAGGTGGTGTTGCCGAGGACTCCAGGGACGAGCCGGCCGACCGCCTCGATGATCAGTGCCGCCGCGACCTCTCCCCCGGCGAGCACCACGTCGCCCACCGAGATCTCACCGTCGGACAGATGCTCCCGGACCCGTTCGTCGACCCCCTCGTATCGACCACACAGCAGCGAGAAGCCGTCGAGTGCGGCCAGTTCATGGGCCATCGCCTGATCGAACCGACGGCCCGACGGCGACAGGTAGAACAGCGGGCGGGGAGGCTCGACCGCCTCGACCGCGCCGAAGAGGGGCTCGGGCTTCATCACCATGCCTGCACCACCCCCGAACGGCGCATCGTCGACCGTTTGGTGGACGTCGGTGGTGGTCTGGCGCAGGTCGTGCACCCGGATGTCGAGATGGCCGTCACGTCGGCCCCGCCCGATGACCGACTGGTCGGCGATGTGATCGACCATCTCCGGGAAGATCGAGAAGACATCGATCCGGAGGTTCGACTCGGCCATCAGTCCGGATCTCGTTCGGACGCGGCGTCGTCGAGGTCGAACAGGCCGACGGGCACATCGACGCGGATCTGCTCGCCCGGTGTGTGCTCGACGATGAACTGGACGGGCACGAGGGTGCCGCCGTCGAGTTCGAGGAGGTCGGACGCCGGGTTCTCCAGCACGCGGCTCACCGTGCCGTGCTGCACGCCGTCCTGGTCGATGACCGTCGCACCGATCAACTCGTGCACCCACAACTCATCGGGGTCGTCGATCGGCTCGGCCTGCAGGATCAGGTTGCGGACCGCTTCGGCCTGGTCACGGTCGTCGATACCGACGAACTGCACCAGCCAGCCGCCCTTGTGCGGACGCGACGAACGGACCTCGAGTGGTCCGTTCGCGGTCTCGAGCACCGACCCCGGGTCGAGGCGCTCGGTTCGGTTGGAGGTGAGCAGCACGCTGACCTCGCCACGCACACCGTGCGGGCGGGTGATGCGGCCGATCTCGAGCACGTCAGTCGACGAACTCGACCTCGATGGCGGCGAGATCGTCGTCGATGCCGGCAGACCGGACGACGGTGCGGATCGCGGAGGCGACGCGGCCCCGCTTGCCGATCACACGGCCCATGTCGCCGTCGGCGACGGTGACGTCGAGGCGGATGCCCTTGTCGGTCTCGCTCTGCGCGACGGAGACCTCGTCGGGATTGTCGACGATCTGCTTGACCACGTACTCGCAGACGTTCTTGGCGGCGTCGGCGCTCATTCGTCGCCACCTTCTGCATCATCGCCGCCTTCGGCGGACTCCTCCGCCTCCTCGGCCTCAGAAGCGGATGCCTCGGCGGCCTCGGCGTCCTTCTCGAGCTGCTTCTTGCTCTTGCGGGCGGCGCGCTCGGGGACGCTGGCGTCGAACGCCTCGCCGGTGTGCTCGGACCAGGCGCCGGAGATCTTCAGCAGCTTCTCGACCCGATCGGTCGGCTGGGCGCCGTTGGAGAGCCAGTGGACCGCACGCTCGTTGTCGATCTTGATGACCGACGGATCCTGGCGGGGCTCGTAGGTCCCGATGATCTCGATGAAGCGACCGTTGCGCGGCGAGCGCGAGTCGGCGGCGACGACGCGGTAGGTGGGCTGCTTCTTCTTGCCCATCCGCATGAGGCGGAGCTTGACGGCCATGTGATGAGTTCTTTCTTCGTTCGGATCGACGTTCGGGGCGAGACAGGGCCCCGGACAACCGGTTCATTCAATCTGGGTGGGCCAGGGCTTCCAACCTGTCGACCCAGACCACTCCGGCTCCAGAGGTTAGGTTTGAGCATGGCCGATCGCCCGGAGTGCGACGTCGACGTCTTCGATCTGTTCGTCATCGACGGCGAGACCGGCGATCTGCGCACCGCCGAGCCGTGGGAACGCACGATCCCGAGCACCGCGTCGGCGACGGGGGCCGACCTGGTCGAACCCGAGGAGACCGACGCCCCGCCACCGGTCACGCCGACCTCCCCGATGCACATGGGGCCCGGGCCGGGACAGCGACCGGCGGTTCGGCCGCGCCCCATCGGCACCCATGAGATCTTCCATCCCGTCCTCGTCTCGCCGATGACCGCACAGGCGTTGATGCTCGACGGTGCCCCGCTGCACGGGATCGACGCGCTCGAGGTCGATCACTCCGGGCGCAAGGTCCGCGACGCCACGATGACGTGGCCCGTACGGGTCGACACGGGCTGGATCGGCGGCCGCTACACCGCCGAGCTCTGCGTGCGACCGTCGCCGTCGTGGGTTCTCACGGTGGTGGAGCTGCGTCCCCGTCGACACCGACGGCTCCGATCCCGGCGCTTCCTTCGCACCGGGATCGGGATCGTCGAAGAGATGTGCGACCGCATGCTCGCCGCCGCTGACCCAGGCGGCTGACGATCCCTCCCCCGCCGACTGGCTCGTCGGCGTGCGGCCCGGCTTACTTCTGGCCGGGAAGGCTCGGGAATCCGGGCGGAAGCTCGCCGTCCTCGAGACCGGGCAGGGTGAGCGGGGTCTTGGAGACCTTCGCCGGGCCCTTCTCGGTGACGCGCCCGCCCTGCTTGCGCCGCCCGCCCTTCTTGCCCTTCTTGTTGTTCTTGCCCTTGCGGTTCTTCGGGTTCTGCTTCTTGGTGCCGAACCCGGCGAACTGCTTCATCATCTTGCGCATCTGCCCGAACTGATCGAGCAGGTTCTTGACGTCGCTCGGCTGATGGCCGGACCCGGCGGCGATGCGCTGGCGTCGCGAGCCGTCGATGAGATCGGGATTGGCCCGCTCCTCGGCCGTCATCGAGTGGATCATCCCCTCGATGCGGGCGATGTGGCGATCGTCGATCTCGACGTCGCGAGCCTCCTTCGGGATGCCCGGCATCATGCCCATCAGGTTGCCGATGGGCCCCATCTTCTTGATCTGCTGCATCTGCTCGAGG
>JBCCWI010000118.1:0-12959 GCA_039193795.1 Actinomycetota bacterium | reverse complement strand
TGGCGTCGGGTGACGGGGTCGTCGGGGGAGTAGGTGGTGGGTGTGGTGCCGGTGGTGATGGCGAGGTCGTGGATGCAGGCGATGTCGGCGTAGGCCCAGTCGGTGGGGTCGATGTCGGTGAACGGAAGGTCGCCGTCGCGCCCACAGATCGAGTCAGCGCCGCTGCTCGGCGGGGCGCTGACCACGATCGACGCCGCGAGCGCCAGGGGCACGATGATCCATCGACGTCGCATGGTCCGATCATCGCCGCCACGACCGGCCGACTTGAGCGACTGCCAGGAAGCCGTACGGTGATCGATGGTGGGAGCGACCTGTGGCGATGCCGGAACCGGTCCCGACCTCCATCTCGGGGTCGTCGTCACGGGCGTCGATCAGCGGAAGCCGAACCACCAGACGCTGAGCAGCACCCCGGCGAGCCCACCGACGATCATCGTCACGATGGCACCGCGGGAGATGCCGCCCTGTTCGTCCTGGGGGATGCGGGCGGTCACGTAGCCGAGGAGTCGGTCCGCCCAGGCGACATCCCGAGCCAGGATCGCCAGGCCGATCGCGACGACGACCAGGCCGGGCCCGGGCGCGACCAGCATGACGAGTCCGGCGAGGCACACGAGTGCGCCGATCGTCATGCGCGCGAGTCGGACGGCGACATGGGCCTTGGCCGCCCGCTCGGTCGATTCGCGGGCACCGGTCTCGTACTCGGCGTGGAGCGCCGCCTCGCGCAGGCCCTCGCGTTCGCCGTCGCGCATCAGCGGACGAGACTCCCGGCGGTGCCGACGAGGTCGAGCTGGATGCCCCACTCGGCGCGGAGGTCGTCGAGTGGGGTGTCGAGTTCGTCCTCCCACCGGGCGAAGTGGAGATTCTGGGCGGCCCGCCCCAGGATCCAGCCGGCGGCGATGGCGTCCATGGCCGGGGTGATCGCCTCGGGGCTCACGAACGCGAGGTGACCGGCGGTCACCGCCATGCGCATGGCGTGGTAGGGGAACTGCAACTGCCCGAAGTGGAAGGCGGCCATGCGCAGCTCACCGTTGGGTCGGGGGTTGGAGTTGGTGAGGACGTGCAGGAAGTCGTGGATCTGGAAGCCGCGCACGATCGCGAACGCGACGGTGTCGGGGAGCCGATCGAGGGTGCCCTGTTCGGCGAGGCGGGCGTGGAACTCGTGGTAGTTGGTGGCCAGGTTGGCTTCGAGGTCGTGGTCGACGATGAAGCTGCGGTAGCCGTGACCGAGGGTGCCGGGCGCACAGGCGGCGAGGTCGTCGAGGCTGAGCGGGTCGGCGATGTGGCGGGCGTCGTAGAACTCGGCGAACCCGTCCTTGGCCGTGAGGATCTCCGCGTAGGTGTCGATCGCGTCCTGCGGTGCCTCGGCCCACCAGTCGTGGAAGAGGAAGTACACGCCGTAGTCGAACGGACGGTCGACGGCTCGGAGGAACCGTTCGGCGAAGTCGCGGTCGACGATCGGTGGTTTGCGGGGCTGGGATGCTGCGTTCGACACGGTCAGATCGTGCCACAGCCCCTTGTGACGTGCGTCTCGCGCCCGCTACCGTGGGGGTCACCGCCGGCAGCCGAAGGGCGCTGGACGTGACAAAGGAGTCAGTCATGGGCAAGTCCGCCCCTGCGATTGCTGCGCACAAGGTGCGTGATGGTGGCGATCCGCTCGTCATGGTCACCGCCTACGACGCGCCGGGTGCTCGCATCGCGAGCGAGGCCGGCGCCGACCTCATCCTCGTCGGTGACTCGGTTGCGATGGTCGTCCTCGGCTACGACGACACGCTCCAGGTCACGATCGACGACATGGTCCACCACACCGCCGCGGTGGCGCGGGCCAAACCCGACTGCCACATCGTCGGTGACCTGCCCTGGATGAGCTATCACGTGTCGCCCGAGGAGACGGTGCGCAACGCCGCTCAGCTGATGCGAGCCGGCGCCCATTCGGTGAAGCTCGAAGGCGGCCGCAAGCGGCTTCCCATGATCGAGAAGATCATCGACGCCGAGATCCCGGTCATGGGCCACATCGGCCTCACGCCACAGTCGGTCCACGCAATGGGCGGGTTCAAGGTGCAGGGCAAGCAGGCCGAGCAGGCCCGCAAGCTCGTGCAGGCCGCCAAGTCGCTCGAGCACGCGGGCTGCTTCTCGATCGTGCTCGAAGGGGTGCCGGTGCGGGTGGCCGAGATGGTCACCGAGGCGATCGACATCCCCACGATCGGCATCGGTGCCGGCATGCACACCGACGGCCAGGTGCTCGTCTACCACGACCTCCTCGGCATCGAGGATCGGTTCGTGCCCAAGTTCGTGCGTCGGTACGCCGATCTCAAGGCGGCGTCGGTCGAGGCGATGACCGCCTTCGCGGACGATGTGCGGTCCGGTGCGTTCCCGAACCACGACGAGAGCTACCACATGGCCGACGACGAGGCCGACGAGCTCATGGGTCTCTACGGCTCGGAGGGGTAGTCGTGCGGCGCCGATGGGCGCTCGCCGGCGCTGCCGCGCTGGTCGGTCTGGCCATCCTCGCCGCCGCCCCCAACTATCTCGATGTCCAACGATCGGCCGACGCCGACCGGTTCCGCAGCCTGCTCGACGAGTACGGCGAGTTCCGGCTGGCGAGCGCCGCAGTCTTGGATTTCGCCTTCGCGGTGCTCTACGCCGCGACCGTGGTGGCCGTCGTCGGAGGTCGCCCGCAGGCTCGGCTCGGTGTCGGGCTCGTGGTGCTCGGGGCGATCTTCGACGAGGTGGAGAACGCGTTCGTCCTCCGCGGTGCGCTGGGGGCCGATTCGCTCTCCGACGGCGCGGTCGACTGGATGCGCCGCTTCGGCACCCTGAAGTCGATCAGCCTGATCCTCGGGGTCGCGCTCGTGATCGTGGGTGTCGTCCGCGCCCGGCGTGAGCCGGGCGGCGACCCGGCGGTTGCGTAGCGCCACCTCATCGACGGCCCGATTCGGCCGATGATGATGAGGTGCGGGAAGAAGATGCACCACTGAGGTGGGGCCGATGACGGCCGACGTCACGTGGATCCTCGTCTGCAGCATCTTGGTGTTGCTGATGCAGGGCGGCTTCCTGTGTCTGGAGACCGGCCTCACCCGCAGCAAGAACAGCATCAATGTCGCCCTCAAGAACCTGACCGACCTCGGGATCTCCCTCATCGGCTTCTGGGCGGTGGGATACGGGCTCGCCTTCGGGGCGTCGAGCGCGGGGTGGATCGGTGGCTCGTCGTTCTTCTTCGACTTCGCCGCGGCGACACCGATCGACGGCGCCGGGTTCCTCTACCAGGCGCTGTTCTGTGGCACCGCGGTGACGATCATGTCGGGAGCGATCGCCGGTCGCCTGCGGTTCGCCTGGTACGTGGTGTTCGCCGTCGCGGTCGGTTCGGTCGTCTATCCCGTGACCGTCCATTGGCTCTGGAACGCCGACGGTTGGATCGCCGGACTCGGCTTCGTCGACTTCGCCGGGTCCACCGCGGTCCACAGTGTCGGCGGGTGGGTGGGGCTGGCCCTGGTGATCACCCTCGGTCCTCGGGCGGGTCGCTTCGACGCCGGTTCGGCCCCCACCTTCACCGCGTCGAACCTGCCGTTCGCCACCCTCGGCGTCCTGTTGTTGTGGGTCGGCTGGGTCGGCTTCAACGGCGGCAGCCTCGGTCGCTTCGGCCCCGAGGTGGTACCGATCATCGCGGCCACGGTGATGGCCGGCGCGACCGGCATGGTCGTCGCCCTGATCGCCGGCCGGCTCGTGACTGGTCACACGCGGGTGATCGACCCGATCAACGGTCTGCTGGCCGGCCTCGTCGCCGTCACGGCGTCGGCCCACGTCGTGTCGACCGCCGAGGCGGTCGTGCTCGCCGCGGGCGGTGCGCTCGTGGCGATGGGGGTCGAGCGATGGATGATCGCCCGGCGTGTCGACGATGCGGTGGGCGCGGTGCCGGTCCACCTGGGCGCCGGGGTCTGGGGCACGCTCGCCGTCGCGTTCGTCGCCGATGGTGAGGAGCTCGGGACCGGCAACGGGTTCGTCGGCCAACTGATCGCCCAGATCGTCGGCGTCGGGTTCACCGGCCTGTGGGTGTTCGGCGCGACGATGGCGGTCGTCGCGCTCGGACGTCGCGTGTCGCCGCTGCGGGTCAGTGCCGAGGCCGAACGGATCGGGCTCAACGTCGCCGAACACGGTGCGGCGACCGACCTCGTCGAGTTGGTGCGGATGCTCGACGAGCACGCGACCGGGAGCCGCACCGGCGAGGGGCTGCCCGAGGATCCCTCGACCGAGACCGGCGCCATCGCGGCGCACTACAACCAGATGGTCGCCGCCCTCACCGAGAGCGAACAGGTCGCCAGCGTCGACCCGCTCACCCAGCTGTTGAACCGCCGCGGGTTCACCCGATCGGTCGAGTCCTGGGAGGACCGGCCGTACACGATCGTCATGTTCGATGTGTGCCGGTTCGGTACGGTCAACGGCTCCTACGGCCACGGCGCGGGCGACGAGGTGCTCGTGCAGGTCGCCCGCCACCTGGGTGCTCGGCTCGGCCCGGGGTGGGTTCTCGGTCGCTGGGGCGGCGACGAGTTCGTCGCAGCCTCGGTCGGCGACGCCGACTTCGACGACGGCGTGGTCGAGCCGGTCGAGTGCCGGCTGAGCTCGGGACGTCCGGTGGCGATCGCCATCCGGGCCGGCCTGCTGTCGGCGGTCAACACCGGCGGGCGTCACGAGGACGTGTTCCGTCGGGTGAGCTACGCCCTCGACGACGCCAAACGCACGGGCTCGGCGATCCGGTGGTTCGATCGGAGCCTCGCCGGTCGCGAGCAACGATCGCGGGATCTCGCAACCGCGATCGGATCGTCGCTCGAGAGCACGCGGTTGGTCCCGGTCGGACAGACCGTCCACGGTCCCGACGGGGTGTGCGGTGTCGAGCTCCTCGTGCGGTGGGAGGAGGCCGACGGCACCCTGGTCGGCCCTGACGAGATCTTGCCGGTGTTTGTCGAGGCCGGTCGGTTGTACGACCTCGACGTCCACATGCTCCACGAGGCGGCACAGTTCGCCGCCGATCTCCCCCCGGGCGATCGGCGCCCCTGGGTGTCGGTCAACATCAGCCCACCCTGCTTCGCCAACCCCCAGTTCCTGGCGGCGGTCGAGCACGCGCTCGAGGTGACGGGTGCCGACCCGCAGCGGCTGGTGGTGGAGATCACCGAGGAGGCGCCGGACGGCCAGAGCTCGGACTGGCGGGCGAACGCCCACGCCCTGCGGGCGCTCGGTGTCGGGCTGGCCATCGACGACTTCGGGTCGGGCTACTCGAACATCGAACACATGATCTCGCTGCCGATCACCCATCTGAAGTTCGATCGGGATCTGGTGGTGTCGGCATCGGGTCCGCTCAACGCCGTCGTCGGCTCGCTGAGCGAGATCGCTCGGGATGCCGGCATCGTGCCGATCGCTGAGGGGGTCGAGACGGCCGGCCAGGCGGCGACGATGACCGACCTCGGCGTCGAGGTCCTGCAGGGCTTCTACTTCGCCGAGCCCCAGCGACTCGACGCGGTGGTCGATGCCCTCGCCGGGGTCGATGCGACCGTCGACCCCTAGCCGTCGACACAGGCCTGGGCGGCCTGGAACACCTCGCCCACCAGGTTGAAGGCGGCCTCCTCGTCGACCGCACCGCCCGGAAGCGCGGAGGCTCCGAGCATGGTTCGCAACTCGTCCTCCCCGAAGCTCTCGGCGACGCATCTCGCCGTGTCGGCCTCGGTGCCGGTCGCCAGCAACGAGTCGACCATCTTCTGCTCGACGTCGACACAGTCGAGGTAGGCGTCGAACGCCGCGATGGCCTCGGCGGGACCCGCGAGGTCGCCGAGTTCGAGACCATCGGCCGCGAGGAGGGTCTCGATCGAAGCGTCGTCGAGCGCGTCGACGATCCCACCGGCGGTGCACTCGGCCTCGTCGCCGGTCAGGGCGAGGGCGGTGTCGGCCTCGAGCACCTCCGACAGCTCCGCCGCCCGAGGATCCGCGGATCCGCCGGAGTCATCGCCGCAGGCGGCCGCGGCCAAGGCGATGGCGATGATGACGATGAGCTGGCGCATGATCCCCTCGGGTCGCGACGGTGCCGATCGCCCAGCCTGGCACGACGGCCAGGGCCAGCGGGGTCACGGCCCGTCCGAACCGGGCCGGCGGTCAGCTCAGGCCGCACTCCCCGGCGATCGAGAACAGCTTGGTCACGAACTCCTCGGCGGCGCTGTCGTCGACCTGATCCTCGGGGAGCGCGCTCGCCCGGATGAACGACCGGAGATCGTCCTCACCGAACTCGTCGGCGACACACTGCGCCTGGTCGGCCGTCATCGACCCGTCGGCGGTCATCTGTTCGACCATCATCGCCTCGAGGTCGATGCAGTCGAGCAGCGCGTCGACGGCCACGACCGCCTCCTCGGGATCGGCGACGTCGCCCATCTCGGCGTCGGGATCGTTGATCAGGGCATCGATCGTCGCGTCGTCGAGATCGTCGAGCATGTTGTTGGCCGTGCAGTTGGCCTCGGACTCCGTCAGGGGGAAGTCCTCGTCGTCGGCGAGCATCGCGAGGATCTGCTCCCCGCGCGGATCGGTCGGTGCGCTGGTGTCGCCGCCGCCGTCGTCGCCACCGCAGGCGGTCGCCACCATGGCGACGGCGAGCGTCAGTACGAACAGGTGCTTCTTCATTTTTCTCCCTTCGGTCCGGGCTATCGCCACCCGGATCCGTTCCCGCTTCGCCCGTCAGCCTCCCACGTCGGCCCGCGGCTGAGCAGGATCCGGCTTCGACGGGCGGTCGCCGCTCCGTTTCCGGGTCAACCCGTCGTGCAGTCGTGCTCGCTCGCGTCGGGGGAGACGGCGACCAGGGGGCTCACCGCGATCGGTCGAGCGTCGGCGTCGAGGGCGACGACGCTCCAGCACGATCCGGCGACGACGACGGGCCCGGCGAGACCGGGCGGTCGTTCGTCGTCGAGGCCGCCGAGCCACACCCCCGTGTCGGCGCCCGCCCATGCCCAGATGGGACCGGCGGGGCCGCGGATCACGAGCTGATAACTCGCGGCCCCCTCCACCGGCGACCACTCGAAGCGCGGCGCCGACCCGGCGTCGGTCGCGCTCGGAGCCAGCAGGGTGACTGCAGGGAGACCGATGGAGAGGTCTGCGCCGGTTCGCGGCTCGCCCGCTGGGATGTCGCTCGCTCCGGTGTCGTCGATGCCGCTGGTGTCGGTCGCCCCGTCGTCGGTGCCATCCGTGGCGCCCGTGCCGTCGGTGGGACCGGCGTCGTCAGCCGGGGTGGTCTCGTCGTCGGATCCGCCGCAGGCGCCGGCGAGCACCGCCAGCGCCAGGAACAGGGCGAGAGATGCAGAGGGCCGGCGCGTCATGATGCCGCCTCCAGATAGCTGATCGCCTGTTCGTAGAGTTCGGCGAAGCCGTACTGGGCGGCGGCGATGCCGATCGCCTGCACATCGGCCAACCGGTCGTTCGCGATTGCGTCGTCGAGCGCGTCGGCGAGCACGGTCCGCACCAGCTCGGCCAGGTCGCCCCCGACGGCACCGGCACGGACGCCGAGATGCAGCACCGAGATGAGTTGCTGGACGTCGTACGCGCCCGGGTCGCCGAAGACCCGAGCCACCAGGACGGCGATGGCGTCGTCGAGGAAGGACTTCAGCGACCCATCGTCCCAGCCGTCCGGCAGGGGCTCCTGGCACACGTCGAGCCGGGCCAGCTCGCTACGGATCTCCTCGACCCGCACGATCAACTCGAGGAGGGCGGCCGGGTCGATGGGGGCGTCGGCGGGCTGGGCGAGCAGGTCGCGGAGGTCCTCGGCAATCGCGATGTAGGACTCGAGGACCTCGGCACTGTCGTCGAACGTCGGCACCGCCCAGAACGTGCTCGTGAGCTCGTTGGTGAAGGTTCGTGAGCCCTGAACCCCCGACGAGCCCGGCACCGTCCGCAGGATCGTGGTTCCCTCGGCGGCGACCAGGCTCCCGCTGGCAGAGGCACAGTCGGCGGTCTCGACCGCATAGGTGACGCCGATGGTGATGTCGCTCGGGCCGCTGGACTCCTCGACGATCGACCCACCGGTGTCGAACACCGTGGTGTCCCAGACACCGGGCCCGGATGCCTGGAGCCGGGATGCCTCACCGCTGACCGTGAGCGTGCCCGTCGCCGACTGCAGGCGACGGATGTCGTAGCTGTCGCCGGTGAACGGCGCCTCACCGGTGCCGAACCCTTCCCAGGCGACGTCGAGGTCGACGTGTCCGGCGACGGTGCCGGTCTCGTCGACGGTGATCGAGAACGTCGAGTTGCTCGCGCTGATCAGGTCGCCACCGGCGAAGGTCGTTCCGTCGGCACGCGTGCCGCTCACGCTGAAGGCGCCGGCGGTGGCGATCGTGCCGGTCCATGCTCCAGGGAGGAAGCGGGTGGTCTCGGGTTCCGGTTGTGCTCCTGCTGGGGCCAACCCCGCAGCTGTCACACACGCAGCGACGATCAGAATCGACGATGTCCGGTACCGCTTCATCTTCATCCCACCCGCTCCGCTCGGTTCCCGCCTGGGCAGAGTCTCCCATGCATCGGTAGCGGCGACCAGGGTGACGGCCGGTCAGGTCAGGCGGCCGAGCTCGGTGACGAAGCGGTCGATCTCGTCGTCGGTGTTGTAGTAGTGCACCGACGCTCGCAGCATCGGCGGGAGATCGCGTTTGCGGGTGTCGATCAGGGCGCTCGCCGGCGGCACGATCGACACATTGATGCCGGCTGCCTGCAGGGCGGCCTTCGCCGCACCGAGCTCGACCCCGTCGACGGAGACGGTCACGATGCCACAGCGCTCGCGGCCGATATCGTGCACGGTCGTGCCGGCGACGTCGTCGACGAGTCGCCGGCGAAGGTGGTCGGCCAGGCCCCGGACCCGGTCGGCGATCGCGTCGAGCCCCAGGTCGAGTGCCTCGTCGACCGCCCGCCCGAGGCCGAGCAGCGACGCATAGTTGCGTTCCCACTGCTCGAAGCGGCCGGCGGTCGGCAGGACCTCGTAGCGGTCGGGCTCCACCCAGTCCGCGGCGCTGTGGTCGAGCACGATCGGGTCGATCGTCGGGAGGATCGTCGACCGCACGTACAGGAAGCCGGTGCCTCGCGGGCCGCGCAGGAACTTGCGGCCGGTGGCGGTGAGCGCGTCGCAGCCGAGTTCGTCGACGTCGAGGGGGAGCTGTCCGGCCGACTGGCAGGCATCGAGCAGATAGGTGATGCCGTGCGCCCGGGCGATGGCGCCGACCTCGGCCGCCGGGTTGATCAGGCCGCCGTTGGTCGGAATGTGGTTGAGGGCGATGAGCTTCACCGGCCCGGCGTCGGTGCGGCGGATCGTCGCGTCGAGGGCGTCGAGATCGATCTCGCCGTGCTCGTTCGACGGCACGACCTCGACCACCGCACCCGTGCGGGTCGCGATCTGGAGGTAGGCGACGACGTTGGCGCCGTATTCGGTCTCGGTCGTCAGGATGCGGTCGCCGGGATCCGGCGCGTGATCAGGAGAGACCGCCCACGAGTAGAGGAAGAGGTCGAAGGCTGCGGTGTTGTTCACCGCGAGGGCGATCTCGTCCCCCGACGGGTCGGCGCCGAGGAGGCGGGCGACCGACGGTCGGATCGCGTCGATGCGCTCCTGTTCGCGTGCGTGGGCCTCGTAGCCGCCGACGTGGGCCTCGAGTTCGAGATAGTCGATCTGGGTCTGCAGCACCGTCGAGGTCGGGAGCGCCGAGCCGGCGTTGTTGAAGTGGATGAGGTCATGGCAACCCGGGGTGGCGGCGCGGGCCGCGGCGACGTCGATCGGCATGGTCGGACCGTAGCGCCCGCGATCCGGCATGCTGGACGGATATGTCGCCGCCACTGATCGTCGAAGTCACCCGTGGGGGTGTGGTCGAGAGCCACCACGAGGTCGACGTCGCCATCGTGGGTGCCGACGGCCACCGGTCCGGGTTCGGCCGCCCGCAGCGGCCGACACTCGCCCGGTCCTCGATGAAGCCGATCCAGGCGTTTCCGCTCGTGGCGACGGGCGCGGCCGACGCGTTCGATCTCCAGCAGGAGCACCTGGCTCTGGCCTGTGCCAGCCACAACGGTGAGCCCCGCCACGTCGAGGTCGTGACCGAGTGGCTCGGCCGCCTCGGCCACGATCACACCACCCTCGAGTGCGGTGCGCACATGCCGCTGCACGGTGACGCCGAGGACGTGATGATCCGCTCCGGTGTCGCGCCTGACGCCCGCCACAACAACTGCTCGGGCAAGCACACCGGCTTCCTCACCGTGTGCCGGCACCTCGGCGTCGACCCGGCCGGCTATCTGCGGCCCGACCATCCCGTGCAGGAACACCACATCACGAAGGCGACCGAGGCCGCCTGTGGAATCGACCTCAGCGACCAGACGCCCGTCGTCGACGGGTGCGGCATCCCGATCTGGGGCATGCCGCTCGAGAACCTGGCGCAGGGGTGGGCGACGCTCGCCACCACCGACGAAGGTCGGCGGCTCTTCGCCGCGATGCAGGCCGAGCCGTTCATGGTCGCCGGCACCGGCCGCATGTGCACCCGGATCATGGAGGCGTCGGAGGGCATCGCGGTGAAGACCGGCGCGGAGGGGGTCTTCAGCGGGGTGCACGTCGAATCGGGACTCGCCTGGTCGCTGAAGGCGCGCGACGGTGCGACCCGGGCGTCGGAAGCCGCGGTGCTGTGGCTGATGCGGGACCTCGGATTCCGGGTCGACGTCGACGACCAGGTCATCCGCAACCACGCCGGGTTGGAACTCGGGGTGGTGCGGGTCGCGAGCTGAGCGACCCCGACCGGCGGCTCACTCGACGGCGGGTCGGTTGACGAACCGGCCGGCGCGGGGACTCCAGTTCCAACCGCTCTGGGCGAGGCTGCCGCCGTCGACCGGCACGTTGTGCCCGGTGATGAAGGAGCTGAGGTCCGAGGCGAGGAACAGGATCGTTCGGGCGGTCTCGTCGGGCCAGCCGACCCGACCGGCCGGCGCCCAGTCACGCCAGGCGTCGGGGTCGTGATCCTCGGCCCGTCGCAGGTAGTCGACCTGGGGTGTCTGGGTGAGATCGGGGCCGACGCCGTTGACCCGGATGCCGTGGCGCCCGACCCCGGCGGCGAGCGAGGTGGTGAAGTGGGCGGCGCCCGCCTTCATCGCCGCATAGACCGGCTCGCCGGGATAGCCCCGCATCCCCTCGACCGAGTGCAGGTTGACGATGCTGCCCGCGCCGGCGTCGACCATCCGGGGGAGGAAGGCATGGGTGACGGCGAACAGATGGAGCAGGTTGACCTCGTACATCGCCTGCCACGACGACGGGCCGCTGTCGGGGAAGCGCACCGACGGTCGGTAGTCGCCGACATTGTTGACGAGCACGTCGGGCGTGGGAACGGCGGCAGCGAAGGCAGCCACGCGGTCGGGGTCGCGCACGTCGAGATGGTGCGCGATCACGCCGTCGATGGCCCCGACCTCGACGACGAGGTCCGGATCGATCTCCGCGACGTGGACCTGGGCGCCGTGGGCGACGAACAGTTCGGCGGTCGCCCGGCCGATGCCGGCGCCGCCGCCGGTGATGACGGCGGTCCGGCCCTCGAGCAGGCGGTTCCAGTCGTCGACGGAGGGGACGTCGTCGGGTGTCAGCGAGGCCATGATCGACGACCGTAGGCGAGGGCTAGGGTCGGCGGCATGGTCTCGAGCGCGGAGGGGCAGACGATGCGGGCGGTGGTCGCCGACCGCTACGGCGGGCCCGAGGTGCTGCGGTTCGCCGACGTCGCGGTCCCGACGCCCGGGCCGGGGGAGGTGCGGATCCGGATCGAGGCGACGTCGATCAACCTGAGCGACTGGGAAGGGCTCGTCGGCTCGCCGTACTACGCCCGCATCGGCGGCCTGCGGGCCCCGGCCCGCCCGATCCTCGGATCCGACATCGCCGGCCACGTGGAGGCGGTGGGACCCGACGTGACCGAGTTCGCCGTCGGCGACGCCGTCTACGGCGACAACCTCGAACGCAAGGGCGGCTTCGCGGCGGCCGTCGTCGCGCCCGTGTCGGTCCTGGCACCCCTCCCGGCCGGGCTGTCGTTCGCCGCGGCATCGACGGTGCCGCAGGCGGGTTCGATCGCCGTCGCCGCCGCCGGGCTGGCGAGTGCAGGTGACCGCGTGGCCCTCAACGGCGGTGGTGGCGGCACCGGCGCCTTCGCCATCCCGCTGCTGAAGGCCGTCGGCGCCCACGTCACCGGGGTCGACAATGTCGCGAAGCTCGAGTTCATGCGCTCGCTCGGCGCCGATGCGGTCGTCGACCACCGCCGAGAGGACTACACCCGAGCGGTGCCCCCGTTCGATCTGATCGTCGATCTCGTCGCCCGTCGATCGGTCTTCGCGTATCGCCGGGCACTCGCCGATGGCGGCCGGTACGCCTGTGTCGGCGGTCCGGTGCGCACGATGCTGCGGGTGCTGACCGCCGGTTCGGTGATCGGGCGCCTGTCGGGGCGGCGGATCGGGGTCCTGGCCGTGCCGAGCGGCCCGGAGCACTTCGCGCCACTCGGTGAACGGGTGGCCGCGGGTGAGATCGACGCACACATCGACCGTCGGATCGGTCTCGACGAGGTGCCCGAGGCGCTCGCGGCGGTCGGGGCCGGCGAGGTGCTCGGCAAGGTCGTCGTCGAACCATCGTGACGTCGCAGCGGCCGTCGCGGGGCGAGGTCGACGGCGGGCTGTCACACCCCGTCGCCACGATGGCGTCATGTCCTGTCGTGAGCTGACCACTCGACCGGTAGCCTTGCGGGGTCCCCGAAACGGGGTCACCACAACCCGGCCCACCCGGCCGGGACAATCCATCCGAACCCCTGCCCCGGGAAGGGGCCCCGACATCGTCGGGTCCAGAGGAGGTGAGTGCCTGTGATCACACGGGCCTACGAATTGATGATCATCATCGACTCCGATGTCGTCGACATCGAGATTCCGAAGGTGATCTCCCGTACCGAAGCGCTGATCACCGAAGA
>JBCCWI010000117.1:0-13005 GCA_039193795.1 Actinomycetota bacterium | reverse complement strand
CCGGCTTCGGGTTGATGTTCGTCGCTCTCGACCAGACCGCCACCGACGTCGCGCCCTGGCCGATCGTCGGTGCACGGCTTCTGACCAGCACGGTGCTGGTCAGCTTCTTCCTGCTCCGTCGTGAGCGGATCATTCCCCGGGCCGCCGCCGATCGTCGCCTGTTGCTCGGCGCCGGACTGATCGACACCGGTTCGAACGCCCTGTTCCTGTACGCCAACGGCGAGGGTGCGCTGACCGTCGTCGCCGTCCTCTCCTCGCTCTACCCCGTGGCGACCGTCGTCCTCGCCCGCGTCGTCTTGGCCGAGCGACTCACCGCACCCCAGCAGCTGGGGTTCGTCGCCGCGATGCTCGCGACCGTGTTCATCGCAGTCGGCTGAGGTTTCCGGGCCGGTGTCAGCCTGTCAGACTGCGGCGATGGACCGCGTCGTCGACAGCCTCGAAGCCACCGGACTCCCGTACGAGATCGTCCAGTGCGACCCGGCCTTGGCCGACACGGCCGCGTTCTGCGATGCCTACGGCTACGCCGCCGAGGATTCCGCCAACGCCATCTTGGTCGTGGGCAAGTCCGAGGAACGCCCGATCGCCTGTTGTCTCGTGCTCGCCAACACACGGCTCGACGTCAACGGCGTCGTCCGCAAGCGCCTGGGCACGCGCAAGGCGTCCTTCGCCTCGGCCGAGGACACGATCGAACGCTCGGGCGGCATGCAGATCGGTGGCGTCACCCCCTTCGGGCTCCCGACCGATCTCCCCGTCTGGATCGACGAACGGGTGATGGGCCGCGACCGGGTGATCGTCGGAGGCGGCGGACGCGACCGAAAGGTCCTGTGTCCCCCGACGACGATCGCAGCCCTGGCCGCCGCCGAGGTCGTCCCCGACCTCGCGAAGGAGCCACCGCCGGCGCCGTGAGCGCTCAGCGAAGGTCGGTCGCCGGCTCGCGCTGGGTGACGCCTCGCAGCGCGAAACTCGATCGGACCTTGGCGACGTGGGGAAGCCGAGCCATCGCCGTGCGGTGGATCCGCTCGTAGTCGGCCACGTCGGCGGCGGCGACCTGGATCAGATAGTCGGCGTCACCCGCCATCAGATGGCAGCTGATGATCTCGGGCACCTCGAGCACCGCCGCCTCGAACTCGTCGAGCAGGTTCTCCTGCTGCCCGTCGAGGGAGATCTCGACGAAGACGGTGGTGCCCACACCCAGCAGGTCTCGATCGAGTCGTGCGTGGTACCCACTGATGACCCCCGATTCCTCGAGCCGGCGCACCCGACGCAGGCAGGCGCTGGGGGAGAGGTGCACGACGTCTGCGATGGCGGCGTGGGTCATCCGGCCGTCCGCCTGCAGCAGCCGAAGGATCGCATGATCGGTGGCGTCGAGCGGTTCCATCGCACGATCCTACCTCCCGACGCGCCATCGGTGCACGAAACATGCACTGAACTCAAGATTGGCGCAGCACAACGCACGGTTTCGCTCGCTCGCGCCGTCGTATCGTGCTGACAGCACCCGCGGATCGTCGAGGAGGAGCGCATGCACGTCGGGGTCCCCAAGGAGATCAAGGTCGCGGAACGTCGAGTGGGTCTCACGCCGACCGGCGTCCGCGAGCTCGTCGCCCACGGCCATCAGGTCTCGGTCGAGACCACGGCGGGCGACGGCATCGGAGCACCCGATGCCGACTATGTCGCAGCGGGGGCGACGATCGCTCCCTCGGCCGAGCGGATCTGGGCCGAGGCCGAGATGGTCGTGAAGGTCAAGGAACCGCAGGCGGTCGAACGCGCCCAGCTGTCCGACGGCCAGATCCTGTTCACCTACCTCCACCTCGCACCCGACGCAGCGCAGACCGACGACCTCCTCGCAAGCGGCGCGACCTGTATCGCCTACGAGACCGTCACCGACCCGAACGGCGGCCTTCCGTTGCTCGCGCCGATGTCGCAGGTCGCAGGCCGGATGTCGGTCCAGGCCGGTGCCCACTGCCTGGAGGCGCCCAACGGCGGAGCGGGGCTGCTCCTCGGCGGTGTCCCGGGCGTGCCCGCTGCCCGCACCGTCGTCATCGGCGGCGGCGTGGTCGGCGAGAACGCGATCGAGATGGCGGTCGGGCTCGGCAGTCAGGTGGCGGTGCTCGACCGCAACCTCGACGTCCTCGATCGGCTCTCGCGCCGCTTCGGCGCCGAGCTCGAGACCGTGTACTCGACCCGACAGGCGCTCGAGGATCTCGTCCTGGCCGCCGACCTCGTGATCGGCGCCGTCCTGATCAAGGGTGCCACCGCTCCGAAACTCGTCACCGAGGACATGGTGAGGGCGATGAAGCCGGGCTCGGTACTCGTCGACGTCGCCATCGATCAGGGTGGATGTTTCGAGACCAGCCGGGCGACCACCCACGCCGAACCGACCTATGTCGTGCACGACGTCGTGCACTACTGCGTGGCGAACATGCCTGGTGCCGTGCCCCGGACCTCGACCTACGCCCTCAACAACGCAACCCTGCCGTACACGTTGGCGCTGGCCGACCACGGGCCCGCCGACGCGCTCCTGGCCGACCCGTACTTCCTCGGCGGGCTGAACGTCTGCGGCGGCATGCTGACCGAGAGCCACGTCGCCGAGGCCCAGGGCCTCGACTTCGTCGACCCGGCCGACGCGCTCGCCAAGGTGTACGGCTGACGCCCACTACGGTGCGGGGATGACCCGCCCCACCCCCTGCCTGGTCGTCGATCGATCGGCGCTCGAGCACAACATCACGACGATCGGGGCACTGCTGCCCGGTGACCGGCTGCGTCCGCATGTCAAGGCCTTCAAGTCCACCGCCCTCGCACAGCGCCTCGCCGACGCGGGTCACCGCAACTTCACCTGTGCCACCGTCCGTGAGATCGAGGGGATGGCCGCGGCCGGTCTCGGCGACGACCTCCTGCTCGCCAACGAAGTCCTCGACCCGGACCTGCTGCGCCGTCTCGCGGCGGTCGACGGCAAGATCACGCTCGCCGTCGACAGCGAGGAAGGTGTGAGGCGGGCAGCCGCCGCCGGGATCCGGCACGTGCTCATCGACGTCGAGGTCGGGCTGCCGCGCTGCGGGGTCGATCCCGATGCCGCCGGGGGCCTCGCCGACCAGGCCCGTGCCGCCGGCATCGACGTCCGAGGGGTCATGGGCTACGAGGGACACCTGATGATGGTCCACGACCGCCAGGAGCGCATCGCCAAGGTCGAACGGGCGATGAGCCGACTCCTCGCGGCGGCAGCCGACGTGGGCGGCGACATCGTGTCCGCCGGCGGCACCGGCACCTACGACGTGAACACCTGGGCGAACGAGATCCAGGCCGGGTCCTTCGTGGTCGGCGACAGCCAGTACGGCACCCTCGATCTGCCGTTCCAGCAGGCCCTGTTCGTCGAGTGTGCGGTGATCTCCAAGAGCGACAAGGGCTGGCTCGTCGCCAACGCGGGCCTGAAGGCGCTGGGGATGGACCACGGTGACCCGACCTGGTCCGACGGCGAGGTGTTCTTCTGCAGCGACGAACACATCACCCTGTCGTCGCCGGACCTCGACACGATCGCGCTCGATCAACGCCTCCGATTGGTGCCCGCCCACGTCGACCCGACCATCGCCAAGCATGAGACGATGTGGCTCGTCGACGGCGACGAGACCGTCGACGAGTTCCCGGTCGACCTGAGGCACTGGTGATGTCCCGACGCGAAGTCACGAACTGGTCGAAGCTCCAACGCTTCCAGCCCCGCGAGATCCTCGAGCCGTCGAGCGAGGACGAACTCGCGTCGATCGTCCGCCGGGCCGCGGCCGAGGATCGCCGGGTGAAGGTGATGGGTGCCGGTCACTCCTTCACCGCGATCGCTGTCACGCCGGACTTCCACGTTCGGATCGACGCGCTCGACCAGCTCCACGAGATCGATCGCAACAGCGGACTGGTCACCGTGGGCGCAGGGATCACCCTCAAGAAGCTCAATCGAGTGCTCGATCGCCACGGGCTCGCCCTCACCAACATGGGCGACATCGACAAGCAGTCGATCGCGGGTGCGATCAGCACTGGCACCCACGGCACCGGCCTCGCGTACGGCGGAATCGCCACCCAGGTGCGGGGCCTTCGGCTGCTGACGCCGGACGGCGAGGCGGTCGACGTCGACGCCACGCGCCACGCCGAACTCTTCGCCTGTGCGCGGGTGGGCCTGGGCGCGCTCGGGATCATCACCCGGGTGACCCTGCAGGCGGTGCCCTCGTTCCGGATCCATGCCGTCGAGACCAGCCATTCCCTCGACGAGGTGCTGGAGGCATGGCCGGAGACGATCCGTGCGAACGATCACGCGGAGTTCTTCTTCATGCCCGGCGGCCGCAATGCGGCTCGCAAGGTGAACAATCGCACCGAGGCACCCGCCGAACCGCTCCCGCGGGGGCGGTACATCGCTGACAAGCTGGTCGGCGAGAACCTCGGCTTCGGCCTGGTCAACCGGGTCGCTCGCCGCATGCCCCGGGCGGCGCCGACGGTCGCCCGGCTCATCAACGGCAGCAGCATGGATCGCGACTACACCGACGTCTCGTACAAGGTGTTCACCACACCCCGGTGGGTGCACTTCTACGAGAGCGAGTGGTCGGTGCCGCTCGACGACCTCGCCGGGGTGGTGCGGGAGGTCAACACGTTCGCCCGCACCCTCGGCAAGCCGATCACCTTCCCGATCGAGGTCCGATGCGCGGCAGCCGACGACATCCCACTGTCGACGGCCAACGGCGAGGACCGCGGCTACATCGCCGCCCACGTGTTCTGGGGCACGCCCTACGACGAGTACTTCAACGGTCTGTGGTCGATCGTGCGCAACGTGGGCGGCCGCCCGCACTGGGGCAAGATGCACACCGAGACCGCACACACCCTCGCCCCCGTCTACCCCGAATGGGATCGGTTCCTCGCCGCCCGCCGTCGGGCCGACCCCGACGGCCGCTTCACCAACAGCTACCTCGATCGGGTGCTGGGTCCGCTGACGTGATCCCCGGTCCCGTGCTGGCGGCGTTCGGCCTCACGGGATCGCCCGAGCGCCTTCCGGGTGGGGAGGAGACGTCGGTCGTCGTGGACGGTGTCGTGCTCAAGCCCGCCTTCGATCCAGCCCTGGCCGACTGGTGCCAGCGCCTCGCCGATGCGGTCGACACCGACCGGTTGCAGGTGCCGGCGCCGGTCGCCGCCTCCGACGGGCGGTTCGTGGTCGAGGGCTGGACCGCGACGCGTTTCGTGCCGGGACTGCGCAGTCTGCGGGGACAGCCCGAGACCGTCGTCGCGCTGGACCCCGCGGTCACCGAGGCGTTCACGGCCGCCGCCGACACACTCCCACCGCTGCCAGCGCGCACGGACCGATGGGCGCGCTGGGTCGACGCTGCGTTGGACGGCTCGGCCCCGGGGCTGCGTGACGACGCCCAGGATGTGCTGAGGCGCCTCCGCGAGCACACCGGCCCGCCTCCTCGCCGAACCCACGTCGTGCACGGCGACCTCACCGGCAACAGTTTCCGCGACGGCACGGGGAACCCGCTGGTCCTCGACCTCTCGCCGTACCAAGCGCCGGCGGGCTTCGGGGCTGCGGTCGTCGTCGCCGACCATCTGCTCTGGCACGACGGGTCGGCCGACCTGGTCGGGTCGGTCGACCCCGACCTCCTGGCCCGTGCGCTCGTCTTCAGACTGGTGGCCGAACAACTCGCGACCGACCCGCGGCACGGCGCCCGGCTCGGCGACTACGAACGACCGATCACGCTGCTCGCCAGCCGCTGATCAGCGGTGCGGCCGACCCGTCCGGCCGAGGTCCTCCAGTACTACGGTCACCGCGGCGACGGACTCGTCGGTCAGGAAGAGGTACTGGATGGTGCGTTCGCCTTCGTTGCGACGGCGCCTCACGTACCCGACGCCGAGGATTCGTCCCGTCGAGTATCGCCCTGGAGTACGGAGATCCCAGTCGAATCGGGCTGCGGCGCTCACCGATCCCCATGCCCGGTGGTCACTCAGATAGGCCCGTGGAGGCCGGACGACGCGAAACAGCCCCCAGCCGACGAGCGGCACGCCAACGACGAGGGGCACCGACCGCACCCGTCGGTCCATCAGTGTCGGTTCGGGCTCGAAGAGGGACATGAACAACGACAGGGCTGCGATGCACGTGAGCGTGAGGGCCAACAGCGCAAGCCGAGCGCGCAGCGCGGAGTGCAGTGGCCTCACGGGCCGCGGACTGGTCACCGACGGGCCGACCCGTCGCGAGCGGTCGACCGTCGGTGCCGACGATCACTCGGTGATGCCGAACCGATCGAGGCCATAGGCCTGGATCGCGTTGCCCCGGAGCACCTTGTAGCACTCCTCGGCGTTCATGCCGACCGCGGCGAACATCGAGTGGGCGACCTTGCGGCTGTGGGGGAACGTGCCGTCGGAGTGCGGGTAATCGGTCTCGAACAGGATCTGATCGATCCCGACGTCGTCGCGCTGCTTGAGGCCGACGAGGTCGTCGAAGATGCAGCCGAAGATGCGACCCTTGGCGATCTCGCTGGGAAGCGGACCCTCACCGCCGACACCGCCGCGCCCCTCCTTGAACACCGAGTCCATCCGTTCGAGCTGGAACGGCATCCAGCCGACCTGGCTCTCGGCGTAGGCGATCTTGATGTCGGGGAATCGCTGGAGCGTGCCGGAGAACACCCAGTCCACGAACGACCCCTCGGCGTTCTGGGCGTAGAGCGACATCGACGTCGCAAGAGGAGCGTCCGGCGAGGTCGACGGCATCGACGACGACGATCCGATGTGCATCGAGACCGTCACGTTCGCCTCCTGGCAGGCGTCCCACAGGACGTCCCACTCGCCGGAGTACATCGTGGCGCAGCCGAGCTTGGACGGGTTCTCGGAGAACGCGATGGCGTAGCTGCCCTTCGCCGCGCAACGACGAACCTCCTCGGCGGCGAGCACCGGATCCCAGAGCGGCACGAGGGTGAGCGGAATCAGCTTGCCCTTGCCGGCGCCCCCGCCCCAGTCGTCGATGATCCAGTCGTTGTAGATCTGGAGGCACTGGAGCGCGAAGTCCTTGTCGTCGCGCTCGAGGAATCCCTGCCCGCAGAAGCGGGGGAAGATGTTCGGGTAGTTGATCGCGGCGGAGACATGGTTGAGCTCCATGTCCTCGAGCCGTTCCTTTTGGCTGTAGGTGCCCGGTCGGAGATCCTCGTAGGTGGCGGCGACGTTGCGCTGCTCCTCGCGCGGCACGCCGGCGGGCCCGTGGAGGAACCCGGTCGGGGTGACGAGGTCGTCATAGAGCCAGACGTCGCAGAGCTGCCCATCGGGATCGTTGCGTTCGAAGCCGTAGTGCCCGCCCTCGAACTTCAGGCGGACCTTCTCCTGCACGGTGCGGGGTCCACGGGCGCGCAGGCTGGGCGGCAGCTGCTGCTGCCAGAGATCGCGGGGCTCCATCACGTGGTCGTCGACGGAGATGATCAGCGGAAGCTCGTCCTCGGCAGGGGTGACGTCACTCATGTCCTCGATCGTACTTCCTGACGGACCGTCAGATCGAAAGGGGCGTGCCAGAATCTCGCGATGGACGCACCGCCGGACAGGGTCGCCGCACCGCTCGTGTATGTCGCCGGCCCGCTCTTCGACGAGGGCGAGCGCTGGTGGATCGAGACCATCGAGGCCCGGATCGCCGCCCATGGGTGTGCGACGTTCCTCCCGCACCGCGACAATCCGGACAAGACCCCGCACAACACCCGCCTGATCTTCGACAACGATCGGAGCGCCATCGACCGGTGCGCGCTCGTCGTCGCCAACCTCAACGGTGTCACGACCGACGACGGCACGGCGTGGGAGATCGGCTACGCGGCCGGGATCGGGCGCCCCGTCATCGGCCTGTTCACCGACTGGCGGCGGCGCTTCGACGACGAGGTCGTGAACCTGATGATCGAGCACTCCGTCGAGTGCATCGTGCGCTCGCTCGACGAACTCGACGCCGAGCTGCGCTCACACCTCGGCGAGGGGTGACAGCACCGCTTGGGTCTGGGTCGTGCGGGTCGCGAGCTTGCCGTCGGCCCGTACGACGTCGGTCTGGACGACGATCGTGCGGCGGCCCGCGTGCACGACCGAGGCCGAGACGGTGACCTCACCCTCCCCGACGCCGCGGAAGAAGTTCGTCTTGGACTCGACCGTGCTCGTGCCGACTCCGGCCGGGAGGTGGTACGCCGCAGCCGCAGCGCCGATCCCGTCCGCGAGGGCCATCAGATAGCCGCCGTGGAGGCTGCCGCCGATCGTGCACCGTTCGGCCGACCAGTCGGCCTTGGCCGAGACCCCGTCGGAGGATCCGGAGACGTCACGCACGCCCAGCACTGCGCTGAAGGGCATGATGTCGACGGCGAACTGGGCGATGGCGGACGGGTCATCGGTCATGACGCCAGCCTCTCACGGCCGGCGTGACCGCTCCATGACCTCCGAGGTCGTCGCGTCAGGCGCTGGCGCGGGTCCGGCGCAGCAGGGGATCGGCGACCCCGAGTGTGCGGTCCGCCGCTCGCAGGACGAACCCGGCGGCGCCCGGGGTCTGATCGTCGACCAGGTTGCCCATCACCTGGAGGGTGATGTCGGCGATCGTCTGGGTCCCGACGGCGAGGCGGAGGCCCGATCGGAGGATCCAGGGATGTCCGATCAGGAAGCTGAACCGTCGGCCCGTGCGCAGGAAGGCGTCGAAGCGCTGCCCGACCTGGCGGTCGTACTCGACGGTGGCCGAAGCGGGGTCGGCGACGAAGAGGTCGGCGGCGAGCATCCCCGACTCGAGGCCGTAGTCGATGCCCTCGCCGTTCATCGGGTTGACCAGACCGGCGGCGTCGCCGATCGCGACCCAACCGTCGCCGTGCCGCTTGAGCGCACTCATCGGGAGCCGCCATGCGCGGGGCTTCTCGAGATCGGGGCCGAGCTGCCATTCGTCCTCGACCAGGTGGCTGTAGCTGTCCTGGAGCTTGTTGAGGTTGAGCTTCTTGAAGCCCTTCATCGTCGACAGGGCGCCTACGCCGATGTTGACGGTGCCGTCGCCGGCCGGGAACATCCAGCCGTAGCCGGGTACGGCCGTGCCGTGCTCGTCCCTCAGGGTGAGGCACGCCTCGAGGTGGCGATCGAGGTGCCGGGGCGACTCGGCGTAGGTGCGGATGGCGAGCCCGAACGGTTCGTCCGGGTCGCGTTCGGCACCGAGCATGCGGGCGACTGCGCCCGGGGCGCCGGTGGCGACGACGACCAGGTCGGCGCCCCACTTGGCCCCGTCGGCCTCGACACCCGTCACCCGCCCGTGGTCGTCGAGGATCGGCAGGGCCTCGGTGCCGAAGACGACGTCGGCACCGGCCTCCTCGGCCATCGTGATGAGCCGCTCGTCGAGCCGCCGCCGGGGCCAGACCGCGCCATGCGGAGCGAAGCGACCGTTGTCGGGCCACGGCAGCTCCCGCCGGGTCTTGCCGGCGATCATCCGCAGGCCGTCGATGCGGTGGGCGTCGTCGAGATCGACGCCGAGTTCGTTGAGGGCCGCGACCGCTCGGGGCGTGAGTCCGTCGCCGCAGACCTTGTCGCGGCCGCGCTCGCCCTTCTCGAACACCGTGACCGAGACGCCCGCTCGCGCTGCTCGGATCGCCGTCGCGGCGCCGGCGGGACCCCCGCCGATGACGATGAGATCGCGGTGTTCCATGCCTCTACATTGCCGTGCGAAGCGACGGAACCCGCAGTCGGGCGCCAGAGGTCACAGCCCGCTCAGGGCAGCATGCCCACGTGGGCGAGGGCGAGCCGCAGCAATCGGTCGTGTCCACCGGTCATCTCGGCACGCAGCTCGGGGCTCATCGCCTCCTCCGGCGTCACCCACGCGAGGTCGAGCGCATCGGCCGACGGCGAGGCCTCGCCGTCGATCGGCACGACGAACGCCAGGCTGACCGCGTGCTGTCGGGGGTCGTGGTACCCCGACACCGACGGGTCGGGAAAGTACTCCGCGACGGTGAACGGGGTGGGGTTGGCCGGCAGGCGGGGGAGCGCCATCGGGCCGAGATCCTTCTCGAGGTGGCGTAGCACGGCGTGGCGGATCCGCTCGCCGAACAGGACCCGACCGGTGACGAGCGCCCGGCTGACCGTGCCGTCGGCCATCGCTCGCAGCAGCAGGCCGATGTGGGTGACCTCGCCGATGCTGTCGACTCGCACGGGCACGGCGTCGACATAGACCATCGGGACGCGGCCGCGCACCGTCGCGAGGTCGTCGTCGCTGAGCCAGGCTTCCTCGGTGTCCACGTCGATGTAGTCGCTCACCGACAGATCATCGCACTCCGGGCCGAGACGACGGGGGACCGGTGCTCAGGGTTCGCGCACGCCCTCGAGCTCGGGATCGAGGTCCCGGCCGGCGCCCAGCCGATGCCCGACGGTGTGGCCCCAGAAGCCTCTCGGCGCCGCCAAGGCGTCGATCAGGAACTCCATCTTGGGTGCCCACGGTGTTCGGAGCTCGCGTGCGACCTCGCGCGCCTCCTCGTAGGGGATCAGGTCGAATCCGGCCTCGGCGAGGTCGTCGTAGAGCACTCGGAAGAGTCCGTCCTCGTCGTCGTGCTCGGCCGCACGCACCTGCTCTGACCAGGCAATCTCGTACTCGCTGAGGTCGAGGCCCTCGGTCAGCTGGTCGAACAAGATGATCGCCCGCCGTAGGCACCAGTACGCCTCACGATCGCGGGTCTGTTCGATCAGCTGGGCGTGCAGCGCGGCGTCGGCGACCAGCCCGAGCGCGGTCACCCAGTGCTGACCGGGATGCTTGGAGCGAAAGAGCATCAGCATCGGGAACGCGCTGTGGGTCTCGATCACCCCCGCGATCCAGGTCTCCCACTCCTTGAAGAAGCCGTTGAGCGCGGTGGCGTCGCCGTCGGGGCACCGGCTCAGCACGAGGTTGGTCGGGGTGATGCGTCCCTCGCTGCCGTCGTCGAGCATCATCAGCTGCCGTTCGCGCTCGCTGTAGGCCGCGTAGAGCGAGGGGAGATAGCCGATGACGAGCGCGGTGGTGAGCACGCCGCAGAACGCCTCGACGAGGGCGCCGTAGCGGGGGATCGTCTCGACCGGCACCAGCTCGCCGAAGCCGAGGGTGAAGTAGACGACGCCGGAGTAGTAGATCTCGTCCGCGAGCGAGTCGGCGCCTTGGATGCTGTCCAGTCCCCACCAGATCAGACCGAAGCCGATCACCTGCTGGATGATCCACGCACACAGCAACAACAGCACCGAGACCGGCGCGAACGTGCCGAGGATCGTCTCGCGTCGTCGTTCGCTGCCGATGCGGGTGACGACGAAGCGCAGGACGGCCCAGGTCCGCAGGTAGAGCACGCTCGTCAGCCAGAAGCGGCCGCGGCGCGTCTGGGTGGTCACGAGCGTGTTCACCATGTCGACCAGCACCGAGAGCACCATGACGACGCCGACCACGATTGCGAGCGTGTGCACGGGCGGAGCGTAACCCGCGGGCCGTCGGGCTTCACGGACGTCCATATACGGTGTATATTGATCTCCGTGCCCGCGCTGGACCTCACCCCCGACGACATCGTCGACGTCGCTCGCGACCTCATCGCCGCCGAGGGCCTCGACCGCTTCAGCATGCGGCGCCTGGCCGCCGCGCTCGACGTCAACCCGATGACGATCTATCTGCGCTTCGAGAACAAGGGCGCACTGCTCGACGCGGTCGCCGCCGCGAGCCTGGCCGAGTTCGAAGCCCCGGTCGGCACGGGAACCTGGTCCGAGCAGGTCCTCGAGCTCGCGAGCGGACTGCGCCGTCACCTCATCGCCGACCGGGACACGCTCCGCCTCGTGGGCGACGGTGATCGGCTGAGCGCCGGCCTGCTCGGCACGCTCGATCGCGGCCTCGAACTCATGGCCGAGGTGTACCCGGCCCCCGCCGATGCCGTCGACGCGTTCCGGGTGCTGTTCTGGCACGTCGTCGGATCGGCATTCGTCGCCGACGCCCTCGAGACCATGCCCGGCAGCCGCGGCGGGCTCGACACCGCACTCGCGGATGCCGGAGACGCGTACCCCCACCTCGTCGCCCACGCTGCCCACTTCGGCCCCGTCGACGGCGACGAGCTGTTCCTTCGCACCACCACCGAACTGATCGCCGGCCTCCAGGCCGGCCGGGAGACCACGACATGACCACCGCCGATCCCCAGACCAAGGACCCCATCGCCCGCATCGCCCCTCGGCGCGTCGAGATCAAGCGCTTCGGGGTCGAGCTCGGGCCCGTCATCCATGTGGCCGACGAGCGGGCCCGACTCGCCGAGCCCGACTACGAGCACATCACCGTCACCCCGAAGGGCGTCACGCTCGGCGCCGAGATCAGCGGTGTGCGCCTCCACGGCGATCTCCCCGACGAGGTCATCGCCGAGATCCGCCGGGCGTGGCTCGACTACAAGGTGGTCTTCTTCCGCAACCAGGACATCACCGGCACCGAACACGTCGAGTTCGCCCGACGCTTCGGCGAACTGGAGGTCCACCCCTTCCTGATGGGCAGCGACGAGCACCCCGAACTGGTGCGGTTCGAGAAGGGGGTCGAGGCGAGCGGCTTCGAGAACGGTTGGCACCACGACGTGACCTGGCGCGAGGAGCCGTCGATGGGGGCGATGTTGCGCTCGATCCACGTGCCGGCGACGGGTGGCGACACCGCCTTCTCCGACATGGCGGCGGCCTACGACGGGTTGAGCGACGAGATGAAGGAGCGACTCGACGGGCTGCAGGCCGCCCACGACTACACGATGGCGTTCGGCGGGTTCGTCGACGACGCCAAGAAGGCCGAGATGCGCGAGCAGTACCCGGTCGTGCACCACCCGATCGTCCGCACCCATCCCGCGACCGGCCGCAAACTCCTCTACGTCAACGCCTACTTCACCTCCCATGTGGTCGGCATGGATGAAACCGAGAGCAACGATCTGCTCCGGTACCTGATCTCGCGTGCCGCGATCATGGAGTACCAGTACCGGGTGCGTTGGGAGCCCGATCAGCTGACGTTCTGGGACAACCGCATCGTCCAGCACTACGCGCTCAGTGACT
>JBCCWI010000116.1:0-13084 GCA_039193795.1 Actinomycetota bacterium | reverse complement strand
AGGGCTCCCAGCGCTCCACACCGGCCACCTACACCGGCGTGTTCGACGACATCCGCGCCCTGTTCGCGAAAGCCAACAAGGTCAAGCCCGGCATGTTCAGCTTCAACTCCGACGGCGCATGCGCCACATGCAACGGCCTCGGCGTCGTCTACGCCGACCTCGCCCACCTCGGCTCCATCGCATCCCCGTGCGACAGCTGCAATGGGCGCCGCTACCACGACGACGTCCTCGAACTCACCTTCCATGATGCGTCGATCGCCGACGTGTTGGAGATGTCGATCGTCGACGCCGCCGAGTTCTTCGCCGACGAGGACAAGATCCGACCGATGCTCGACTCCCTCGTCGATGTCGGCATCGGATACGTCGCGCTCGGCCAAGCCCTCTCCACCCTGTCCGGCGGTGAGCGCCAACGCCTGCGGTTGGCGATCGAACTCGCCGGCGACGCCACCATCTACATCCTCGACGAACCCACCAGCGGCCTCCACCTGGCCGACACCGCACACCTCATCGACCTCCTCGACCGAATCGTCGACGACGGCGCCAGCGTGATCGCCGTCGAACACGACCTCGACGTCATCGCCCGCGCCGACCACCTCATCGACCTCGGCCCCGGCGCCGGAACCGACGGCGGCACCGTCGTCTACCAAGGCCCACCCGCCGACATCGCCACCGCCCCCGCCTCGCTCACCGGCCAGCACCTCCTCGCCGCCCACCACCCGGAGACCCCATGACCACCACCAGTGCCATCACCACCCGCAGCCTCGCCCGGGCCTTCGGCGAGCATCGAGCCGTCGACGGCATCGACCTCGACATCGCACCCGGGGAGATCTACGGGTTCCTCGGACCCAACGGAGCCGGCAAGAGCACCACCGTCCGCATGCTCTGCACACTCCTCGCCCCGACCGCAGGAACCGCTACCGTCGCCGGCCACGACGTGGCGACTCACCCGCACGACGTTCGCCTGCGGATCGGTGTCGCTCTCCAAGAAGCCGGGCTCTCGGCTCGCCAGACCGGCCGGGAGACGATGGATCTCCAAGCCAAGATGTACGGCCTGCGAGGCGGCACCCTCCACCGTCGCATCGACGAGGTCGTCGATTTCGTCGGGATCGGCGACGCGATCGACGACATGGTCGCCACCTACTCCGGAGGCATGAAACGCCGCCTCGACCTCGCCACCGCCCTCGTGCACGAACCGGAGATCGTGTTCCTCGACGAACCGACCACCGGCCTCGACCCCGACAGCCGCCAACGCGTCTGGCACGAAGTGCGCCGCCTCAACACCGAACTCGGCGTCACCATCTTCCTCACCACCCAATACCTCGAAGAAGCCGACCAACTCGCCGACCGCATCGGCATCATCACCAACGGGCGACTCGCGATCGAGGGCACCCCCGACGAACTCAAGCGACGCGTCGGCGCCGACACCGTCACCATCGACCTCCCCGACCACACCCCCGACGACGTCGACCACATCGACCACATCGACCACGTCGAGAACACGGCGGTTGACGGCGATCAGATCACCATCACGACTACAGCGAGCACCGACGTCGTCACGGCCGTCCTCACCCGCCTCGCGAACCAGAACCGACAGGCCGCATCGTTCGCGGTGCGAGGCCCGTCGCTCGACGACGTCTTCCTCGACGTCACCGGCAACCGCCTCGACACCACCCCCACCAGCAACACAGGAGCCGAACCATGAGTCTCGCCGAACCGAGCGGATTCGTCCGCGACTTCACCACCGTGGCCGGCCGAGCCCTCCGGTCGATCCCCCGAGAGCCCGAAGCGATCATGCCGTCGCTGATCATCCCCATCTTCTGGTACGTGATCAACATCGGCACCCTCCAAGACATCGCGCCCTCAAGCGTCGACTTCAAGAGCTTCCAGATCGCCACCGCCATCATCTTCGCCGTGTCCGGCGTCTCGCGGGCCAACACGGTCGTCACCGACATCCAGTCCGGCTACCTCGACAAAATGCTCGTCACCCCCATCCGACGCGCCTCACTCCTTCTCGGGATGATGGCCGCCGACGTTGTCCTCGTCGTCGTGCTCGCCACGCTCGTCGTCGTCATGGGATTCATCCTCGGCGTCGGCTTCACCACCGGTATCGGCGGATTCCTCACATTCATCGCGATCGCCGCCGCATGGGGTCTCGCGTTCACCGGATTCCCCTACTTCGTCGCCCTCAAGACCGGCAACCCCGCCGCGGTCAACTCGACGTTCCTCATCTTCTTCCCGTTCGCGTTCCTCACCAGCACCTTCCTGCCCCTCGACGCCCTGTCGTCCTGGCTGCAGAACGTCGCCCGCTACAACCCCGTCACCTACGTCCTCGACGGGCTCCGCTCCCTGCAAACCACCGGATGGGACGGCACCGAACTCGCCCAAGCAGCAATCGCGATCGCCATCTTCGGCGCCATCACCTTCACCATGTGCTTCCGAGCACTCGCCCAACGCGTCGCCATCGACTGACAGGATCGACACCCGTGGCCGACATCGAACGAGACGAACACGCCGGACCCGTCCCCGACAGCGCCTGGCACGCCGACGCCGAAGCACGCGCCGACAAAGGCCGCGTCGAGATCCTCAACGCCACCCGCCCCGGCGGCCTCGACGGATGGACCATGGACCAAGACCAATACGAAGCCGTCCGAGAACTCATCTTCGAGATGATCGACGACCACGCCGACGACGACGGAACGATCCAACTCCAGACCGTCGTCGACGAAGCCCAACACCGCTACGGCAACCACGAACTCTTCCCCAAAGGCCGGCTCACCAACTACGTCCGCTACACCAAGACCGACATGGAAGCCCGCTGCGAGATCGAACGCATCCCCCGTTCCAGCCCACAACGCATCACCCGCTGGCGAGACGCCTGACCCCCTCGACCGCGAATCAAGATCCAGACCCACGCACAATCGCGCCCACCGGCGTGTCCGTCACCAACGCGGGAACCGGCAGTATCGAGTGGGAACGGCAGCCTTGCCCGTTGCGTTCTCGGACGGAGCGCAGCCAGCCGGCTCGACTCCGCCCAGCTCGTCGGGGGGTCGCGGGTCGCTCTCCCACGGCGACGACCCACACGTCCGAAGGCGTCAAGATCGGGGGGTGTTCGAACTCTGTCTCGTTGGGGCCGCCAGCTGTCATCTCCAGCCGCCGTGGGCGGCCGGTCTCGCGAGGTCATGCTGTCGAACGACGGTGCGGCTGCTCGGAGAGCCTCGTCGCGGGCTACAGGCGGTGCCCGATCGTGGAGTCGACGTGGTCGGGGAGCTCGCCGTCGTGGCGATCGCCCGAGGTGGGGGTTCCGGTGGGCTCGAACATCAGGATCGAGCCACCCGGTGAGGTGGGCCGGTGCTCGACGCCGCGGGGAACGACGAAGATGTCCCCCTGTTCGAGCACGACCGTCTCGACATCGCCGTCAGCGGTGCGCAGCGCGATGTCGAACCGGCCATCGAGCACCAGGAAGAACTCATCGGTGTCGTCGTGGACGTGCCAGACGTGATCACCGAGGGTGTGTGCGACGCGGACGTCGTAGTCGTTCATCGTGGCGACGATGCGCGGGCTGTACACGTCGTCGAACGACGCCAACGCTTCGGACAGGTTCACCGGTCGCTCAGAGCTCATGTCTTCCAGGCTCATCCTCTGCTCCGTTCCTCGGCTTGTACGTTCTTGACGTGGACGAGCCGATCGGCGATCGCTGCACGGTCACGGCGTGGAGGCCGGCGCTCCCGGGCATCGCCGAGGCGTTCCACGCCCACATCGTCGACTGGAGCTATCCGGCTCACAGCCACGACACCTGGACCGTCCTCACCGTCGATCACGGCGCGATCGACTACGCCCTCGAGCGGAGACGGTGCGCTGCGGTCGAGTCGACGGTCGCCATCCTCCCGCCCGGGGTGGTGCACGACGGTCGACCCGCCAGCCGAGCCCGCCACGGCTTCTGGAAGCGAAACCTGTACCTCGAGCCCGAGATGTTCCCTGAGGATCTGATCGGCCCGGCCGTCGACCGCACCGTCATCGTCGACCCTGCGCTCCGCGGTGCCCTCTCCCGGCTGCACGATGTGCTGGCCGACACCGACGATGACGCGTTGGACGGCGAAGCGCAGCTGGCGCTGATCTGCGAACGCATCAAGGCGCACCTGCGGCCCGCGACCCAGACCGTCCGTCCAGAGCACGGCATCGCTCATCAACTCCGGCTGCTCCTCGACGAACATCTCACCGAGACCGTTCGCCTCGCCGACCTCGCGCCGCTGCTCGATCGCAGCGTGGCGCACCTCGTTCGCAGCTTCAGCGCAGAGTTCGGGGTCAGCCCACACGCCTACGTCGTCGGCCGACGCATCGAGACCGCCCGACGCCTCCTCCTCACGGGCGCTCCGGTGGCCGACGTCGCCGTCCTGGCCGGGTTCTACGACCAGGCCCACCTCACCCGCCACTTCAAGCGCCACGTCGCCACCACCCCAGCCCGGTTCGCGGCCCGAACGACCTGACCCGAGAGGCCGGGCTCCCGCTACGACGTAGTGACGGGCACGGTCAGAGGCGCTCAGCTCAGGTCTTTGCCTCCAGCTCGAACCGAGGCAGGGATTCCAGCGTCACGTCCACGGTGATCGTCGAACCTCCGTCGTACTCGTTGCCGAGATCGTCGATCCAGCGCCCGGGTGGGAGGGGGACCTCGCGTGTCGTCGCACCCGGAACCACGACCGGGGCGACGAGCAGATCCGGTCCGAGGAGGAAGCAGTCGTTGACGTCGTCGAGGCCGGCATCGGGGAACTCGTACGCGATCGGTCGCATGATCGGATCACCGGTCTCGACCCACCGGTGGGCGAGGTCGACGATCCGGTCCTGGTGGGCGGCACGCAGGGAGACCGCCGACTGGACGAGCCGGGCGTGCTCGTCGTCCAGCACGCGCCACGGAGCGGCGGAGAACTGCATCATCGGGCACAACGCGGCGATCTGTGCGTGCCGGACGAAGATCTCGGGGTCGAGGCGGTCCTCATCGAAGTCGAGGTACTGACCGCCGCCGATCATGTCAGGCCCGCCGCACGGCATGCCCAGCAGCCCCTGTGCGAGGTGGTCGGGGACGAGCTTGGCGATGCCCGTCGGCCCCCAGCTGTGGTCGGCGTCGGAGAGCCGCATGGCGAGACCCCGTCCGCCGAGGTTCCAGCCGGCGCGCAGCTCGTTGTACGCGAACTCCTCGGCGAACGTGCCGTAGCGCTGCACGTGTCCGGACGGGGAGAGCGCAACCGACGCGACGTCGGACCCGGCGTACATGTCCGGGTCGGCACCGTCGAACTTGAACCCTGCGATGCCGTACTCGACCTGCAGGGTCGACAGCTGGGCGCGGAACCAGGAACGGGCGGCCTCGTTCGAGAGATCGAGCACGGCGCTGTAGCCGTTCCACCAGCGCCGGATCACCGGTTCGCCGGAAGCGTCGGACACCAGCAGACCGGCATCCCGGAGTCGGAGGTAGTCGATCCCATCGGGGCTGACGTACGGGCAGACCCACAGCATCACGGCGAACCCGAGTCGCTCCAGCTCGGTGACCATGGCAGCCGGATCGGGGAAGCGATCCGAACGGAAGCGCCAGACGCCGTAGTCCTCGCTCCAGTTGTCGTCGATCATGAGCACGCCGGGCGGGTACCCGTGCTCGACGATCTGTTCGGCATAGGCGAGGGCGCGCTCCTGGGTGGGTTCGTAGAGCAGCTCGATCCAGCCGCACCACTGCGGGTCGAACATCCGCGCCGCGGGGAGCCGACGAGGCCGGTCGTGCACGTGCTCGGCGGCCCAACGGGTGGCGTCGCGAAGGTTCGAACCGACGTGCTCGCGCCGTACGTCGCCCACGACCTCGACGCGCCCGTCGAGGATCGAGAAGGAGAAGGGCTCGTCGGCCCAGACGACCCGGCCTCGGTTCGAGAGCAGGAGTCCTGCGGCCTGGTTGTTGGCGTGGTCGGTCAGATCGACGGACTCGACCGTCGAGAACGGCATCTGCGCACCATCGGCGACACGGCCACCCCACCACAGCTCGCCGTCCGTCGCTTCCATGCGGCGGTTCTACACCTTCGAGATCGGCTCGAACGCTGGTGCTCACTTCGCCGTCGGTCGTCGCGACCGCTCAGCCGGCCGGGTCGCGGCGGAGCCAGAGGGCCGACATCGTGCCGCTGCGGCGGATCCACCGCATCCTGAGCACTGGCCGGTCGGCCAGGACGGCGGCCGGAGTGGTGGCCTGCTCGGTGAAACGGACCTGCTCGATCGTCGTGAACGCCATCGTGGTACCTCCTCATCGGGCTGCTCGGTGCAGCTCGTCGATGAGGATCACGATGACGGACCCCGATGGATCGGGAATCGGTGACGATCACGTAGATCCGTCGGTCACGACGGCGTACGTAGCCCGAGCGCCCGACCGCGATCAGCCGCAGGTGGCAGCCACGTGAGCGGTCACCTGGTCGGCGGCGACCTGCACGTCGGCCCCCTCGAGCCGTGCGACCGCTGCGACGAGATCGGCGGCGAGCCCGGAGTCGTCGGCTGCGGCGATCGCGGCATCATCGACGTCGTCGAGCGCGCCGACGTAGGCGATCCACGCGTCCACGACGTCGTCGGGGGCCTCCGCTGCGGCTCCGGTCCCGAGGGTGACCAGCAGCCCCATCTCGTCGGGTGCCGCGGCGAGCGGTTCGGAGTCGACGAACGCCGACGCCGGCTCGCAGTAGGCGCTCGTGTCCGGGTCGGACGACGACGTGAAGGCCCGGATCGCGACGACGGCGCCGACGGCGACGACGACCGCGGCGACGGCGAACACCCACTTCGGCGGCCCGGAGGAACGCGTCGATCCGCCCGGATCGGCCGGGACGGCTGCGGCCGATCCCCCGTCGGTCGACGTCGATGGCCCCGGCAGGTCGGCGGGCGGCACGGCCGGCGAGGGCAGACCCGGCGGTGGTGTCGGGACCGGCGACGAGGGCGATGGCAGGTCCGGCTCCGGCAGCGCCGAGTCGGACAGCGACGGCGAGTCGTCCGACGCCGCCGGTGCGGACTCGGACAGCGACGGCGACTCGTCCGACGCCGACGGTGCCGGGTCGGAGGAGCGCAATGGGAGATCGGGCAGCGACGGCGGCAGGTCCGGCTCCGGCGCGGGCACGGTCGGGGGCGAGCCCCCCGGCGGTGAGGCGAGCGGCGGCGGACCGTCATCGTCGGGCACCACGGTGTCGAGCCCTCGGGATCGGACCACGTCGTCCGGCACGGCGTCGACCTCGCCGGTGGGGGCCGCTGACGGTACGTGCGTCGAGTCCGGCGGATCGGGCTCACCCGTCGGCACGACGGTGTCGAGGCCACGCGACCGGGTGGCCTCGTCCAGTACCGCGTCGGCCTCGCCCGTCGGCGCCGCCGAGGGCACGTGGGTCGAGGAGGAGGAGTCCGACTCGAGCATCGTGCCGATGCGCTCGTGGCCCTCGGTCTGCACGCCGTCGGTGTAGGTCGGCAGCGACGTCGCCGGCCGGCGAGCGCTGGTGGCAGTGGCCGCTTGCACGGCGGCGTCCGAGCCGAGGAGCTGGATCCCGCTCGTCGCCACCCACTCCGAGCCGTATGCGTTCTCGGCCGCCTCGGCGAGCGCGAGTCCGAAGCGCTCCGCGGACGCCGGTCGGTTCATCGGGTCCTTCTCGAGCGCGCTCATGACGACGTTGACGATGCCCCTCGGGAGCCGCGACGGCATGGGGTCCGGGTCGGCGTGCACGTGCTGCTGGAGCTGCTCGCTCGGATCGTCGACGAGCGGATAGGGCAGCCGGCCGGTCAACAGCTCGTAGAGCACGACACCGAGGCTGTAGAGGTCGCTGCGCTCGGACACGGCGTCGCCGGTCGCCTGCTCCGGGGACATGTAGGCGGGCGTGCCGACCGCCTTACCGACCTCGTTGGGCTGCGGGGCGGTGCGGATCCCCTTTGCGATGCCGAAGTCGCCGAGCTTGGGGACCCCGCCGTCGGTGAAGAGCACGTTGTCGGGCTTGATGTCGCGATGGACGATCTCGCGACGGTGGGCGGCGTGCAACGCCGAGGCGATCGCCACCGTGATCGCACACGCCTCGTCGGACCCGACACCGTTCTGCGTGTGCCGCGTCCACAGCGTCCCGCCGGGCATGTACTCCATCACGATCAGCCAGATGCCGTCGTGCTCGAGGAAGTCGAAGACGCCGACGACGTGTGGGTGGTCGAGGTTGGCGACCGTCTGCGCCTCGGCGACGAACCGGTCGCGGGTGGCGGGGTCGGCGGCGAAGGCCGGCGGCAACACCTTCACGGCCGCCGATCGTCCCAGCGTCGGATGGTGGGCGTGGAAGACGACGCCCCACCCGCCTCGACCGATCTCACGGCGGAGCTCGTACCGGGGGAGCGCGGCGGCGATCAGCTCGGGATCGAAGCCGTCGGGCGACGAGCCGGTCACGAGCCGGTCACCGGTGCCGGGATGACGTCGTTCCTGACCGTTGCGATGTCGCTCCCCTGCCCTGCGCTGCCTAGGCGGCGACGGTAGACCTGCCTCACGAGACCGGCAAGCACCGCCGCTCAGCGTCGCCGGAGCAGGGTGGGCAGCCGCCCCGGGTTGCGGGCGAGTCCGATCGCTGCAGCGATCCGCAGTGCTGGCTCGATCGGGTATGGCACCTCGGAGATGCCGCCGTGGACCCGGGTCGTGAAGAGCGTGTCGACGTCGAGCGACGCCGGTGGATCGAGCCGGTCGTGGAGGACGAGAAGCCCGTTGAGCTGCGCCGTCGTGCTCGGCTCGAAGGTCTCGACACCGAACGCCGACGCGCCCGAGAAGGCCAGGTCGAACACGGGGTGCTGGAGCGACTCGGTGCGGGAGATGCCCGCCGTGTTGGCCGACACCGTGAGCGCGTCGGGGCCGGTCGCCCACGCCTCGGCGGCGATGATCTTCCCGAGGTACTGCGCTGCCTGGTAGCTCGTGCCCTGGATCGACACGACCGCCCGGTTGCTGCGAGCGGACCCGGAGACGGCGTGACCAGGCCCCCGGCCCAGCAGCCGGAGCCGCTCCAGGACGGCCTGCCAGCGAGGGCGATCACGGCGACGACGCTCCTCGCCGGCGAGCTCGGTCGGCGACAGGGTGCCGCAGGTGGTCGGCGAGACGAGCATCGACGCGCTCCGCACGAGCTCGAGCGGGAGCGCCTCGACGATCGCGTTCATCGTCCCGGTCAACCGCCACTCACGGGCCCGTCCACCGGCGTAGGCGTAGAGGCCCAGGTCGACGTCGGCGCCGTCGGCGAAGCGCTCGATCGTGGCGAGGGCCCGCTCGGGGGCCGTGAGCAGATCGACGCCACCGGGAACCCAGGACAGTCGCCCGGACAGCGACTCGTCGCGGAGCAGCTCGGCGGGCGGGTCCACGACGTCGAGCCAGAGCACGTCCGCTCCACCGGCGAGCCACAGCCTCGTGGGGGCGAGCTCTGCGCCGGCGCCCAGGATGGCGATGCGCTCACCGCCAAGGTCGATGCCGTCCTCCCCGGCACGCCGAACCAGCTGCACGATCGCGTCACCGACCGGACGCGTCGCCGAGCCCCGCTCGACGAGCGCACCGACGGCATCCGTGAGCGCCGTGCCGCTGAGGAGCTCGCCTCCGAAGGGCACCGCCGGGTGGAGGAGGCCGTCGCCGGGCAGGTCGACGACAGTCACGTCGAGCGGCTCGGCGCCGCCGGCGAGGTGATCGGCGAGTGGACGCTCCCCGCCGTCCCAGGTCCAGGCCATCGCAGCCGATGCGCCCTCGCGGAGCGCGGCGGCGATCTCGGTCCGGCGGGCGCTGCCGAGCCGGGCCGCCTCGAAGGCCGGCACGACATCGGGATAGGACGACCGGAATCGGTCGAGGGTGCCGAGATCGACAGCGTCGAGTTCGTCGAACCGGCGCTGGGCCTCGACGAGCGCGCGGTGCAGGTGTTCGGTGGCGGACGCGCCGTCGGCGAGATCGACGGTTCCCGTGGTCGGAACGGACACGTCGGGAGTCTCGCGTCTCGTCCCGTCGGTCACCGCTTCGCTTGGACCTGCTCGCGGAAGTCGCGGGGGTTGTACGCCGTGAGGACGAGGTCGGTGGCGGCGACGGCGGTCGCCGACCGTGGGAAGCCGAGCAGCGGTCCGAGCTCGCCGAAGTACTGCCCGGAGCCGAGCCGTCGGAGCAGCACGTGTCCGCCGCCGGCGAGCTCGCGCTGGATGTCGACCTCGCCGCCACGGATGACGTAGACGAGGTCCGAGTCGTCCCCCTGGACGAACACGGTCTCGCCGGCGCTCACCTTCACCTCGTGCGGTGCCACCTCGACCGGTGCCACCTCGGGGACCATCTGCACGATCTCGTCGGCGACGGGGACGAGACGGTCGTCGTGGGTCGACACGACGATCACGCACCCCTGGTCGCGCAGCTCCTGCAGGAGGCGGATGACCGCCTCGGCCTGGATGTGGTCGAGGTTGGCGGTCGGCTCGTCGGCCAGCAGCAGCTGGGGGTCGTTGCCCAGCCCGCGGGCGACGGCGACGCGCTGTTGTTGCCCACCCGACAGCTGCGAGGGTCGGTGGTGCAGTCGCTCCTCGAGGCCGACCCGTCCCAGCAGCTCGTCGGCTCGCGCCAACGCATCGGACTTCGAGCGCCCGGTGAGCATCAGGGGGATGGCGACGTTCTCCCGTGCGTTCAGCGAGGGGATGAGGTTGAAGGCCTGGAAGACGAACCCGACCCGGTCGCGGCGATAGCTCTCCAGCGCCGCACCGGAGAGCTGCGCGACCTCGAGGTCGCCGAGCCGGATCGAACCCGAGGTCGGCGTGAGGATCCCGCCGAGACAGGACAGGAGGGTGGTCTTACCCGAGCCCGACGGTCCGAGCAGGACGACGAGGCGACCGGGCGACGCCTCGAACGAGAGCCCGTCGAGGGGCCGCACGGCGTAGCCATCGGTGACGTACTCGACGACGAGGTCGGAGACGACGAGGCCGCTCATCCGGAAGCTCCCGAGAAGGCGAGGGCGGGATCGGAGTTGGCGACCCGCCGCATGCCGGCCAGCCCGGCGAGCAAGGCGACGCCGACGGCGATCAACGGCAGCTGCCAGAACGCCCGGGTCGGCACCGACACCTTCAGCGGGAAGGCGGGGGCGAGGAAGAGCTGCAACACGGCGGCGAGCGCCACGGCCAGGAGGGCGACCAGCACCGCCTGGAGCGCGAGGCTGCCGAGCAGGCTCCGGTTCGACGCCCCGATCGCCTTGAGGACGGCGAAGTCCCGGAGGCGTTCGAGCGCCGAGAGGTAGACGACGGCGCCGATGATCACCGCGGCGACGATCCAGAGCAGGACCCGCACCAGGTCGACCGAGGCGATGGCGCCGTCGAGCGGTTCGAGCGCGCTGTCGGCGACGCCGGCCGCGGACGTTGCGACGGTGCCCTGCGGGATGGCCCGCACCTCGCCGCTGGCCAACACCGCGCTCACGACGCCTCGGTTGTCGTAGACGAGGTCCTGGGCCTGGGTGAGCTCGGTGAACACGAGCGGGATGCCGGCGAGCAGCGTCGAGTCGCTCGTCAGCCCGACGACGGCGAGCTCGGTGTCGGCGATCGTGACCCGATCGCCGATGTCGACGTCGAGGCTGTCGTCGGCGACCAGCTCGCCCGGCGCGGCGACCGGTCGGCCCTCGTCGATCGGCGGGCTCCCGAGCGCATCGACCTCGTGGCCGATCAGCACGACGTCCTCCGACCCGTCCTGTGCGACGGCGGCCCGTCCGACGATCACCGGTGCGAACTCGTCGGCGTCGACGACCGCCACCGCGTCGGTGCTGAACGGTGCGGCCGCTGTGAACGGACCCGAGATGCCCCGGGGCAGCACCCAGGTCGACGCACCGAGCGCGTCGACCGTGTCGACCGGCTCGCGATGGAACTGCTCGACCAAGCCCGTCATCACGAACAGCAACGTGAAGACGACGGCGCCGAGCACGGTGACCACGGCGAAGCGAACGAAGCGGTGTCGGAGGTCGCGAAGGGTCAGGAGGATCACGATCGCCGACCCGTCCACGGCCGATCGGCGGCCCACTCCCTGATCGCCTTGACGGTGTCGCGGTAGCCGACCTCGGCCCCGTCACGGACCCGCTCGAAGTCGAGCAGTCCGATCCCCGAGACGTGCACCGGCAACAGGAGATCGACGAGCCCGTCGCTGAGCATCGCCTGCTGCCGCTGCGCCGAACCGACCAACATGCTTCGGACCATGACCCCGGTCGCATCCGGGAGGCGCTGGCCCCAGGGCGTGAGCGCACCGACCGCCGCGCGGAACCCGGACACCGACCGCCCGAAGTCGGTCTTCGCTCTCGGCCCGTGCGGCGGGGCGACGTCGACGGCGACGATGGTGCCGATCGTGCGGTCGTGGGCCATCTCACCGATCGGCAGGTTGTCCAGCACGCCGCCGTCGACGAGCAGATCGCCGTCGTGGGGCACCGGCGGGAGCACGCCGGGGATCGACACGCTCGCTCGCACCGCGAGCGACGACGAGCCGCGGCGGTGGACCATCTGCTGCGCGGTCGTGAGGTTGGTCGACACGCAGAAGAACGGCAGCCAGAGGTCCTCGATGTCCCAGTCGCCGAGGCGGGAGTCGATCGCCTTCGTGATCCGCTCGCCCTTCAGCAGCGACACGACCGGCACCGTGAAGTCGAGGAGCCGATGGAACAGACCCTCGGCGACGTCGACGAGCTCGGCCTGCGGCGTGCCCTGGGCAATGCCGGCACCGAGTGGCGCTCCGATCGAGGCGCCCCCGACGGCGTCGATCGGGACGCCGGCCTCGAGCAGCGCACGGTGCGCGCCGAGGTGGGCGAAGCCGCGGGCACCGCCGCCGCTCATCAGCAACCCAACGCCGCGTCCGATCGCGAGCCGGGCGAGTCGGGCCGCATCGCCGTTGTCGCCGTGGCGGACGTGGACGATCTCGTCGACGTCGAGCCCGTCGAGGAGCGCTGCGGTGTTCCGGGGCCGATCCGTGGTCGGAGGGTGCACGACGGCGACCATCCGAGCGACCTGACGTCTCGGGATCGACTCGAGCAGGGCAGCCAGCAGCTCGCGCTCCTCCGGTGACGGCCGGGGGGCGGTGAGGACGACGACCCGGTCGGCGTGT
>JBCCWI010000115.1:0-13128 GCA_039193795.1 Actinomycetota bacterium | reverse complement strand
CCGAGCTGTCCGAGACCAAGGCGATGTGGGACGAGGTGATCCGGGAGATCCCGCGCATGTGGGAACAGAAGGACTACGAGCACCACGGCGAGTCGTTCTCGGTGCCGACGCCGCACAATATCCTCCCGAAGCCGTTCGGGGCGGGACATCCGCCGATGTGGGTGGCGTGCGGGAACCCGGCGACCTACGCCAAGGCCGGCGCGATGGGCCTGGGTGCCATCGCCTTCAACTTCGAACCGATCCACAACCTGCGGGGCCGGGTCGAGGCGTACAAGGAGGCTGCGGCCGAGGTCACCGACCCGGTCGGACAGTTCCAGAACGACAACGTGATGATGACCAACGCCGTGATCTGCCTCGAGGACCGCAAGGAAGCCCGGACGATGGCGAAACGCAACCTGCGTGGCTACCGGGTGTCGATGGTGAACCTCTACCACGACTCGATGCCACAGAGCCCCGACGCGATCGTGTGGCCCGATCGCCGGGACCACTTCGAACTCGACGACGCCATGCTCGACTACGCGATCGCCGAGGGGTACATGCTGTGCGGCAACCCCGAGGAGGTCTGCGAGCAGCTGCAGGCCTATCAGGACGTCGGCTGTGACCAGGTCGCGTTCGGCACGCCCGACGAGGGCTTCGCCCACGAGCAGGTCGTGGAGATGATCGAGGTGTTCGGCACCCAGGTGATCCCCGAGTACGACACCGATCCGGTGCACTCGACGACCCGCTACCGGCAGGGTGCGCAGCGACGGTTCGAGACGTTCAACCACCCGGTGGATCCCGCGGTCGACGCTGCGGTCCCGCCCGAGTTCGCGATCACGATCTGAGCATGGTGCGAATCACCCTGGCGGCGGCCGCCGCTGTCGCGCTCCTCGCGGTGTCGTGCTCCGACGGCGACATCCAGGCCGCGGCGACGACGACCACCTCGGCGCCCACGACCACCGCGGGAACACCGACCACGACCGCTCCGGCGACGACCGCACCACCCACGACCACTGGCACGCCGACCACGACCGAGGCGGCGACGACCGCCACCACGACGCTCCCGGCCGACGGCGCCGCCGTGCCGACCAACGATCCCGAGCTGCTCGCCGCGCTCCCGAGTGCGCCCGACGTGCCCGCGGGATGGACCGACCTCGACACCGAACTGATCGATCCCGAGCCCCGGTCGGGGCCCGGCTTCGGGTACTGCGGCGGCAAGAACAGCGCCGCGAGGGCCCTCGACGCCGGGGCCGAGGGCACCGCCGGGGTCTTCGACCTCGTCACCGCCGACGAGACCTTCGTCGGTGTGACCGTGACGGCGTTCCCGACGGCGACCGAGGCAGAGCGCTACATGACCATCACCCGCGATGCGCTCGAGAGCTGCGATTCGGTGGAGTACGACGTGCCCGAGTTCATCGAGGGTGTCACCGAAGGGGACCTCTGGTTCGACGGGTTCGTCGATCCGTTCCAGCCCGAGCGGGCCTGGGACGTCGAGGAGTCGATCTCGTTCGATCCGGCGCCCGGCGGCGCCGGGGACGACGTGATCCTGTCCTGGCTCGGCACGACCTACACGATTGCGACCGACGGCCTGAAGTACCGCGATCGCCTCCAGGACCTGACTCGGATCGAGCAACACGACCGCTTCGTGCTGACCTTCGGCACGATCTCGCGGTGCTGTTCGCTCGGCTACGACTGGCCCGACGACTTCACCGAGGACGACCTGACCACGCCGGCGGAGCTGCTCACCATCGCCGACACCCTGCGCCCGGACATCCTCGTGAACGTCGGGGCGGCGCCGGGCTGAGGGTCACTCGACCGGTTCGTCGAACTCCCCCACGAGCACCTGTGCGTCGCCCAGTGGGCCGCTCGGCGTCAGGAAATGTTCGTAGTAGCGCGTGAACCGACCCTGGAGCTTGGCGTCGATCTGGGCCTGGTCGTAGTCGAGCGTGAAGAACGCCGGCACGCCGAGCTCTTCGGCGGCCGCCTTGGAGGCATCGGCGTCCGGGACGGCCCACACCACCCCGATCAGCCCTTCACCGCGCGTCGCCAGGATCGTCTCGATGTGGCTGTCCCTGCCCTCGATGGGCGCGACGAGTTCCACGCCGCCGTCCCACGACATCAGGATGCGGACGCCGAACGCCGCAGCCTCCTCGTCGTCGGCGGGATGGAAGGTGCAGCCGAGCAGCCGCTCGTAGAAGTCGCGACCCGCCTCGAGGTCGCGGACCGCCATCACCACCCGATTCACACCCTGCTGTCGTGCCCGCTTCCGTGTCATCACGCCACCGTGCCAGATCGGGAGGGGACGGTGCGAACGAACGCTACGGTCCGGCGAGTGGAGACCGTCGACGATCGCGAGCGAGCCACCGCCCTCCGTCGGATGAAGGCGGTCGCGCTGGGCCTGCTCGTGTTGGCGGCCGCGATCTACGCGATCGCCACCGCGGCGGGGGCCGAAGGCGCATGGGGCTATGTGCAGGCGGGGGCCGAAGCCGCGATGGTCGGTGCGATCGCCGACTGGTTCGCCGTCGTCGCGCTCTTCCGTCATCCGCTCGGGCTTCCGATCCCCCACACCGCGATCGTCGCCCGCCGCAAGGACGAGATCGGCCGAGGCCTCGGCGACTTCGTCGAGCAGAACTTTCTGACCGCGGACGTGTTGACCGATCGCCTCGCCGAGGTCGAGGTCGGTCGCCACCTCGGCGAGTGGTTACGCGACCCCGCCAACGCGACGCGGGTGAGCGCCCGGCTCGGCGATGTGGCAGACGTCGCCCTGAGCACCCTCGACGACGATCAGGTGCAGGGTGGTATCGAGGGCGTCGTGCGGGAACGGCTCGCCGCCATGCCCGCCGCGCCACTCCTCGGGACGGCGATCGAGCGGTCGGTGGCCGACGGGCACCACCATCGGCTGGTCGACGCCCTCGTCGTCGGCCTCGACACGTTCCTCGACGACAACCGCGAGACGCTCCAGGCGCGCATGTACGAGGAGTCGCCGTGGTTCGTTCCGGAACGGGTCGACGACCGGGTGCTCGCCAAGATCTACGACGTGATCACCCGGTTCCTCGCCGACGTACGAGCCGACCCGAACCACGAGCTGCGGCGATCGATCGACGAGCGGATCGAGGACTTCACCGGCCGCCTCGAGACCGACCGGGCGCTGATCTCGCGCACCGAGACGTTCAAGGACGAACTGCTCGACCATCCGTCCTTCCGGTCCTGGATCGCCACCCTCTGGCTCGGCACCAAAGCCGGTCTGCTCGATGCGGCCAACGACGCCGACGGCGAGCTGCGTCAGCAGGCCACGGCGGCGATCCAACAGTTCGGCGAGCAGTTGATCGCCGACCCCGAGCTGCAGGCTCAGGTGGACCGCTGGGTCGAGCATGCGGCCACACAGCTGGTCGAGCGCTACCGCAGCGAGGTGAGCGACCTCATCGCGACCACCGTCGAACGGTGGGACACCGAGTCCACCACCCGTCGGATCGAGCTCCAGGTCGGGCGCGACCTCCAGTTCATCCGCATCAACGGCACCGTCGTCGGCGCCATCGCCGGGCTGGTGATCCACACCGTGTCCGAACTGCTCTGAGCCGAGCCGGACCGGTACGGTGGCGCCGTGCTTCCCCGCCGACTCCGATCGCTGCTCTTCGCTCCCGCCGTGCGGCCCGATCTGCTCCGCAAGATGCCGACCAGTGGCGCCGACGCGATGGTGATCGATCTCGAGGACGCCACCCCGCCCGACGCCAAGGAGGCCGGCCGCACGGAGATGCGGGCGGCGGTCGCCGAACTCGCCGGCCGGATCCCGATCCTCGTTCGGGTCAATGACGACACCACGCCGTGGCACGACGACGACCTGGACAGCCTCCCGGAGGCAGGACTCGCCGGCATCGTCGTGCCGAAGATCGAGACGACCGCCGGCCTCCACGCCCTGGCCGCACGGCTCGCTGCTCGGCGACTCGATCTACCGGTCGTCGGCGGGGTCGAGACCGCGCTGGGTGTCGCCGACGCCCGCCCGCTGCTCGCCCATCCGACGATCAGCGCCGGCTACTTCGGCGCCGAGGACTTCATCGCCGACATGGGTGGGGTGCGCACCGCGTCGAACGGCGAGGTGAGCCACGCCCGCGCGCAGGTCGCGCTCGCCGGGCGGCTGGCCGCAATCCCGGTGATCGACCAGATCGTCGCCGACTTCCGGGACGACGATCGGTGCCGGCGAGAGTGCCTCGAAGCCCGGGCGATGGGCTTCGGCGGGAAGCTCTGCATCCATCCGGCCCAGGTCGCGATCGCGAACGACTCGTTCCTGCCGTCACCGGAGGAGGTCGATCGGGCCCGCCGGCTGCTCGCCGCCTACGACGAGGGCATCGCTCAGGGTGTGGCGTCGATCGCGTTCGAGGGGCAGATGGTCGACGAGCCGGTTGCGGTGCAGGCGCGGCGCATCCTGGCTCAGGCCGACGACTGAGCTTCGGCCGCGGACTGCAGACCGTCCGCGAACAGGGCGAACGACTCGGTGAGGTCGGGGATCATCCTGGTGATCAGGCCGGCGAGCGGCCCCGTGAACTCCTCGACCATCGAGAAGCGGGTCGACTCGCCGTCAGCGCTGACTTCATAGGTACGGGTCCCTCGGAAGAGGCCGAGCGGCATGCCGTCCGTCCAGACCATCCGGGCCGGCTCGATGATCTCCTCGACGTGCAGGGTGAACGTCCGCTTCGGGTCCGCGATCGACACCAGTTCGATGTCGCGGCCCTCGGCGATCGGACCGGTGATCGACACGACGGCGTCGTTCCAGTCGAGGTAGGACCCGGCGTCGGTCAGGAGGCGCCAGACGATCTCAGACGGCGCGGCGATGGTCCGCTCGACGGCGTATCGACGCGGCATCAGATCGCTCGCATGCGGTTGTTGCGGGCGTTGTGCTCGACCTCTGCCAGCCCGAGCGCTTCGAGCACCGGCGGCACATAGTTGCCGAAGCGACCCCGGTAGCCCTTGCGCAGTCCGTAGTAGCCACCGACCGGATTGTCGTCGTCGCGGGCCCAGGCCTCGACGGTGTCGGGCTTCACCGGCTTGCCTTCGTCGGCATTGCCGAGCGGCACCCAGTCGCCGTCCGCTTTCAGCATCGCGTGCAGGTCCTCGATGCAACGAAGCTGATAGCTGAGCTTGGTCGCGCCGACGCGGATCATGAGCGCAGGCGGGTCGGCTCGTTCGTCGCGCCAGGCGTCGAACTCGGACTTGCCGGGTGGGGTGGTCAGGATCCACGGATCGTCGGCGGTGCCGGTTCCTTCGATGTGGTCGGGCATCGGTGTCCTCTCGTCGTTGCGGTCGGGTGCATCCTGGCAAGCGCTTCATGACACCATGTGGCATGAATTCCGAGAAGGTCAGGATCTGATGCGGGCCGGCCGACTCCTCAGCCTGCTCCTCGTGCTGCAATCCGGCGGTCGCCACACCGCCCGAGACCTCGCCGATCGACTGCAGGTGTCGGAACGTACCGTGCTGCGCGACATCGAAGCCCTCTCGATCAGCGGTGTGCCGGTGTATGGCGTGCGCGGGCCCGGCGGCGGGTTCGAGCTCCTCGACACCCACGAGCAGACGGCACCGGCGATGGTGCCCGGGCTGGTCACCCCGCAGGGGCAGCTGCGCCGCGTCCGCGTCCGCCTCTCCCCCACTGCGCTGCGGATCGCCCTCTTCGAGGGACGGCCCGAAGGATGGCGAGCACGCGCACAGGCCGATCCGCCCGCCGATCGCCCTGACTGGGTCGAGGGTTCCTTCCGCTTCGACTCCTACGACACTGCGATCCGCGAGCTCGCCGGGCTGGGATCCGAGGTCGAGGTGCTCTTGCCGGCCGAACTTCGGGCGACGATGGCTGCTATGGGCCGCCGACTCGCCGAACTCCACGAGGATGCTGCGGATTAAGCCACCGACTCGCCGTCGGGGCGGCGAAGCATGAGCGCGTTCCGCACCGTTCGGCACACGAGCACGTCGTCCTGGTTGAAGACCCGGTGCTCGAAGGTCACGACGCCCTGGTGCGGTCGTGACGACGACGCCCGGCTTTTCAGGACCTCGGTTTCGACCCGGATCGTGTCGCCGTGGAACACGGGTGCCGGAAAGACGCTCTCCTCGAAGCCGAGGTTCGCCACCGTCGTACCGAGGGTCGTCTCGTGAACCGAGATGCCGACGGCCAGGCTCAACGTGAGCAGCGAGTTGACCAGTGGCTTGCCGAACTCGGTCTCGTGTGCGGCGTAGTCGGCGTCGAGATGCAGCCACGCCGGGTTCATCGTCATCGTGGTGAACCCGACGTTGTCGGCTTCGGTGATCGTGCGTCGGATGACGTGGTGGATCACCAAGCCCTCGGTCAGCTCCTCGAACCACTTGCCGGAAACGGGACGATCCATGGCCTCGACGGTAGCCGTCGTGCTGCGGGCCAGCTGGCTCGACGCTGTGCCACCTTTCGAACCGCGCCCCTTCGAAAGGCGGCCCTGGTTCTCATCGGTGCGGCCGCAGGTTGCGCCGATGCTGAGCGCGAAACGGTTACGACCGACCCCACCATCGATCAGTCGAGCATTGAGTCGGATTGCGCTGCCTCAGACGTCAGCATCGGCATCCGGCCGCTGACCGACACCATGCCCGGCCAACCACGCGTCGGCATCGAAATCCAGCCACGAGACGACCGTTCGGACTGCTCACGTCTGGACATCCCAAGGTCGAGCTGACCGGAAGCTCGAACGCAGGAGCAACCTGCCACCTCAGGCTCACCAGCGAGGTCAGCTCGACTGGGCCGCTCGGCGACGGGTTCGGCTGACCGTTCGCAGCGGCCGTGAGACACGCACAGATCGGTCGGTAGATTGCGCCGGTGAACGAACCCGACTCGCCGACCACGTTCACGGCCACGGACCGGCGGGCGCTCGCGTCGGTCGCAGTCCAGTTCTTCGTCAACGGGGCGGCGTTCGCGTCGTTCGTACCTCGGCTCCCGGAAATCCGCGAGCGGGTCGACGTCGGACTCGACGGGCTCGGCGTGGCGATGACGCTGGGCGTGACCGTCGGTCTGGTCGGCAGTCTTCGGGCGCCGGCCTTGATCGAGCGATTCGGCACCCGTCGAACCCTCCTGTGGGGCGGTGCGCTCATGGTCGCCGCGCTCCCGATCATCGGCATGGCGACGACCCCGATCGTGTTGGTCGTCGGGCTCGCAGCCATGTCTGCGGCGGACGGGCTCATCGACGTGTCGATGAACCTGCAGGGTTCATGGCTGAGCGCACGTCGCCACACGCCGGTCATGAACCGCCTGCACGGGCTCTGGAGCCTCGGCACGGTCATCGGTGGGGTCGCCGCGGCTCGGGCCGCCGACGCAGGCCTGTCGCTGCCCGTCCATCTGTCGATCGCCGCCGCCCTGATGATCGGTGCGCTGCTCTATGTCGGCGCCGGGCTCCTCGCGGTCGACGAAGATCACGACGACGAACCGACGGCATCGCCGGACGGGGTCGCGGGGCGCTCGACGCCGTCCCGGGCACCGTTGCTGGCCCTCGCGCTCTCCGGCGCATTCGCGATCACCGTCGAGCTGGTCTCGAGCGATTGGGCAGCATTCCGGCTCGCCGAAGACCTCGGAACGACCGCTGGCTTCGCCGGTCTCGGCTTCGTCGCCTTCACGACCGGGATGACGATCGGCCGACTGGGCGGCGACCAGGCGGTTGCTCGACTCGGCGGCGACGTCGTGTTCCGCCTGGCGATCCTGCTGTCGGGTATCGGTCTCTCGATCGCGGCGTTCGCGCCCAGCCGCTGGTGGGTTCTCGCCGGTTATGTCGTTGCCGGCATCGGAATCTCGGTCTTCTTCCCCAAGCTGTACGACGATGCCGCGCGCTCGAAGGGCCGCCGGGGCGCCGGCCTTGCATGGCTACGAACCGGCGCCAGCCTGACGGCACTGGTGATCCCCACCGCCGTCGGCGTGCTCGCGGCGTCGTCGCTGTCCGTCGGGCAGGCGGTGGCGATCGTCGCCCTGCCGAGCCTCGTCGGATTGCTCGCGATACGCGGCACGGCCTCGCTCACGCAGGCCGGCGGACCAGATCCTCGGTGATCGGTTCAGCGAACTCGAGGATGCAGGCGACGCGGCTGCCGTCCTCGGCGTACAGCAGGGCGACATCGATCTGCGGGAGGTCGTCACGGGCGAGCAGCTGCCGGCCGATCTCCTCGACCGGCAGCGTGCACAGCTGATCGATGGCTGCAGGATCGTCGAGTTCGAACTCCTCGGCGGTCCCGATCGAGACCACCTGGGCGCGATGTCCTCGGTTGCACGGCACCCCGACCAGCGCATCGACCTCGTCGGCGAGCTGGTCGCGGATGCAGTCCCCGGGTTGGAGGTGCACGAGCCCGAGCCGACCGGGCCCGGTGATGACCCCGGTGACCGAGCGTTCGGTCTCGTCGACGAAGGAGGCACACGCCGTCGCCACGAGGACGACGGCCACGAGAATGGCACGGGTCACCCGGGCGAATCCTCCCGCGGACCGAAGACGAGGGCCAGCACGGGGTCCTCGGTGATGTCGACCTGGACATCTGCGACATCAGCAAGGGGTCCTTGGTCGCTGTGCGTCGCCTCGACGCTGCCCGAGGCCACGATGTGGTGAACCGATCGCATCGCGTCAGTCTCCCACTCTCCCCCGCCGAACGCCGTAGCCTGCGCCCATGCGGTCCCACGATCTGATCATCATCGGCGCCGGCTCCGGCAACTCGATCATCGGCCCCGAGCACGACGACATGGACGTCGCCATCATCGAGCGAGGGCTCTTCGGCGGGACGTGCCTCAACGTCGGCTGCATCCCCTCGAAGATGTTCGTGTACGCCGCGGAGATCGCCGAACTCGCCGGGCACGTCGGCCCCAAGCTCGGGGTGCACACGACGTTCGAAGGTGCGGACTGGCCCGCCATCCGCGATCGGGTGTTCGGCCGGATCGATCCCATCGCCGCCGGCGGCGAGGAGTATCGCAAGAGTCTCGACAACGTCACCGTGTATCAAGACGACGTGCACTTCGTCGGCCCGAAGGAGATCCAAGCCGGCGACGAGGTCATCACCGCCGACCGGATCGTGATCGCCGCCGGCGCCCGGTCCTGGATCCCCCCGATCGACGGCCTCGAGGAGGTCGGCTATCACACCTCGGACACGATCATGCGGCTCGACGACCTGCCGAAGCGGCTGGCGGTGCTCGGCGGTGGCTACATCGCCACCGAACTGGGCAACGTCTTCGGCATGCTCGGCAGCGAGGTGACCTTCCTGCTGCGCAGCGACCTCATGTTGCGCAATGAGGACGAGGCGATCTCCTCGGCGTTCACCGAGGCCTACCGCAAGAAGTTCGACGTCCGCACGATGGCGGGCATCTACTCGATGCGCCGCGACGGCGACGAGATCGTGATGGACCTGTTCCCCGACCACGACGAGCTGCGCGTCGACGAGGTGCTCGTCGCCACCGGCCGGGTCCCCAACGGCGATCAACTCCGTCTCGCCGAGCACGGTTACGAACTCGACGACGCCGGTTACCTCGTGACCGACCCTCAACGCCGCACCAACGTCGACGGGGTCTTCGCCCTCGGCGACATCACCAACCCGGTGCAGCTCAAGCACGTCGCCAACCACGAGGCCCGGGTCGTCAAGCACAACCTGGCGAACCCCGACGACATGATCGAGGTCGATCACCGCTTCATCCCCCACGCGGTGTTCGGCCACCCGCAGGTGGCCTCGGTCGGTCTGACCGAGCGCGAGGCCGCCGTGTCGGGGCACGACTACACCTGCCACGTCCAGCACTACGCCTCGGCCGCCTACGGATGGGCGATGGAGGACACCACGAGCATCGTGAAGTTGATCATGGACTCCAAGACCCGTCTGCTCCTGGGCGCCCACATCTGCGGCCCGCAGGCGTCCAGCCTGATCCAGCAGCTGATCCAGGGCATGGTCTTCGGCCAGACGGTCGACCAGATGGCCCGCGAGCAGTACTACATCCATCCCGCACTGCCCGAGGTCATCGAGCAGGCGCTCCTCGAGCTGTGAGGGCCCTCGTCACCGGCGCCGGTCGCGGCCTCGGCGCGGCGCTGGTCGAGCAGCTCAGCGACCGCGGCGTGGATGTGATCGGCACCGTCCGAGGCGCCGCGCCGGGGCCGATCGCCGAACGGTGCGAACGGATCATCACCCTCGATCTCGCCGACCGGGCGTCGATCGCGGCCGCCATCGCCGATCTGGTCGAACACGCGGATCCGATCGACCTGCTCGTCAACAACGCGGGTCTCGACGGCCGATCGGTCGGCGGAGGCGACGACGACCGCGGACCGCTCGAGATCGACCCCGACGTCTTCCTGCGCCAGATCGAGGTGAACAGCCTCGGTCCGTTGCTGCTCACTCGGGGCCTCGTCGATCTGCTCCGTGCGAGTGCGGCACCCCGGGTCGTGAACGTGTCATCCCAGCTCGGACATCACGAGGTCGTGCTCCGGGCCGGGCGAGACGTCGGCTACAACGCGTCGAAGGCGGCGCTCACGACCCTCACCGGCTCGCTCGCGCGGGTGTTGCCCGGGATCACCTGCATCGCCGTGCATCCCGGATGGGTGCAGACCGACATGGGTGGCCCGACGGCCACGCTCACCGTCGAGGAGTCCGCTCGGATGCTGACCGACACCATGCTCGGCCTCACGCCGGAGCAGTCGGGCGCGTTCCTCGACGTCGACGGCAGCCCGTTCACGCCCTGAGCGGCCACAGCAGGCCGCTCAGAGGCCGGTGAGCTCCTCGGCGGTCTTCTTGGCCCAGGTGTAGTCGGCCTTGCCGTTGGGGCCTCGGAGGACGGTCTCGACCCGCAGGATGCGCTTGGGCGTCTTGTACGCGGCGATCTTGGTGCGGGCGTGAGCGATGAGGTCGTCGTCGCTGATCTCCGCTCCCGCCTCGAGCGAAAGCACGGCGTTGACGGTCTGTCCCCAGCGTTCGTCGGGCAGACCGACGACGTTGCAGTCCACGACGTCGGGGTGCGACTTCAGGGCCTCCTCGACCTCCTCGGGGTAGATCTTCTCCCCGCCCGAGTTGATGCTCACCGAGCCCCGGCCGAGCAGGGTGATCGTGCCGTCCGCCTCGACGGTGGCGTAGTCGCCGGGGATCGAATAGCGCACCCCGTCGATCGTCGGGAACGTCTCGGCCGTCTTCTGTTCGTCCTTGTAGTAGCCGAGCGGGACGACACCCCGGTTGGCGAGACGGCCCCGCTCCCCCGACCCGGGTTCGACCATGCGTCCGTCGTCGGTGATGACGACCGTCGTGTCGCCCAGTTCGAACTTGGCGGTCTGTGCCTGGTCGGCGTCGCCCTTGGTGAGCTGGCTCCCCTGGCCGGGACTCTCGGACGAGCCGAGCGTGTCGAGCAGGGTGAGCTTCTTGTGCTCGAGGAACCGCGCCTTGGACTCCTTGGACCACATCACGCCCGAGGACATGATCTGGAACAGGCTCGACAGATCGTGGGGTTCGCCGGCCGCCTCGGCCCGGTCGAGCTCCTCGAGCATCGGCCGGGAGAAAGCTTCGCCGACGATCGCCAGCATGGTGAGGTCGTGATGGGCGACGACCTCCCACAACTCCTTGGCGTCGAAGGATCGGCTCGGCAGGGTCGCCACCGCCCCACCGGTCATCAGCACCTGCAGCGAGACGATGCCCGACGTGCCGTGCATGAGCGGTGCGCCGGCCAGCACGCGGGTCGTGCGCTGCTTCTCGTGGAGGGCGACGGCGGCCGCGACGGCGTCGTCGACCGTCGTCGGCACGTCCTGCTTCAGCGGCCGGTAGAAGGCCGAGGCGCTCTTCTGCAGTTCGGCGTGGGGCCACATGACGGCCTTCGGGTTGCCGGTGGTGCCGCCGGTGTAGAGGAACCAGAGGTCCTGGCCGGAGCGCTCGATGGGCGGGGCCGGATCGTGCCGCGCCAGGAGGTCGTCGTAGTGGACGGCGCCGTCGATTAGGTCGCCACCGCCGACCTGCACCAGCAACTGGAGGTCGGGACACCGGTCGCGCACCTCGGCGACCCGTTCCGCCAGCGTCGCATCGAAGAACACGGCCTTCGCGTCGGCGTTGGTGAGCAGGTAGGCGAGCTCGTCGGCCAGATAGCGGTAGTTGACGTTGCACGGCACCGCACGCTGCTTGAACGCCGCGAACTGTGCCTCCTCGTACTCGAATCCGTTGTACAGGTAGAGCCCGACCTTGTCGTCGTGGCCGACACCGGCCTCGGCCAGGGCCGCCGCGATCCGGGCGCTGCGGTCCTCGAATTCGCTCCACGAGTGCGATTCGAAGCCGTGGGCGGCGGCGATCGCGTCGGGGACCGCAGCGGCGACCCCTTCCCAGATGCTGGCGAAATTCGGCATTCCGTTCCCCCTGTTCGGCCCGGAGCATACGCTGGAGGACAGATGTCCCCCGAACCCGGTTCCCTCAACCCCCAGCAGCGCCGGAACGACCTCGCCCGTATGGCCGACGAGGAGCTCGACGTGCTCGTCATCGGTGGCGGCGTCACCGGTGTCGGCTGCGCCCTCGACGCCGTCACCCGTGGCCTGCGGGTCGGCCTGGTCGAGCAGCGCGACCTCGCCTCCGGCACCTCCAGCCGGTCCTCCAAGCTCATGCACGGCGGCCTCCGCTACCTCGAGCAGAAGGACTTCGCCCTCGTCCACGAGGCCCTGCAGGAGCGTGGCCTCCACACGACATCGGTCGCGCCGCACCTGGTCCGCCCGATCTCGTTCCTGATCCCGCTCACCGGCCGGATCTGGCAGCGGGCGTACTACGGCGCCGGCGTGCTCCTCTACGACCTCATGGCCCTGGCCCGCGGCAAGAAGTTCCCGCGCCACCGCCACCTGTCGCGCAAGAAGGCGCTCGAACTGGTGCCGGGCCTCCAGGAGTCGTCACTGATCGGCGGCATCCTCTACTTCGACGCCCAGATCGACGACGCCCGTCACACCGTCGCCGTCGGTCGCACCGCCGCCCGCCACGGCGCTGCGATCGCCACCTCCACCCGGGTGGAGTCGCTGCTCAAGGACGGCGATCGGGTGATCGGCGCACGAGTCCGCGACATCGAGAACGAGGACGAGTACGAGATCCGGGCGAAGCGGATCATCAACGCGACCGGTGTGTGGATCGACGACATCCAGGACATGGCCGGTCCCGCCGGGCTGCGGGTCCATGCGGCGAAGGGCGTCCACT
>JBCCWI010000114.1:0-13341 GCA_039193795.1 Actinomycetota bacterium | reverse complement strand
GCCGCCCATCTGCCGGGCATGGTCGCCGGGCATACGATCGTCCCCGTGATCGGGGTCCCGATCAAGAGTCGAGCGCTCAACGGCATGGACTCGCTGCTGTCGATCGTGCAGATGCCCGGCGGGGTACCGGTCGCCACGATGGCGATCGGCGACGCCGGCGCCACCAATGCCGGATTGTTCGCCGTCGCGATGCTCGCCCGGCACGACGCGGCTCTCGCCGACGCGCTGAAGGCGTTTCGAGCAGAGCGAGCGTCGCAGGTCCGATCGATCGAGCTCGAGCGCTGAGACCATGACCACGCTGGGCCCCGGAACCACGATCGGCATCGTCGGCGGGGGACAGTTGGGGCGCATGCTCGCTCAGGTCGCCCGCCAGCACGGGTACGGCGTCGTCGTGCTGACCGGCGGCGCGGTCAACACGCCGGCCGGAATGCTGGCCGATGAGGAGTACGCCGGCCCCTTCGACAGCGTCGAGATGGTCACGCCGTTCCTCGACCGCATCGACGTCATGACCTGGGAGTTCGAGAACGTCGACGTCGCCCTCGCCGGTGCGGCCGAGGCCGCGGGTGTGCCCGTGCGGCCCGCCGGCTCCATCATCGCCGCCGCCCAGGACCGCAAGCTCGAGAAGGAAGCCCTCACCGCCGCCGGGGTCACCGTCGCGCCGTGGCGCCCGGCGGAGACCGAGGCCGAGTTTGTCGCAGCGATCGAGGCGCTGGGCACACCGGTGATCGCCAAGACGGCCCGCTTCGGATACGACGGCAAGGGTCAGGTCCGCATCGACGACCCTGCCGATGCAGCGGCTGGATGGGAGACGCTCAGGGGAGCCCGCCTCGTCGTCGAATCCGTCATCGCGTTCGAACGGGAGCTGAGCGTCGTCGTGGCCCGCGGCGTCGACGGCACCGTCGTCGACCACGGGGTGATGGAGAACACCCACGCCAACCACATCCTCGACACCACCGTCGTCCCCGCCCAGATCCCCGACACCACCGCCGAGGCGGCCCGCAAGACGGCCCACCTGGTGGCCGAAGGTCTCGACCTGATCGGCGTCCTGTGCGTCGAACTCTTCGACACCCCCGACGGCATCCTCGTCAACGAGATCGCACCGCGGCCCCACAACAGCGGGCACTGCACGATCGAGGCGGCCCCGGCGAGCCAGTTCGAGCAGCAGCTGCGAGCCGTCACCGGGCAACCGCTGGGCGACGGTGCGTGTCGGCCCGCAGCCATGGCCCAGGTCCTCGGCGACCTCTGGGACGACGGCGAACCCGACTGGACGGCCGTGCTGGACCGTCCCGACATCCATCTCCATCTGTACGGCAAGGGCGAGGCCCGAACCGGTCGCAAGATGGGACACCTCACCTGCGTCGGCGACGACGCAGGCGATGCACTACAACGAGTACTCGACGCCCGCGCGGCGCTCAATGGTGGCTCAGCCAACCAGGAACGGTGATCCATGTTTCCCCACGGTGACGATCTCGACGGCGACGAACTCAAGGAGGAGTGCGGGGTCATCGGTATCCACGCGCCCGATCAGGACGCCGCACGTCTCGCGTTCTTCGCGCTGTACACCCTCCAGCATCGCGGCCAGGAGGCCGCCGGCATGGCCTCGGTCGACGGGGGTGTCGCCCACGTCCACAAGGGCCAGGGTCTCGTCCCCGCGGTGTTCAACGAGGAGAACCTGTCGACGCTCAAGGGCGAGTTCGCCATCGGCCACACCCGCTACAGCACCACCGGCGGTACCGGCCTGCGTAACGCCCAACCACACGTGATCGAGACGATCGACGGCCCGCTCGGCCTCGCCCACAACGGCAACCTCGTCAACGCCCACGTGCTGCGCCGCCAGCTCCTCGAACGCGGTGTCGGCCTGCAGACCTCGTCGGACACCGAGGTGATGATCCACCTGCTCACCGGAGGTTCCGGCGACTGGATGAACCGCATCAAGACACTGATGGCGCAGGCCGAAGGTGCGTTCTCGCTGACGATCATCACCCGCGACGCCGTCTACGGCGTGCGCGACCCGTGGGGATTCCGGCCGCTCGTACTCGGTGAGTTCGAGGGCGGCTACCTCCTCGCATCCGAGAGCTGCGCTTTCTCCGCCATCGGCGCCACCCTGGTCCACGAACTCCAACCCGGCGAGATCTGCCGCCTCGACGACGACGGGTACCACATCGAGCAGGGTGCGGTGCCCAAGCAGAAGGCCTTCTGCACCTTCGAGCAGATCTACTTCTCCCGGCCCGACTCGATCTACGACAGCCAGCTCGTGCACAGCACCCGTCAGCGCCTGGGTCGCGAGCTGGCCCGCGAGGCCCCGGTCGAGGCCGATGTGGTCGTCGCGGTGCCGGACTCCGGCACCCCGCATGCCGTCGGGTTCGCCCAGGAGTCGGGCATCCCGTACACCGAGGGCTTCACCAAGAACCGCTATGTGGGCCGGACCTTCATCGAGCCGACCCAGGAACTGCGCGAATCCAAGGTGCGGATGAAGTTCAACCCGCTGGGCGACAACCTGCTCGGCAAGCGCGTCGTCATGGTCGACGACTCGATCGTCCGCGGCACGACGGCCGGACCCCTCGTGCAGATGCTGCGCGATGCCGGTGCCACCGAGGTCCACGTTCGGGTCGCCTGCCCCTCGATCACCGACCCCTGCTACATGGGCGTCGACATGGCGGCCAAGGAAGACCTGATCGCAGCCAACATGAACGATGACGAGATCGCCGCCCACATCGGGGCCGATTCGGTCTCCTTCCTCTCGATCGACGCCCTGATGCGGGGCCTGGAAGCCGAGAGCGGATACTGCAACGCCTGCTTCACCGGCGTGTATCCGTTCGAGGAGGAGCGCTTCGTCCAGCTCACGCTGAAGACGAAGGAACAGTTCGCCACCGTCTGGGGCGACTGATGGGCGACACCGTGCTCGTGGTCGGTGGCGGTGGTCGCGAACACGCGCTCGCATGGGCGCTGGCGAAGTCGCCCCAGGTGGACGAGGTCCTGATCGCGCCCGGCAACGCCGGGACCGCCATCGAGCCCGGCTGTCGCAACCTCGGCGTCAAGGCGACCGACATCGACGGTGTGGTCGCCGCTGCGCAGGAGCACGGGGTTCGCCTCGTCGTGGTCGGCCCCGAGGATCCGCTGGTCGCCGGCCTCGTCGACGCCTGCGAGGCCGCCGGCGTGCCGGCGTTCGGGCCGTCGGCCGCCGCTGCGCAACTCGAGGGCTCCAAGGCGCACTGCAAGGCGTTCCTGCTCGAGCACGGCATTCCCACCGGCGCCGCCGACACCTACACCGATGCCGACGCCGCGCTCGCCCGCCTCGCGGAACTCGACGCCGTCCCGGTCATCAAGGCGAGTGGGCTCGCCGCCGGCAAGGGCGTCATCGTCGCAGAGACCGAGGACGAGGCCGCTGCCGCAATCCACGACATCCTCGTCGACGGCCGCTTCGGTGCCGCCGGCACTGAAGTCCTGCTCGAGGAGCGGCTCTTCGGGACCGAGGTGAGCGTCCTGGCGTTCTGTGACGGCACCGACTTCTCGGTCATGCCGGCCGCCCAGGACCACAAGCGGCTCCTCGACGGCGACGAGGGCCCGAACACCGGCGGGATGGGCGCGTTCCACCCATCCCCGATCGCCGACGACGCCCTCCTCGACCAGGTCGGGCGCGAGGTGATCGCGCCGACGCTGGCAGCGCTCGCTGCGGAAGGGCGGCCCTATCGCGGCGTGCTCTACGCCGGCATGATGCTCACCGCCGACGGTCCCAAGGTGATCGAGTACAACTGCCGGTTCGGAGACCCCGAGACCCAGGTCGTCTTGCCGCTGCTCACGTCGGATCTCCTCGACGTGTTCGAGGCCTGTGTCGCCGGCGAGCTCGCCGCGAACGAACCGACCTGGGCGTCGGTCGCCGCGGCGACGGTCGTGATGGCCTCCGCCGGGTACCCGGTCACCAGCGCCGCCCCCGAGCCCATCAGCGGCCTCGACGATGCCGCCGCGCTCGACACCACCGTGTTCCACGCCGGCACCAGCGACGGTGCCGAAGGCGCCGTGCTCGCCAGCGGTGGCCGGGTGCTGGCCGTCACCGCGGTGCGCCCGACACTCGCGGATGCAGCCGAGGCTGCGCACGCCGGGGTCGACGCCATTCGCTTCGAGGGTGCGCAGCGCCGCACCGACATCGCCCGCGCCACCGCGGAGGTCCGATCATGAGCGATTCCACCCGCTACGCCGACGCCGGGGTCGACATCGACGCCGGCAACAAGGCGGTTTCGCTGATGGGGGAGGCGGTCCGCTCGACCAACACCCCGGCGGTCCTCTCCGAGCTGGGTGCCTTCGGCGGCCTGTTCGCCACCGATGGTCTGGGCGAGGGCGCGGTGCTCGTCGCATCGACCGACGGCGTGGGCACCAAGGTCGAGCTCGCCGCCCGGCACGGTGGCTGGCGCGGGGTCGGTGCCGACCTGGTCAACCACTGTGTCGACGACATCCTCGTGCAGGGGGCTCGTCCGCTCTTCTTCCTCGACTACATCGCCACCGCCAAGCTCGTTCCCGAGACGGTCGCAGAGATCGTCACCGGCATGGCCGAGGCGTGCCGGGCGGTCGGTTGCGCACTCCTCGGTGGGGAAACCGCCGAGATGCCCGGCGTCTACACCGAGGGTTCGGTCGACATCGCCGGCACGATCGTCGGCGCGGTCCACCGAGACGCCCTGTGGCCCCGGACGGCGTCGATGCAGGCGGGCGACGTGCTCCTCGGCCTGCCGAGCGTGAGCCCCCACACGAATGGGTACTCGTTGATCCGGCTGCTGCTCGAACGCAATGGCGGCGGATCCGACGAGTTGATCGAGTGGTTGCTCACCCCGCACAAGAGTTACCTCGGCGACGTCGACGCGCTGCGGGCGCTCGGTGTCGAACCGAAGGGTCTCGCCCACATCACCGGTGGCGGGTTCTTCGAGAACATCCCGCGGGTGCTGCCCGAGGGGATCGGCGCCGAGGTGCAACTCGGGTCCTGGGACGTTCCGGCCGGCTTCCGGCAGCTGGTGGAGTGGGGCTCGGTCCCCGACGACGACTCGTTCCGCACGTGGAACATGGGTGTGGGGTTGATCGTCGTGGTCGAGGCCGAGGCGGCGGCCACCGCCCAGGCGGCGGGGTACACCGCCATCGGCTCGCTGGTCGACGACACCCGAGGCCAGGTCCGCCTGGTCGGGGACTGGCGGTGACCGCCCGCCTCGTCGTCCTGGCGTCGGGGTCCGGATCCAATCTCCAGGCGATCCTCGACGCCTGTGGCGACGGTCGCCTCGATGCCGCGGTCGTGCTGGTCGTCGTCAACCGACGCAGCGCCTACGCGGCCGAACGGGCCGCCCAGGTGGGTGTTGCGTCGGTGTTCCGACCGATGGGGCCCTTCCGCGACCGACACCCCGACGATCCGCGGCAGGCGAGGGAGGCCTACGACGCAGCCCTCGCCGCGGAGATCGCCGAGGCCCGCCCCGACCTGATCGTGCAGGCAGGGTGGATGCATCTCTTCACGTCGGCGTTCCTCGACCGGTTCCCCGAGCGGGTGGTGAACCTGCACCCGGCCCTACCCGGCGTCTTCCCGGGCGCGCACGCGATCGACGATGCCTGGACCGCTCACGAGCGCGACGGCCTCGACCACACCGGGGTGATGGTGCACCTCGTGCCCGACGAAGGCGTCGACGATGGCCCGGTCCTCGCCACCCGGCGGGTGGAGATCGGTCCCGACGACTCCCGGGAGTCTCTGGAGGCGCGGATCCACGCGGCCGAGCACGAGTTGCTGGTGGCCGCCCTCCACGATTATCTGGAGCAACGATGACCAGTCTCGATCCGATCTCCGGCTGGCGGATGTGGATGCTGGGTGCCCGCATCCGCACCCTGCCCGCCGCCGTCGTGCCGGTGGCGGTCGGCGCCGCCTGCGCCGTCGGCGAGGGCACCGACACCGCCTGGTGGCGGGCGCTGGTCGCGCTCGTCGTCGCCCTCGCCCTCCAGGTCGGCGTCAACTACGCGAACGACTACTCCGACGGGGTTCGGGGCACCGACGACGATCGACGCGTGGGACCGGTCCGACTCGTCGGCAACGGGCTGGCCGAACCGGCGGCGGTCAAGCGGGCAGCGATCCTGGCGTTCGGTGTCGCCGGTGTCGCCGGTGCGGTGCTGGCCCTGGTGGTTGGGCCGGAACTCTTCGTCGTCGGCGCTGCGTCCCTCCTGGCCGGCTGGACCTACACCGGCGGCCCGAAGCCCTACGGGTACCTCGGCCTCGGCGAGGTCTTCGTCTTCGTGTTCTTCGGCTTGGTGGCGACCGTCGGCACCACCTACGTCCTGCTCGAGGAGATCCAGACGCTGTCGATCGTCGCATCGGTGGCCGTCGGGCTCTGGGCGACCGCCCTGCTCGTGATCAACAACCTCCGCGACATCCCCGGCGACACCGAAGCGGGCAAGAACACCCTCGCGGTGCGCATCGGCGACGGTGCCACCCGGTGGGTCTTCGTCGTGATGCACCTCGCTGCGCTCGGCTTCGCGCTGTGGGCCGCATTCGGCTTCTCACGCTGGGGTGGCCTGCTCGTGGTGCTCGGCCTCGGTCAGATGATCCAGGCGATCGTCGACGTCCGCAAGGGGGCGAAGGGACCGGAGCTCATCCGCGTGCTCGGGCTGACCGCGTCAGTCCAGCTCGTATCGGGCCTCGGCTTGGCGATCGGCCTCGCCCTGTCGGGCTGAGCGATCCGAAGCCGGACTACGGTCGCGACGTGCAGCGGTCTTCCCGTGAACTCGGCCAACCGATCGCCACCGGTCGGACTTCGAGCGTCTACGCCTTCGGCGCAGGGGCGGTCGTGAAGGTGCCCGGCCCGGAGGTTCCCGCGGACTGGCCGGCACGAGAGGCCAGACACACGCGAGCGGTCCGGGCGTTGGGTGCGCCCGCACCCGACGTGTTGGATCTCGTTCAGATCGATGGACGGGATGCGGTCGTGTTCGAGCGGATCGACGGCCCGTCGATGTGGGAGCTGCTCTGCGCCGACCCCGCACGTGGCCGCGAACTCGGCGGAGAGCTCGGGCGCATCCACAGCGACATCCTGAGTGCCGGCGTGCCGCTCGGCGTGGGGAGTCTGGTCGATCGGTTGGCGCTCAACCTCGACCAGGTCGGGCTGTTCGATGCGGCCGAGCGAGCGGCGGCGCACGAACGTCTGGCCGTCCTGCCCCAGGGAGCAGCGCTCCTTCACGGCGATCTTCATCCTGGGAACGTCTTGATGCGCGGCGACGGGCCGGTCGTGATCGACTGGTTCGACGCAGCGATCGGACATCCCGTCGCCGACGTCGTGCGCTCGTCGCTGTTGCTCCGGCCGTTCGTTCCCCTCACGGAGCGGCCGCACACGCCGGGAGCCTCGGCGGAGATGCTCACCGCGTTGCACGCAGGGTATGTGCGCTCGATGGGAGCGATGCTCACCTCGACGACATCCGACGTGTCGTTGTGGGAGGCGGTCGTCGCCGCGAGTCGTCTCGCTGAGGGCGCGGAGATCGACGAAGCCCCGCTCTTGGCGATCTGGCGCGACCACCGTCGGGGCGACGAACCGCAGCCGGGTCTCGCTCGCTGGTTAGCCGGCTAGAACCTGCCGAAGCGCCCCCTCGATGCCGGGGGTGGTCGCGATGGTGGCGGCATCTTGGCGGGCGGGGAGCTCCACGACGGCGCCGCCCTCGTGCGCGACGAGCGCTCCGGCGGCATAGTCGTAGACCTTGAGGTCGCGCTCGTAGAAGGCATCGAGCCGACCCGTACCCACCCAGCACAGGTTCAGTGCCGCCGAGCCCATGCAGCGGATGTCGCGTGCGGCGGGCAGCAGCCGATTGAGGACGGTCGACTGCTCGGCCCGGAGGTCGGCGTCGTAGGCGAACCCCGTACCGACCAGGGCGTGTCCGAGGTCGGTGGTCGTCGAGCTCGAGATGGGTCGGCCGTCGAGGCGGGCGCCGGCGCCCGCCGCAGCGGAGTACACCTCATCGCGGTGAATGTCGGCGACGGCGCCGGCAACGACCTGACCATCGACTGTCGCCGCAACGCTCACCGAGACGACCGGCAGGTCGTAGAGGAAGTTGACGGTCCCATCGATCGGGTCGACGATCCACCCGACGTTGTTGGCCCCGTGGTCGTCGTCGAACTCCTCGCCGACGATCGTCGACCCCGGCGCACGCTCGAGCAAGGCCGCCCGAATGAAGCGCTCCGACTCCTGGTCGGTGTGGGTGACGACGTCGGTCGGCGTACTCTTGGTCGCCGCCGTCACCGCCTGGCCACCCTGCCGTCGGACGAGCGCCGCCGCCGACCGAGCAACCTCGGCCGCCACCCGTTCGAGATGGCCGGCCCGCACCGATGCCGGACTACCCGGATCGATGCTCGTGGCGAGCTCGAGGGCCGAGAATGACGTCACGCCAGAAGGACTGCGGTGCCGAGTGCCTCGATCGCCTCGACGGTGTCGCGGGGAACGTCGGTGTTGGTGACGAGGACGTCGACCTCGGACCAGTCTGCGAATCGGATGAAGTGGTCCTGCCCCAGCTTCGAGTGATCGACGAGCGCCACGACTCGACGGGCGGCCCGCATCATCGCCTGCTTGAGCGCTGCCTCCTCGCGGTATGGCGTGGTGAGACCGCCCTCGGGCGACATGCCGTCACTGCTGATGAACAGTGTGTCGACGTTGAGCGGCTCGAGGCTGGCTGCGGCGAGCGTGTCGACCATTGCCAGCGTGTTCTTGCGGACCGTACCCCCGACGACGACGACCTCGAGGTGGGCGAAGTCGGCCAGCACCTGAGCGGTGGGGAGTGAGTTCGTGACGACCGTCAGGCTGCAGTCGTGGGGGAGTGCTTCTGCGAAGCGGGTCAGCGTCGAGCCCGAGTCGATGATCACGGTGCCGTGCTCGGGGAGTTCGTCCACGGCGACCTTGGCCAGTCGGCGCTTCTCCGCATCGTGGTGGTCGCCGCGCACCGAGAGCAGGGGTTCGAAGTCGTCTGTCTCCCAGGGGATCGCGCCACCATGCACGCGACGGACGACCTGTTGGCTCTGCAGGTCGGAGAGATCTCGCCGGATGGTCTCGGTGGTGACACCGAACCGTTCCGCGAGTTCGGCGACCTCGACCCGACCTGATGCGAGCGTGGTCGCCGCGATCTCTCGTTGGCGCTCGGTCTGGAACAGCGACGGCGGTGACTCAGTGAGCTTGTCGACCATCGAGGTGGGGTCCTTCCGAGAGCGCGTCCTCGACCGCCGATCGTACTCCTCGCTCACGAAGGTGGCCGAGTGCATTGACGAAGGACTCGACGAACCGGTCGGCGGTAGCGAGGTCGTCGCCGAAGACTTCGCGAAAGGACAGGAACGTTGCTGGTTCGCTCGTCGACCGGGCGGCGAACGCCCGTGCTTCATCGAGCCGCGGATCGTTGGCGAGTGTGTCGCCTGGACCGGTGAGATACTCGCACCATCCGGCGAGTGCCAGGGCCGCGAGACGGATCGGTCCGCCGGTGGAGAGTTGATTGCGAACCGTGGGCAGCAGGAACTTCGGGAACTTCGCGGTTCCGTCCAGGCACAACCGGCTGATCTGGTCGCCGATGTTCGGGTTCGAGAATCGCTCCAGGAGGCTCGTGGTGTATGCGTCGATGTCGATGCCGGAGATCGGTGGCAGCACGGGTTGGGCTTCGCGGCTGAGGAACGCCTCGAGGAACGACCGCAGATGGGGCGTCGCCATCGCCGTGTCGACCGTGTCGAGCCCATCGAGCGCGGCGAGGTAGGCGAGGCATGAGTGACCCGAGTTGAGGAGGCGTAGCTTCATGAGCTCGTACGGTTCGACGTCGGAGGTGGTGAGCACGTCGAGGCGATCGAAGGGCAGCCGGTCGCCGGCGAACGCGTCTTCGACCACCCATTGGCGGAACGGCTCGGTCGCAACGGGCCACGCGTCGACGATGCCATGGGTCTCGGCCAGCCATCGCCGGTCGTCGTCGGTGGTCGCCGGCGTGATCCGGTCGACCATGCTGTTCGGAAAGCTCACGTTCAGCGAGATCCACGCCGCGAGTGTCGGGTCAACGTTCTCGGCGACCCCGAGTGTGGCGGCTCGAGTGACCTGGCCGTTGCCGATGATGTTGTCGCAGCTGAGGACGGTGAGTCCTGGCTGACCGGCGGTGCGTCGACGATCGAGGGCGGCGACGAGCAGCCCGAACGCGGAGTCGCCGGCTGCGTTGGGGGAGTCCGGGCGGAAGCTGCCGTCGAGGTCGTCGACCGGGTAGCCGCCTTCGGTGACGGTCAGCGACACGACCTGGGTCGTGGGGGACGCGATGGCCCGGATGAGCGTCTGGGGCGTCACCGAAGCATGGATGTAGTCGATGATGCTGCCGACGACCCGCACGTCGACCGAGTCGGGGCCCCGGATGATCAGCGAGTAGAGGTGGTCCTGCGCTCTCAGGACCTTGGCGATCGTGTCGTCGCTGGGCAGCACCCCTGCGCCGGCGATGGCCCAGCCGGTTTCGCCCTGGGCACAGAGTTCGTCGACATAGGTTGCGAGGTGGGCGCGATGGAAGCCGCCGACGCCGATGTGGACGATGGCGGGACGAAGCGCCAGACGGTCATAGGTCGGGACGGCGACGGACGCATCGATCCCGGCGAGTGACCGTGTGGACAATGCCAACGGAGAAGGAGAAACCGGCACGGCGACGGACGCTATACCAACACAAACGCAGATACAACTCCCTGTGTTTTCGTCCATAGGCTCCCTGATCGGTCGAAACGACGCGAAATTGGGATCCAGCTCACACAAAAACCACATAGAGCTTGACAATCCAACATGAAGCCAACTAGATCTGAGGCTCAGCATCCGTGGGGGAGATGCGGTCTCTCCTCACGCCCGTGCCTAACCCTGAGGAGACCCATGACCACGACCACGAGCCGAGGGCGCAGTCCCTGGCTTCTGCTTCTGAGCCTGCTCGCTGTGTTCTCGCTGATCGCAGCCGCGTGTGGCGATGACGACGACGATGCGGCGTCGGATGGAAGCGCTTCCGACTCCGATTCCGCGTCGACGACTGACGACGATGACGACATGGCCGACGAGGAAGACGCCGGTGCTGACCGGTCGATCACCGTCGCCCTGGTCGGCAACGACAACATCACCCGAATGGGCGAGCTGGCCGCCGAGTTCTTCACCCCCGAGACCGGTATCGAGGTGAACCTCACGGTGCTCGACGAGCAGACCCTGCGCGAGGTCACCACCCGTGACGTCGGCGCTGGCGGTGAGCAGTTCGACGTCGTCCAGATCGGTATGTACGAGACGCCGCAGTTCGGCGCCAACGGCTGGCTGGTCGGTCTCAACGACCTCGCCGCCGCATCGGACACCTACGACATCGATGACCTGATCCCGGCCGTGCGCAACGGTCTCTCCGTCGACGGTGAGCTCTACGCGTCGCCGTTCTACGCCGAGTCCTCGTTCATCATGTACCGCGCCGACGTCATGGAAGAGAACGGCATCACGATGCCGCCCGCTCCCACCTGGGACGAGGTCGCCGACATCGCTCGCCAGATCGACACCGACGAGATGGCCGGCATCTGTCTTCGCGGCAAGCCCGGCTGGGGTGACCTCGGTGCGTCCTTCACCACCGTGCTCAACACCTTCGGTGGTACCTGGTGGCTCGCCAACGACGACGGCTCCATCGGCGCTGCGCAGGTCGACCAGCCCGAGTTCGCCGAGGCGCTGAACTTCTACGTCGACCTCCTGAACGATGCCGGCCAGGACGACGCGGCCAACGCCAGCTTCAACGAGTGCAAGACGCTCTACGAAGAGGGGAAGGTCGCCATGTGGTACGACGCCACCGTCGCCGCCAGCCTCTTCCCCGAGGACGTCGTGGCCAACACCGCGTTCGCGCTCGCTCCGACCAAGGAGACCGAGGCCTCGGGTTGGCTGTGGGCCTGGACCCTCGCCATCCCGGTGAGCACCAGCGACCAGGATGCTGCCTGGCAGTTCATCGACTGGGCGACCAACGCCGACTACCACGAGCTCATCGCTTCTGAAGACGGATGGCGCGCGGTGCCCCCGGGCACCCGTCAGTCGCTCTACGAGCGCCCCGAGTACCTGGAGGCCGCTGAGGCGTTCGCCCAGCGCACCCTCGACGCCATGCTCGCCGCACCCATCGACAACCCCGGCACCACGCCGCGGCCCGGTCTTCCCGGCGTGCAGTACGTGGGCGTTCCGGAGTTCCAGGACGTCGGCACCCGCTGCACCGAGCTCTTCTCGGCGGCGATCGCCGGCTCGATGAGCGTCGACGATGCGCTTGGCGATTGCCAGCTCATCGCATCCGAGGCGAGCAGCTAAGGAGCTCTCGCACCGTCCCGCACCACGGGGTGTTGCAGGACGGAAGGGAACACTGAGACCCTGTCCGGCCGGGCGTTTCGACGCTCGGCCGGACGTGTCTCACACCGGCCCGTACGACACGAGGGGGAGGGTCATGTCGAACGCCGACGCCGAGAATGACCTCGACGCACGGAACGAGGCTCGCGCCAGCGAGGTCAAGCGGCTGGAGCGTCGCGACGCGTGGAAGCGGCGCCTACCCATTCTTCCTGCGTTGCTCTTCACCATCGTGGTGACGCAGATCCCGTTTCTGTTCACGCTCTTCTACAGCCTGACCGACTGGCGGATCGACACGGTCGAGCCACGGCAGTTCATCGGTCTCGACAACTACACAGGGCTGACGTCGGAGAGTGAGAAGTTCTTCCGAGAGGCCGCGTGGGTCAGCGTCCAGATGACGGTGATGGCGGTCCTCTTCTCGCTGCTCGTGGGCACCGCACTCGCCCTGCTCCTCGACCGGAAGTTCTTCGGTCAGGGCTTCATCCGCACGTTGCTCATCACCCCCTTCCTCGTGATGCCGGTCGTCGCCGGCCTCATGTGGAAGACGCAGATGTTCAACTTCAACTTCGGCATCATCAACTGGATCCTCAACGGCCTCGGTCAGGACTCGGTCGAGTTCGCGACCAGATACCCGATGGCGTCGGTGGTCGTCGTGCTCGTCTGGCAGTGGAGCCCGTTCATGATGTTGATCGTGCTCGCCGGTCTCCAGGGGCAGGACCAATCGGTCCTCGAGGCGGCTCGAGTCGACGGCGCGACGACCTTCGGGATCTTCCGCCAGATCACCCTGCCCCAGCTGCGTCCGTTCCTCGAACTCGGCACCCTGCTGGGTGCGATCTATCTGATCCAGGTCTATGACCACATCGAGGTGATCGTCGGCGGGCAACCCGGCGCCAACAACCTGCCGTTCTACATCGCCCAACGATCGATCGGCGGCGGCAACCGGTTCGGTCTGGCCTCCTCGTACTCGATCATCGTGGTCATCGCATCGATCATCATCGCCAATATCGGACTCCGG
>JBCCWI010000113.1:0-13545 GCA_039193795.1 Actinomycetota bacterium | reverse complement strand
CGTCATGAACGGTTCGGGATCAGCCCGGAGGCTCGGTGATACCGAGGAAGGCGCCGCCGTGTTCGACGAGATCTACGGCTGGACCGACGTGCAGCCGGCGCTCGAAGCCGACTTCGACATCGTGCGCGAGGCCGCTGCGGCCCTCGGCATCACCGAGCCTCCGGGCTGATCCCGAACCGTTCATGACGAGCATGGCCGTAGCCCGCTTCGGCGGGCTGCGGCCGTCGCCCGTCCGCTCGACCGATCGGGGGAAGCGTTGATCGAGCTCCGGAATGTGTCGGTCACCTATCGCGGTGGCGTCCAGGCACTCAAGAACGTCGACCTCTCGATCGAGGACGGTGAGTTCATCGTGGTCGTCGGCCTGTCGGGCGCCGGCAAGTCGACACTCCTGCGAGTGCTCAACGGCCTCGTTCCCGCCACCGAGGGGTCGGCGATGGTCGATGGGGTCGAGGTCGTCGGGGCGTCGGCGGCGACCCTTCGTCAGGTCCGCTCGAAGATCGGGATGATCTTCCAGACCTTCAACCTCGCCGAACGCACCACGGTGCTCAACAACGTCTTGATGGGTCGGCTCGCGAACGTCGGTGCCATCCGCTCGACGATCGGGCTCTGGCCCGCCGCCGACCGCGAGATCGCCATGCAGGCCCTCGAACGGGTCGGCATCGTCGAGAAGGCCTATGTGCGGGCATCGGATCTCTCCGGTGGTCAGCAGCAGCGGGTCGGCATTGCTCGCGCGCTGGCCCAGGAACCGACCCTCATGCTCGCCGACGAGCCCGTCGCCGCACTCGACCCGGTCACCAGCCGTCAGGTGATGGGCGATCTCAGCCGGATCAACAGTGAGCTCGGCATCACCACACTCATCAACCTCCACTTCCTCGACCTCGCCCAGCAGTACGGCCGGCGCCTGATCGGCCTGCGGGCGGGCGAGCTCGTGTTCGACGGCCACATCGACGACGTCGACGACGACACCTTCCGCGAGATCTACGGCCGCTCGATCACGGCCGGTGACGTGCTCGCCGACACCGACACGTGACCGCGGTCGAGCCGACGCCCGCGGCCGCCGAGCGGCCCAGGAAACCCCGGCCCAAGCTCCGGACCTATGTCGTCACGATCGCGTTCGTCGCCTTCACGGTCTATGCCGGTCGCCAGGTGGGCTTTCGGCTCGCGTCGTTCTGGGAGGTCTGGACCAATCCACTGTGGGAGCTGTTCTGGCCGGTCCCGTGGGATTGGGTGTTCAACCGGCAGAACGTGATCGACCCGCTGATCGAGACGTTCCAGATCGCGATCGTCGCCTCGGTCGTCGGTTGTGGACTCTCCCTCCCGGTCGCGTTCGCGATGAGCCGGCTGACGACGCCCAACGCGCCGACCTACTGGGTCAGCCGCACGATCATGAGCGTGATCCGCGCCGTGCCCGACCTCTTCTGGGCCAAGCTCCTGGTCGCCGCGATCGGCATCGGCGCCTTCGCCGGTACCTGGGCGCTGTCGATCTTCTCGCTCGCGGTGATGGTGAAGCTGTTCAGCGAGACGGTCGACGGGGCCGACCCGCGGCCGCTCGAAGCCGCTCGCGCCGCGGGTGGGCGCCACGTACCCGCCGTGCGCACCGGCGTCCTGCCGACGGTGCTGCCGAGCTATGTCGCCTACGCGCTCTACACGTTCGAGCTCAACATCCGGGCGTCGGTGGTGCTCGGCATCGTCGGTGCCGGCGGCATCGGCCGGGTGATCGAGGCGCAGCGGCAGTTCTTCCGCTTCGACCGGATCCTCGGGATCCTCATCATCGTGTTCGTCGTCGTGGTCGTGATCGAACAGATCAGCGTCGCGCTCCGCCGGAGGTTGGTCTGATGACGGCGACCCTCCCGTCCGACACCGAGGTCCCCGACGACGGCGGTCGGCCCGAGTACCCCACCTCGCAGCGCAACCGACGGTGGGCGCTCGCCGTGCTGATCGCCGTGTTCTTCGTGTGGGGGGTGTCGGGCCTCGACATCTCGATCGACCGGCTTCGCAGTGCGCCCGGCGACGCCTGGAACATCACCCGGCAGATGTGGCCCCCCGACTTCGCGACGGTCATCGATCGAGGCGTCATCGGGAAGATCTTCGAGTCGGTGTACATCGCCTGGGTCGGCACGCTGATCGGCGCCGCCATCTCGCTCCCGCTCGCCTTCCTGGCCTCGAACAACATCACCCCGGCGTTCATCCGCCTGCCGGTGCGCCAGCTCTTCAACGTCATCCGCGCCGTGCCGGAGCTGATCATCGCCATGGTGTTGCTGAGCGTCGTACCCCTGGGCCCGTGGGCGGGCACGCTCGCACTCGGGTTCAACTCGGTCGGCACCCTCGGCAAGCTGTCGTCGGAGGAGATCGAGAACGCCGACCGCGGTCCGGTCGAAGCGGTCGAAGCCTGCGGCGGGCGGTGGGTGAGCGCGGTGCGCTGGGGCATGCTGCCCCAGGTCATGCCGGTGATCGCCAGCTACTGGCTGTTCCGCTTCGAGATCAATGTGCGGGCCTCGGCCGTGCTCGGGCTGATCGGTGCCGGCGGCGTCGGTGGCGAGCTCGTCGCCCAGCTCAACTTCCGCAACTTCCCCGAGGTCGGCGCCGTGCTGATCATGACGATCGCGGTCGTCGTCTTCATCGACATCGTCTCGGCGTCGGTTCGCCGGCGCATCATCACCGGCAGCGCTCCGGATCAGGGCTCCCGCACGGTCGAACTCCTGCGCGATCTCACCGGTCGCCGGGACTGATCCTCGCCTGCCGCCGGATTTCCACGCCACCGACTACGCGTTTCGGCCCCGTCGTGACTTGGGGTAGCACGTGGGAGCGATGGTGGATGGTTTCGAAGACTGGTACCGAGCGGTGCATCCGAGGTTGGTCACGTCGATGGCGGCGGCCTTCGGCGACCCCGACCTCGCCCGCGAGATCGCCGATGAGGCGATCGTCCGCGCCTTCGAACGGTGGGACCGCGTCGGGGCCATGGCCAATCCGGCGGGCTGGGCCTACCGCGTCGCGATCAATGTCGGCCGCCGCCGCCATCGGCGCCGATCGCTCGAGGCGCGGCTGCTCCGCCGCGAGCGTCCCGGCTTCGTCGCGGGCCCGACCGAGGACCTGCATCTGCTCGTCGCCGACCTCCCTCCGCGGCAACGACTCGCCGTCGTGCTTCGCCATGTCGGCCACCTCACCGAACCCGAGATCGCCGAAGCGATGGGGATCGCTCGCGGGACCGTCTCGGCGACCCTGCGGTCGGCCCACCGCACCTTGCGCGAGCAGCTCGGCGAGCCGCCGCTGTACGAAGGGAGCGCCTGATGGTTGACCGCCAGGGTCTGCCCGGACTCGACGATGTCGTGCGAGCGGCGGTCGACGATCCGGTCGCGGCCCCACCCGGGCTGGCCGACGTCGTGGCCCGCACCGCCCGGCGTCGACGCCGAAAGGCCGGAACGCTCGCGTTGGTACTCGCCGTCGTCGCCGGTGGCCTCACGCTCGCCGCGATCGGCGACGAGCCGACGAGCACGGTGGCCAGCCCTCCCGACGACGCCGAGAGCACGATCACCGAGCCCGCCGTCGACGGCGATGCGGACTCGCCGACCGGGCTACGGCTCGAGGAGATCGCCGCCGTCGGCGACGACCGGGGGACGATGCGAGTCGATCTCGTCATCGACGGGACGCCGCCGAGCACCGATGTCGTCGCGGTCGCGACCCTCGACCAGGCGCCGCTCGACCAGATCGCCGTTTACCTCGCCACCGAGGACGACGTGCTCTGGATGTGCGACAGCTGGCACAGCTGGGGCGGCGCGGAGGCCGCCGTCGGGTTGACCATCCCCGCCGCGTGGTTCGACCCCTCCACCTTGCAGACCGAGAGCCCGATCGTCGATGCGACGAGCCCCGATGGGGAGCCGGCGCTCGTCGCCAAGATCATCACGTGCGAGCTGGCGTCGGGTCTCTGGCAGATGACGATCCACGGACCGCGCGGGGGAGCCGACGCCCAGGTCTCCGTGTCCGTGACCGACGCGGCGATCAGTGTGCTGATCGAGGAGCCACCGGCGGAGCCCGCGCCCGAACCGGAGCCCGAGGAGCCGCTCGTCGCGTCGGATCTCTGGTTGCGACGAGAGGCCGGGGTGATCCTGAACGGCACCCTCATCGTGCCCGGGCAGGCTCGGTTCGACCCGACGAGGGTGCGGCTGGTCGCCGTCGATCTGGTCACCGGCGACGAACGGATCATCGAGACACCCGACGGATTGCTGCTCGGCGACCAGTCGCCCGAGTGGGCCGAGCCACGTCCGGTCCTCACCATCTGGAACGACCGCGTCGTCGTGTGCTGCTCGGGCTTCGGCGGCGGGTCGATCGCCACCTACGATCCAAGCGCCGACGTCTGGGCGACGTTGCCCGAGATACCGGGCGGCTTCACCGAGAGTTACTCGCAGGTCGTCACCGTGACGAACCGAGGACTCGTCGCCCTCGGCCGAGGAGGCGCCGTGGTGCTCGCCACCCCCGATGGCGAGTGGGAGGTCGTCGCCGGGCCGCTCCCCGATGACCCATCCTCCCGCCGCTCCCTGGTGGCAGCCGCGATCGGCGACGACGTGCTCCTCTGGCCGGTCGTCTTCTCTCGCAGCACCGAACTCGGGTACCTGCTCGACCTCGCGACCGGCGAGTGGCAGATGGTCCCGGCACCTGCCGACGACACCGTCGTGCCCGCCGCACCCTCGCTCGTGGTGGCCGGTCAGCAGTTCGTGCTCGTCGGTGGGCTGCCGGCCGCCTTCGGCGGCCTCAGCGAAGCCCTCGTCGTGCTCCCGCTCGAGCCGCAGTCGCTGACCTGGGGCGAACCGCAGTTCCCGCTGCCCGAGCCGGATCCGTTCGAAGGGAACATCGGCTCGCAACGCCTGCTGCCTTCCGAAAGTGGACGGCTGGTGTTCGACGCAGGGGCGCTCGGTGGAGGCGTCTCGCTCGTCGAGATCGATGCGAACACCGGAGCGGCGTCGATGTTCGACCTCCTCGACCCACCCGACATCCTTGCGCTGCGAAGCGACGGGACCGTGCTCCGCCGCTCCGGCGACTGAGCCCTCAGTCGCCGTTCGCCGTCTCCTCGTCGAGTTCGGCGATCAGGTCGCGGATCACGTCTCGGCGGTACTCGAGGGCCTGGGTCGCGCCGTCCTCGGAGATGATCTGCTCGATCTTCGCGAGGCTCGCGAGCAAGATCTCGCGCGACGCCGCTTTCTCCGCCTTGTCGAACAGCATGAGTTCGGGGATGGCGTCGGGGGCGGACTCGAAGTTCGACGCACGGCGTCGGCGTCCCTTCGGAATGAAGACCTCGTCGTTCACCTGACGCTGGTTCATGAACGACGGCGAGACGATCTCGATCTCGGCTGCATGGCAGCCGTCGAGGACGGCGCCGCTGAGGTTGGAGCGAGCGGTGATGAGGCGCTTCACATCGGTGAGCAAGCCGGCACAGCGGTAGACGACGGCGAAGTCGCCGAGCTCGACGATCTGCACGAAGGCCTGCTCCAGCCCGGCCTCTTCGGCGGCGGCGAGGAGCACGATCTCGACCTCGTGGCGCGGCACGTCGTAGCCCAACCCGACGGTGGTGGCCACGACCGTCCCCGATGCTCGGATCGTGGTGAACGGGTGTCCGGCGAGGAAGCCGTTCGGCAGGGTCGTGAGATCACGGTCCTCGGTCTGGATCTCGGTGTGGAACAACCCCTGCGAGGACACCCGCCCGAAGTGGTCCTCGACCCGGATGAAGTCGCCGGGCCGGAAGCTTCGCACCGAGCGCAACATCATGCCCGCGATCAGGTTGCCGAGGATCGTCGTCGCGGAGAGCGCGATGGCGGCGGACAAGATGATGCCGAGCAGGGCGAGGATCTGCCCGCTGCGACCCTCCGAGATCGGGAGGGCGACGATGCCGGCGACGAGCGCCGCGAACACGACCACGATCGTGACGACCTGGAAGCGGACTTCGACGTTGACGCCCGGATGGCGGCGGGCATCTCGGCGGATCAACCAGCGCGCCCCCAGCCACACGAGGAGGGCGATGACCAGCACGGCCGCCAGCGGGACGTAGTCGACGACATCGACGTTCACGCGTGCTCGATTCCTAGGGTTCGACCCAGCCGTTCGCTTCGCAACCGTCGAGTCCTTTCGTCTGCTGCATCATGACCGGTGCGGGGAGTCCGGCGCCGGGACACGTCTCGTGCCCCGGACCGAGAAGGTAGTGGCCCACCTCGTGGTTGATCAGATACCGCCGGTAGGTCTCCAGATCCGCCGGCCAGTCGTCGGTGGCACCGAACCAGCGGTCGCTGTTGATCGCGACCCAGCCGTTGCGCGCACACGAGAAGCGACCGTTGGTCTCGAGCGGCGCACACAGGCGGTCGACCCGATCGGGCGTGGCGACGGTGATCGTGAACAGGCCGCCGTCGTCGAGCAGGCGGAAGCCGACCCCGCGGGAGCGCCAGGAGCGGTCGTCGCGCAGCGTCTCGACGACGAAGGCGATCAGCTCCGCCTCGTCGAGCTCGCCCTCGAGGTCGGGGTCGACCTCCACCGAGAACTCGATGAGAGGGCTGCCCTCGATGTCGAGCGTGGCGGGCAGTGTGGTCGTCGTGCTCGTCGCCGTGGTCGTGGTCGTGCTCGTCGTGGTGGTGGTCGTCGTTGGGGTCGTGGTGCTCGTCGTGCTCGTCGTCGTGGTGGTCGAGGAGGAGATGGTGGTGTCGACGACGGCCGCCGCCGGCTCGTCGAGGGGCGCCGTGTCGTCGCCGGAACAGGCGGCCAGGATCACGAACAGCACGACTCCCACACCGATGCGTCCGCTCCTCGTCGCCACGGGTTCGAGACTCGCACACCGCGTCCCTCGGTACCGGCCGCGACGTGCTGACTACCGTCGAGTGGCATGAACCGTGAACTGTGGGTCCGCGCCGTGTTCGCCTACCTGGCGTTGCAGTCGGCGGTCATCGGATCGTGGGCGTTGCTGGCCCCCCGGTCGTTCTACGACGACTTCCCGGCCGGGCGCTCCTGGGTGTCGGTCGACGGCCCGTACAACGAACACCTCGTCCGCGACGTCGGCGCGTTGAACCTCGCCATTCTCGTGCTCTTCCTGGTGGCCGCACTACGCCCCACACGCGAGCTGGTCCGGCTGGCTGCGATCGTCGCGATCGTGTGGGGTCTGCCCCACCTGACCTACCACCTGTTCAACACCGATGGTCTCGGTGCCGCCGACGTCGTCGCGAACCTCGGCGGTCTCGCCCTGTTCGTCGTGTTGCCGGCGACGGTCGTGCGTCGACCGACGGAGGATTCGGCCCCTGCGTGACGCGTCGTCGCCGATCTAGCCTCGGCCCATGACCGACGCACCGTCCCCATCCCCCAACTACGGCGGCTTCCAGACCGAGATCTACATGGCCGGACTGACCGGTGTCGTGCCGGAGTTCCCGGTCGATCACGCGGAGCTCGTGCAACGGGCCAACCAGGCGATGCCGCCCCACGTGCTGAGCTATGTCCAGGGCGGGTGCGGCGACGAGTTCACCCAGGATCGCAACGTCAGCGCCTTCGATCAGTGGGGCATGGTGCCGCGGATGCTGGTCGACACGTCGAGTCGGGACCTCTCGATCGAGCTGTTCGGCGACCGTCTGCCGAGCCCGTTCTTCATGAGCCCGATCGGGGTCACGGGCATGTGCACCCAGGACGGCCACGGCGACATTGCGGCGGCGAAGGCGTCGGCGATGACCGGGGTCCCGCTGACCGTGTCGACGCTCGCCAACGACCCGCTGGAGGATGTCATCTCGCACTGCGGCGACGTCCCCGCTTACTTCCAGTTCTACACACCGAAACACCGCGAGCTGGCCGAGAGCATGATGGGGCGGGCCGAGGCGGCCGGGTACCGCGCCCTCGTCGTCACGCTCGACACCTGGGTCACCGGATGGCGGCCGCGCGATCTGCGGACGGCGAACTTCCCGCAGCTGCGGGGCCACGTGCTCGAGAACTACTTCGCCGACCCGGTGTTCCGCTCGATGCTGCCGAAGCCGCCCGAGGAGGATCTCGCCTCGGCGATCTTCCAGTTCGCCGGCGTGTTCGGTGAGGTCCTCACGTGGGATCACCTCCCGTGGTTCCGCGAGGTGACGGACCTTCCGATTGTGTTGAAGGGGATCTGCCATCCCGATGACGCCCGTCGTGCCGCGGATGCCGGCGTCGATGCGATCTACTGCTCCAACCACGGTGGCCGCCAGGCGAACGGCGGGTTGGCGGCGATCGACATGTTGCCCGGGGTGGTCGAGGGCGCGGGCGACACGCCCGTGCTGTTCGACTCTGGGGTTCGCTCGGGGAGCGACGCGGTCAAGGCCCTCGCCCTCGGCGCCACCGCGGTCGGCATCGGCCGTCCCTACATCTACGGGCTCGCGCTCGGCGCGGAGCGTGGGGCAGCCCACGTCCTGCGCTGCATCCAGGCCGAGGCCGATCTGTTGATGGCGGTGAATGGGTACCCGGATCTCGCCGCGGTGCGCACGGCAGGAGCGACCCGGGCCTAGGCGTCGACCTTGATCACCAGCGCATCGCCCTGACCGCCACCACCGCACAGCGCGGCGACACCGATCCCGCCGCCGCGGCGCTTGAGCTCGTAGGCGAGGTGGATCGCGATGCGGGCGCCCGACATGCCGATCGGGTGACCGAGGGCGATCGCGCCGCCGTTGACGTTGACGATGTCGTCGGGGATCGAGAGGTCGGCCATCGAGGCGACTGCGACGGCGGCGAACGCCTCGTTGAACTCGAACAGGTCGACATCGCTCACCGATAGGCCGGCACGTTCGAGGGCCACCATGGTGGCCCGGCTCGGCTGGGTGAGGAGGGAGGTGTCGGGGCCGGCGACCTCGCCGTAGGCGATGATCTCGGCGAGCGGAGCGACACCGAGGGCGTCGGCCTTGGCCTTCGTGGTCACCACCGTCGCCGCACCTCCGTCGGAGATCTGGCTGGCGTTGCCCGCGGTGACGTTGCCGGCGCCACCGAACGCGCCCCGCAGCGAGCCCAGCGATTCGGCGGTGGTGCCGATCCGGATGCCCTCGTCGTCGGCGACGATGACGTCGTCGCCCTTGCGCTGCTTGACCGCCACCGGGACGATCTCGTCGGCGAGCAGCCCGTCCTTCTGGGCGATGGCGGCCCGCTCGTGGGACATCGCCGCGTAGGCGTCCATCGGCCCGCGGGCCATGCCCTCGGCGGCGGCGTAGCGCTCGGTGCCGGCGCCCATGAGCTCGTGCTCGATCGAGCAGTACAGGCCGTCGAGGGTCAGCGAGTCGTGCATCGTCGCGTCGCCGTAGCGATAGCCGCCGCGGCCCTGCTGGAGGATGTAGGGCGCCTGGGTCATCGACTCCATCCCGCCGGCGACACAGAGCTCGGCCTCACCGACCGCGATCTGGCGATGCGACAGCGCGATCGCGTTGAGCCCCGACGGGCACGCCTTGTTGATGGCCGTCGAGGGCACCGACAGCGGGATGCCGCCCTTGAGGGCGGCCTGGCGGGCGGGGACCTGCCCGGCGCCGCCCTGGACGACCTGGCCCATGTAGGCGAAATCGACGTCCTCGCCCGCCACTCCGGCTCGCGTGAGGGCTTCCTCGATCGCGAAGCCACCCAGGTCGGTGCCGCTGAACGAGGCGAGCGCTCCCGACATCTTGCCGATCGGGGTGCGGGCGCCGGTGAGGATCACGGTTTCGGTCATGGCGAAAACCGTATCGCCCCCGGGTCGGTGGGACCCAGGGGCGACGGAGAGAGGAGGCGGGCGATCCGGCGGTGGGCCGGAGCGAGTGTCAGGCGGCGACGGGCTGGCGCAACAGCCGGTTGATGTCGGCGGCGAACTCGTTGGCCTTGTGGTCCGACGGGAGGTCGAACTGCACGACGGAGCGATCGTGGAACATGAAGCGCAGCTTCGCGAGGGCGATGCGGGCCGGCAGGATGTCGACGGTGTGGAGCGCACCAAGGTGGTCGCTGCCGCCGACGGCGATCTCACCGGTGAAGCGGGACTTGTTGCACCAGATCACCCGGCGGTCGGTGACGATCACGAGGTTGGTGCGGTCGGGCATCTCGCCCGAGCCGGTGACGGCGCCGAGCGACGCACCGCGGAAGGCGCTGGGACCGAGCAGGGCGAGGGTCGTCTCGTAGGCGCTGTCCTCGACCTTGGCGTTGGCCACGACCGGTCGCCACGCCTGGATCTGTTCACCCGGCTCGAGGTGGAGAGCGAGTGCGTCGGTGAGCTGGTCCTTGGTTCCCATGGCGATTCCTCCAATCGTGGGGCGTGGAGAGGACATCGCCGCATCGGCGGGAGATCCTGAATCTGATGGGTCGGACGGTCCATGGGAAAGAACCTTCCGACCCATCATTCGGGATCCGCCGGCCGATCAGGCGCCCGCAGCGGTCGGCAACAGTGGGGCCAGGAGGCGATCCCAGTCGTCGATGCCGCAGCCGTTCACCCGGTCGACGGTGCTGTCGATCGGCTGGTCGTCGAGCGTGCCGGTGAGCTGTGCGACCTCGGGGCCGCCGTAGATCTCGGTGCAGATGCGGTCGAGATACTGATCGGTGGTGACCCGGTCGACGACGTCGGTATCGGCGAGGGCGAGACAGGCCGCCGCAGCGTCGAGCGAGCCGGCGTCGCCGGTGAAGGTCGCGGTGTCGCCGAGGCACGCGAGCCGGTACTCGGCGGTGGTGCCGTCGCCGAGATCGACCCGCACCGACACGTCGGCGACCGGGTACGGCCCGGCGCCGAGCGCGAGCCCGGTGTCGGTGTCGTCGGCGGGTTCTTCCACGGGCGCGTCGTCGTCACCGTCGTCGTCGGGCTCGTCGGCGGGCGCATCGGTGTCCTCGCCGTCGGTCGGGATGTCCCCGCCGACCTCGGTCGAATCGTCGTCGGAACCGCAGGCGGTGGCCACGAGGGCCGTGCCGAGGATCAGGGTGAGGATGAGGGTGAATCGACGCATGGGGAGTCTCCAGGCTGTGGGGGTGTGCCGTTGTGACGATCGGGGAGCGGCGCTGGTTCCCGACCATCGACCATTTTGGGGCCTGGGCTGAGCCGAACCGGACCGCCCAGGGTGTGACAGGCTCGGTGGGTGCAGATCAGGGGTTGGACCGACCACGGCGTCAGCGTCACGATCGGGGGCGTGCGAGCCTCGACCGAGGACGCCGCGGCGCTGCGCGCGGCGATCGCCGAGGCGCGCGGAACGCGGACCGACGAAACGGTCCTGTGGTCCCAACCGCGCTCGGGCGCAGGCGTACGCAACGCGGCTCGGCTCGTGCTCGGGCTCGGCTCGACGGTCGCCGTCGGGTTGCTCATGGCCCTGGTCGTCGTTGGATCCGGTGCGCGGGCGGGGGTGCTGATCGCGCTCGTCGTCCTCGTGGTGGTCGGCGGCGGGTTCGTCGCCCGGGTGTGGGCGACCGACGTCGGGGTCGAGATCCGTGCCGATGGGCGACTCACGAGGGCCGGGTGGGGCGGGATCGAGTCACACGACCTGCGGGCGTTTCGTCGGGTGACGGTGACGGGCGGCGGCGTCGACACCGACGAGGGGTGACGCCGCCGGTCAGTCGTGGTCGCGCAGCATCGCCTCGAGGCGGCTCACGCGGAGTTGGGTCGCAGCCTGGTCGGCGATGATCCGGAGGGCGTGGAGTTCGTCGGAGAGCAGTCGACGAGGTCGCCGATCGAGCACGCACAGCGTCCCGACGGCGAGATCGTCGTGGACCATCAGCGGGAAGCCGGCGTAGAAGCGCAGACCGAGGTCGTCGACCAGCTGGGTGATCTCGGGCTGGGGATCCTCGGCCAGGTCGGGCACGACCAGCGGCCGACCGCCAGCGACGGTGGCATTGCACGGCACCCCCGTGCGTTCGACGGGGCCCGACTCGAACCCGAGCGCGGCCTTGAACCACGCCGAGTCGGCGTCGATGATCGTCAGCGCAGCCATCGGGGTGTGGGTGACGAACGCGGCGAGCTCGACCAGTTCGTTGAACCGGGTCTCGCTCTCGGGTGAGAGCTCGACCGACGCGAGGAGGGCCAGGCGTTCGGCCTCACGTTCGATGGGGGAAGAGGATGGCACGTTCGCTCCGAGTGCTTGCGCGGCGAGCAACCTGTCCCAACCCGACTCGCCGTCGGCGCATTCTGTCTCAGTGAGGATGAATTCGCCAGCGGTCTGACCCGACGGTGAGGTCGCTCACCAACCGCGGGCGTACCACTCGTCGAGGTGGGGGGCCTCGGTGCCGAGGGTCGTGTCGAGGCCGTGGCCCGGAAGCACCAGCGTCTCGGCGTCGAACACGCGGAACATGCGGTCCTCCAGGCTCCGCATGATGGTGTCGAAGTCGCCGCCCTCGTACTGGGTCGCGCCGGGCCCGCCAGGGAACAGGGTGTCGCCGCTGAAGAGCAGCGGCGCGCCGTCGACGCTGAACGACATCGAGCCGGGGGTGTGCCCGGGTGTGTGATGGGTACGCACCCGCAGTCGCCCCACCTCCACGACCGAGTCGTCATCGAGGATGTAGTCGTAGGAGGGCAACATGGCGGCGTCCTCGGCGGTGACCCCGACCTCGTAGCCGGCGTCGCGCACCGCCTCAACCGCCTGGATGTGATCCCAGTGACCGTGGGTCTCGAGCACCGTCCGCACGCCGAGACTGCGGCAGAGGTCGAGCAGACGGTCGTGTTCGTTGGCGGCGTCGATCAACACCGCGTCGCCCGTCTCACGGCAGCGGATCACGAAGACGTTGTTGTCGACCGGTCCCACCACGATCCGATGGACCTCGAGCCGGCTGTCGCTCCAGTGCAGGGTCACGGACCGCAGCGTAGGTCGAAGACCACTCGGGCGGTCAGGCGGCGGACTCGTCGCGCACGACTCGGCGGGTGTCGCTGGCGAACGCTCCCGGCGAGCCGCAGAACCAGCAGGCGGTGGCGTCGTCGCCCCACCAGGTGACGTCGCAGGTCGAGCACCGACGTTGACCGTCGGGCTGCGCCGGCGCCGCCTCGTCGACCCGTGACTCCCTCACGCCGGTCACCCTAAGCGGACTGCGACCGTCGATTGGGTGATCCCTCGGGCCCAGCCGTGCCCGTCGGTGGTTCCGCCGCCGCCCGTCGACACAGCTCGGTAGCCTCTGACCCGGCGTGCCGTACGGCGCCCCCACCTCCCCCGTCCAAACCTAAGAGGAGAACCGACATGGCCACCGAGTGCCCCAACCCCGACGGCTCGAGCCCGAAGACCCAGGAGTTCTCCGAAGCTCCGCCGATGTGCATCGACCCGGAGAAGACCTACACGGCGACCATGGTCACCTCGATGGGCACGATGGTCATCCACCTCGACGCGGCGCAGGCCCCGAAGACGGTCAACAACTTCGTGACCCTCGCCCGCTACCACTACTACGAGGGCATCATCTTCCATCGCATCATCAACGGCTTCATGTGCCAGGGCGGCGACCCGACCGGCACCGGCCGGGGTGGCCCGGGCTATCGGTTCGAGGACGAGCTGCCGGCCCCCGGCATTGCACGAGTTTACAGCGGGAACCTGGGCTAGACGATGCGACATGTTTCTCACCCTGTCATCGTCCACATAGTTAACACAGTGAGGTCTTTTCTCG